>SEAY01000063.1 GCA_004144865.1 Comamonadaceae bacterium
ATCACGCCCGAGTTGGGGTCGCCCTCGGCGGTGTACGCCCAGCAGTGCGGCGAGAGCTGCTCGAAGGTGATCTTCTTGTCGGCCAGGTCGGCCTGGCTCGCGAATGCCTTGGTCATGGGTTCCTGCGGGTGGGCGTGGGGTTGCCGATGATTCTACTTAGCGAAACCCGTTACGCATTGTTGAACGCCGTGGAAGCCCCCGCCAGCCAGCGGGCCGCATCGTCCACCAGCCGGTCCACGTGCTGGGTGGCGTCGGCCACGTACACGTGCGGTTCGCCGGCCGGGTCTTCCAGCGCCTCGAACTGGCTGGCCACCAGGCTGGGGGGATAGAAGTGGTCGGTGCGCGCCGCCACGCGCTCCAGCGCCTGGTGCGGCGACAGGGCGAGGTGCACGAAATGCAGGCGCGGCACCGCGGTGCGCAGGATGTCGCGGTAGCCCCGCTTGAGCGCCGAGCAGGTGAGCACGGCGCCGCGCGGGTGCGTGCGCAGCTCGGCGGCCAGCCGCTGCAGCCACTCCGCGCGGTCCGCATCGGTCAGGGGTGTCGCGGCGCGCATCTTCTCGATGTTGGCTGGCGGATGGAAATCGTCGCCTTCCACCAGCGGCAGGCCCAGGCGCGCGGCGAGTTCCGCCCCCGCGACCGACTTGCCGCAGCCGGCGACCCCCATGACGACGACATGCAGCGGCGGGGGGACAGGCGGGGAGGCGGCGGGCATGCCGCCGATTATGGTGGCCGCCCGCCGCGCGCAGGGACGTCAGCAGGCGCCGTGGGCGCGCCGGGCGTTCACGCCAGCCTGGCGGCCGCGAAGGCGGTCCCACGCCAGGCGGGCGAGGCCGCTCGCGAGCTGGCCGGCGGCGCGCAGCGCCAGGCTGGCGGCCATGCGCAGGTCGGCCAGCGGCTGCAGCACCGCCGCCACCGTCGCCCGCGGCCGGGCGGGCGCGAAGACGGGATCCCACGCGAAGTAGGAGGCACCCTGGGCATTCCAGGCCTCGATCACCACGCCCTGGCCGGCCCGCAGGTACATCGACTTGCCGACTTCCAGCACGTGGTCGCCGGCGTCGAAGGGCGTGCCGCCGTGCGGGCCATCGACCGTGGCATAGACGCGGCCGTGCGCCACCCGCAGGATGCCGTCGCTCGCGGGACGCAGCGTGACGGCGCGGCCGCGCGCCAGTTTCCACGTGCCCGGCAGGGCCGTGGCGGGAGCGGACTGGAGCAGTTGGGTGACGGCGCGGGCGCTCATGGCGTTCTCCTGGGTGATGGCATTTCGGAATGGGATGATCGGTCACGCCCGCTTGGCGGTCCAATGAAATACGGCTACGCTATTGATTCCGGATTCGCATCAATCGCGTCATGCAGCATTCACAGACCCACCTGCGCACCCGCCCCATTTCGGCCGGCCACCTGCGGGCCTTCGAGGCCGTCGCGCGGCACCTGAACTTCCGCGCCGCCGCCGAGGAGATGGCGCTCACCCAGTCGGCCGTCAGTCGCCAGATCCAGGCGCTGGAGGAAGAAGTGGGCGTGGGCCTGTTCCTGCGCCACACCCGCGCGGTGGAGCTCACGAGCGCGGGTGCGCAGCTGCTGATGGCGGTGTCGCAGTCGCTGCCGCGCATCGACGGCGCCGTGCGGCAGATCCGCCAGAGCGCCGGCCGCCGCGCGGTGGCGCTGACCACGTTCGCGTCCTTCGCCTCGATGTGGCTGATCCCGCGGCTGGAGCAATTCCAGCGCGACAACCCCGACATCGACATCCGCATCGACGCCACCGACAACACGCTGGACCTCGAAGTGGCCGACGTCGACATGGCGCTGCGCTACGGCCCGATGAACGCGATGCCGCCACAGGCGGTGCGCCTGTTCGGCGAGCAGCTCACGCCGGTGGTGAGCCCCTGGCTGCTGAAGGACGGCAAGACGATCCACAAGCCGGCCGACATGGCGCAATTCACGCTGATCGAGGCCGGCGACGCGCACCACACGCACCTGGAGTGGCTCACGTGGCGGCGCTGGTTCGACGAGCACGGGCTGCAGAAGCTGCAGCCCAAGCGCTGGCTCTATTTCAACTACGCGTACCAGATGGTGCAGGCGGCGCTCACCGGCCAGGGCGTGGTGCTCGCGCGCCTGCCGCTGGTGGCGGAGCACCTCGCGAACGGCGACCTGATCGAGCCGATCCCCAAGCTGCGCATGGATTCGCCCATGGCCTATTGGCTGATCGTGGGGCCGCGCAGCGCGCAGCGGCCGGACATCCGCGCCTTCTGCGACTGGCTGATGGCGCAAAGCCGGATCACGCGGGAGACGATAGGGGAAGTGCCGGACCCGGATACGCTGGACAACATCGATTGATCCGGGCGGCAAACGTCTGAACCGTCATTCCCGCGACGGCGGGAATCCAGGGCGCCCTGGGTCCCCGCCTCCGCGGGGACGACGGACAATTAGTCGTCGTCCAGCGAAATCGGCCAGGCCACCCCCAGCTCCGTGAGGATCGCGTCCAGCGCCACGTCGTGCGCCTCGGGCTCGAGGTTCGGGAGGAACCCGTGCGCGAAACCCAGGCCCACCGTGTGCGGCCGCGGCTTCAATTCCGCCAGCGTGCGGTCGTAGAAGCCGCCGCCGTAGCCCAGCCGGTAGCCGCCCGCGGCGTAGCCGACGCACGGCACGAACAGCAGCGTGGGCACCACCACTTCGGTGTCCTTGGGTTTCGGGATGCCGTACGCATCTTCTTCCATCGGGCAGCCGGGGAACCATGCGTGGAACTTCAGCGTCTGATGGAGCTTGTCCACCACCGGCAGCCCGATGCGGCGCAACTGCGGTTCGTCCAGCAGTTCGCCATCCTCCTTCCAGCGATGCAGCGCCGGCAGCGGATCGAACTCGCCCTTGATCGGCCAGTACGCGCCGATCACGGTGTCGGGGCGGCCCACCAGCCAGATGCGCATCACGCGCTGGAGCAATTCGGCGCGGTGTAGGCGATCGGGCAGCTTGAGGCGTTGCTCGATCAGCCGTTGGCGCAAAGCCCGTTTTTCTTCCGACCTGTCCATAATTCCCCGATGAAGCTCAGAACGATTCTGGCATCCTTGGCCGTCGCCCTGTTGGGCTCTGCGCAGGCGCAGCCGCGCGACGATGTCCTGCTCCAGATGCAGGACGCCTTTCGCCGCAACGACAGCGCCCGCCTGGCTCAGCTGTTGCCCCAGGCGCAGGGCCACGTCCTGGAGCCTTGGGCCGCCTATTGGGAGATGCGCTCCCGCCTCGAATCCGCCCCGCCGGCGGAGATCCAGCAGGTGCTCGCGCGCCTCGCAGGGACGTACCAGGAAGACCGCCTGCGCAACGACTGGCTGCTGCTGCTCGGCGAGCGCCGCGAGTGGGCGACCTTCGCGCAGGAGTATCCGAAATACCGCATGAACGACGACCGCCAGGTGCGCTGCTATGCGCTGCTGGTGGAGGCGCAGGCCGATCCCATCGCGATTCCCGCGGCGGCGGAGGAAGTGAAGCGCCTGTGGCTGTCGCAGCGCGACGATGACGACGGCTGCACCCTGGCGGCGGCGAGCCTGCTCGGCAAGGGCGGCGGGCGGGGCGTGGAGGCGGCCGACGCCTGGCGCAAGGCGCGCCAGTCGGTGGAGGCCAACCGCATGCGAGCCGCCGCCGCGGCGCTGGAGATGGTGAAGCCCGAGGCGCTGCCGCTGCTGCAGCAGCTGAATGCGAGCCCCATCCGCTTCCTCACCAGCAAGGTGTTCGCCGCCTCGCGCGCGCGCCAGGAGATGGTGGGACTCGCCCTGATCAAGATGGCCACGGCCGATCCGGAGCAGGCCGCCTCGCAGCTCGAGAACAAGTGGGGCCCGCAGCTGCGTCCCGAGGAGCGCGACTGGATCTGGGGCGTCATCGGCCGCCAGGCCGCGCAGCGCCTGCAGCCGGAGGCGAACGGCTACTTCTCCAAGGTGGAGCGCGACAAGCACCTCAGCGACGAGCACCTGGCCTGGAAGGTCCGCGCGGCGCTGCGCGCGCCGCAGGGCATGGATTGGCGCAACGTGCGCGAAGCGATCGCCGCGATGAGCGACGAGGCGCAGGCCGAACCGGCCTGGGTGTACTGGAAGGCCCGCGCCCTGTTCGCCGCGTCCGGCCCGTCGGAAGCGCACCGGGCCGAGGCCGGCAAGCTGCTGGCTTCCATCGCATCGCCGCGCGGCTTCTACGAGCAGCTGGCGCTGGAGGACCTGGGCCAGAAGATCACCGTGCCGGCCCGTCCCGCCACGCTCACCGATGCCGAGAAGCAGGCCGCCCGGCAGAACCCCGGCCTCAACCGCGCGCTGTACGCCATCGCGATCGGGCTGCGCCCGGAAGGCGTGCGCGAGTGGAACTACAGCACCAACCTGCACCAGCGCGGCGGCATGGGCGAACGCGACCTGCTGGCCGCGGCGCAGTACGCCTGCGACCGCGAGGTGTGGGACCGCTGCATCAACACCAGCGAACGCACGAAGACCGAGTTCGACGTCGACCAGCGCTTTCCCATGCCCTTCCGGGAACAGGTGGTGCGCCGCGCGCGCGAGATCGAACTCGACCCGGCCTACGTGTACGGGCTGATCCGGCAGGAGAGCCGCTTCGTCACGGACGCCCGCTCGCACGTGGGCGCCTCCGGGCTGATGCAGGTGATGCCGGCCACCGCACGCTGGACGGCGCGCAAGCTGGGCATGGAGGGCTTCCGGCCCGCGCAGCTGAACGAACGCGACACCAACATCGCCATCGGCACCGGCTACCTGAAGCTGGTGCTGGACGACTTCGGCGGTTCGATGCCCATGGCCGCCGCGGCCTACAACGCGGGGCCCAGCCGGCCGCGCACCTGGCGCAACGGCCCCACGCTGGAAGGCGCGGCCTGGGCCGAGAACGTGCCCTTCACCGAAACGCGCGACTACGTGAAGAAGGTGCTGTCCAACACCACCTTCTACGCGGCCATTCTCACGGGGCAGCCGCAGTCGCTGAAGGCACGGCTGGGCGTGGTGGGTCCGCGCGAATCGACACAGCCCTCCCCCAACGCCGAGCTTCCCTGATAGATTTTCCGGATGGCTTGGGAAACCGTCCGGAACACGATCGCCGCCGAATTCTCCGACCTCGGGAGCGCGGCCGAAGTCACGCAGCTCGTCGTGCGCCTGCTGGTGGCCGCCTTCCTCGGCGGCCTGCTCGGGCTCGAGAGGGAGCTGCAAGGCAAGGCGGCGGGCATCCGCACCCACATGCTGGTGGCGGCGAGTTCGGCGCTGATCGTCGTGGTGCCGCTGCAGATGGGACTCGGCGGCGAAGCCCTGAGCCGGGTGCTGCAAGGCCTGCTGGCCGGCATCGGATTCCTCTGCGCGGGGGCGATCCTCAAGCTGGAACGGGAGGAACAGGTCACCGGCCTCACCACCGCCGCCAGCGTGTGGATGACGGCCGCCATCGGCATCGCCGCCGGCCTGGGCCGCGAGACGACCGCCGCCCTGGCCACGCTGCTGGTGCTGTTCATCCTGTGGCTGGAGGGGCCCCTGAAACGCCTGGGCCTCAAGGCGCCGGACAAGGACGACAGCTGAGCATCAATCCCGCGGCCATTTCGCATCAATGCCCTGGCGGGCCGCGGCTAGCATCGCGCCATTCCCACGGAGACCCGCGATGCTCACCCTCTACATCGGCAACAAGAACTACTCGTCCTGGTCCATGCGCCCCTGGGTGCTCCTGAAGCAGGCGGGCATCCCGTTCGAGGAGCGCAAGATCCGCTTCGACACCTTCGAGGGCGACTCGAACTTCAAGCGCGAGGTGCTGCAGGTGAACCCCGCCGGCCGCGTGCCGGCCCTGGTGGACGAGGGCTTCGTCGTCTGGGACTCGCTGGCGATCGCCGAATACGCCGCCGAAAAATTCCCGGACAAGGGCGTCTGGCCGCGCGATGCGAAGGCGCGCGCCCGCGCGCGCAGCGTGTGCGCCGAGATGCATTCCGGCTTCTCCGCGCTGCGCTCGCACTGCCCGATGAACATCGAGGCTTCCCTGCCGCAGGTCGGCGCCGTCATCTGGCGCGACCAGGCGGGCGTGCGCGCGGACGTGGCGCGCATCGTCGACATGTGGACCGGCCTGCTGGCGGAGCACAAGGGCCCCATGCTGTTCGGCGAGTTCAGCGCCGCCGACGCCTTCTTCGCGCCGGTGTGCATGCGCCTGCGCACCTACCAGCTGCCGGTGCCCGGCCCGGTCATGGACTACGCGCGCCGCGTCTGCGCGCTGCCCGCGGTGCAGGCCTGGATGGAAGACGCACTGGCCGAACGCGACTTCGTCGCCATCGACGAACCGTACCGCGCCAGCCGCTGAGAGACTCGCGGCCGGGGCTAAACTGGCCCCCATGCGAACTTTCCGGGTCGGCGGTGCGGTGCGGGACGCCCTGCTGGGCCAGCCCGTCAACGACACCGACTGGGTGGTGGTCGGCGCCACGCCCGACGCCATGATCGAAGCGGGCTACCTGCCGGTGGGCAAGGACTTCCCGGTCTTCCTGCATCCGCAGACGCGCGAGGAATACGCGCTCGCGCGCACCGAGCGCAAGTCCGGGCGCGGCTACCAGGGCTTCACCTTCCACACCTCGCCGGACGTCACCCTCGAACAGGACCTGGCGCGGCGCGACCTCACCATCAATGCCATCGCGCAGGCGGGCGACGGCGCGCTGATCGATCCGTACGGCGGCCAGCAGGACCTGCGCGCGAAGGTGCTGCGGCACGTGACGGACGCCTTCGGCGAGGACCCCGTCCGCATCCTGCGCGTGGCGCGCTTCGCGGCCCGGTTCGCGGACTTCAGCGTCGCCCCGGAGACGCTGCAGCTGATGCGCGACATGGTGCACGAGGGCGAGGCCGACCACCTGGTGCCGGAGCGCGTGTGGCAGGAACTGGCGCGCGGGCTGATGGAGCAGCGGCCCTCGCGCATGTTCGAGGTGCTGCGCGCGTGCGACGCGCTCGCGCGCATCCTGCCGGAGGTGGACCGCCTGTGGGGCGTGCCGCAGCGGGCCGAATACCACCCGGAGGTCGATACCGGGGTGCACAACATGATGGTGCTGGACATGGCCGCGCGCCTGCAGGCGCCGCTGGCGGTGCGCTTCGCCTGCCTGACGCACGACCTCGGCAAGGGCACGACGCCGCAGCAAATGCTTCCGAAACACATAGGGCACGAGCAGCGCAGCGCGGACCTGCTGAAGAAGCTGTGCAACCGCCTGCGCGTTCCCAACGAGTGCCGCGAGCTCGCCGACGTGGTCGCCCGCGAGCACGGCAACATCCACCGCAGCGGGGAGTTCGGCGGCGCCGCGATCGTGCGGCTGCTCGAACGCTGCGACGCGCTGCGCAAGCCGCAGCGCTTCGAGCAGATCCTGCTCGCCTGCGAATGCGATGCGCGCGGCCGGCTCGGGATGGAGGAGCGGCCTTATCCGCAGCGCGAGCGGCTGCTGCAGGCGCTCGCCGCGGCGCGGTCCGTCGATACCGCGGTCATCGCGGAACAGGCGCGCGAACACGGCCTGCAGGGCGACCAGATCGGCGCGCGCATCCACCAGGCGCGGGTGCATGCGGTGGACGGCCTGTCATTGCGGGCTTGACCCGCAATCCATGCGGTGGCTGATCGGGCGCCGCCTGAATCCCGGGTCAAGCCCGGGATGACAGCCTTCCACGATGACGGCACCGTAGGGTGGGCAAGCTGCTTGCCCACCATCTCACACCAGCAACGCCAGCGCCGCGTAGTCCCCGACCCGCTCGCCGAGGCCCGCGGGCAGGATCTGGCAGCCGTCGGTCAGCGCCGGCAGCTTGCCCTTCATCTGCGCACGCAAGCGCGGCAGCAGCACCGCCTGGTTGTGGATGAACACGCTGCCGCCCAGGCTGATGCGCTCCAGGTCCAGCGTGACGGTGAGGTTGTAGAGCGCGCGGCCCATGACGCGGCAAAGCTCGTCGACGGTGGCATTCGCCACGGGGTCGCCATCATGCACGCGCTGCATCAGGGTGGCGGCATCAGCGCCGAAGCGGCGCGCGATCGCATTGCCGGCGACCAGCGCCTCCAGGTCGCCGATGTTGCCGCAGCCGCACAGCGCGTCGCCGTTGTCGCTCACGAACATGTGGCCCGCGTGGCCCGCATTGCCGTTCTTGCCGCGCAGCACGCGGCCATCCACGCACAGGCCGGTGCCGACGCCGGTGCTCCAGGTGACGTAGGCGCAGTGGTCGCAGCCCTGCAGCGCGCCCCAGCGGCGCTCGGCTTCCAGCGCGGCGACCGCATCGTTCTCGACGCGCACTTCGCGAAAGCGCGCGCGCAGCGGCGCTTCCAGCGGCGCCGTCATCCAGTCGTTGGGCAGTCCGCGTGCCGGGCCGGCCAGGCCGCCGCAGATGTTGGGACTGGCCAGTTCGACCAGGCCCGCGCGCAGCACGAAAGGCCCCGCCGACGCCACCCCGGCGCGCTGCACGCCGGAGGGCGCGAGGCCCACTTCCGCGCAGGCCTCGTCCACCATGCGGATCACCTGGCGCGCCAGGGCATCGCTGTGGCCGGTCTTCGCCGTGGGCTCGCTGCGCCGCGCCACCAGGTCCAGGCCGGTGCCGTCATTCAGGCTGACGGCGACCTTGGTGCCGCCGATGTCGATGCAGGCTTTCATCGCTTCACAACAGCTTGGAGATGCCCGCGGCCGCCAGGCTCAGCAGGATGGTGGAGGTGAAGGGCAGGAACATGTCGCGCCCGAACAGCCGGAAGCGCACGTCGCCCGGCAGGCGGCCGAAGCCCAGCTTCTGCAGGGCCGGCGCGAACCAGCCGATCAGGAAGAGGGCGAGGAAGACGACGATCATCCAGCGGATCATGGGGCGAGTGTCCTGCGTTTCTCAGAGCGTGTGGGTCCGGTCGCCTTCGCGGAAGCCGACGGCGTCCCAGAAGGGCCCGTGGTGGAAGCCGATCACCTTGAACAGCTCGCCCATCTCGTGTTCGGCCACCAGGCGCTGCGCCGCCACCTGGTCCGGCAGGCTGGCCGATTCCATCAGCGCGCCGATGCCGCAGTTGACGAGGAAGCGGCCCTGGGTGGCATAGCCCAGCGTCGCGAGTCCCGCTTCCTGGGCGGCCAGCGCGATGCCGGTGAAGTTGACGTGCGCGGTGATGTCCTTCTCCCCCGGCGACTCCAGCGGATCCGGATCGGCGAGGTGGCCGCGGTGGCACATCAGCGTGCCCATGTGCCGCTGCTGGTGGTAATACTCGGCCTCCGGGAAGCCGTAGTCGATGAAGAAGGCGGCGCCCACCTTCATGCGCTCCGCCAGCGTGCGCATGAACGCCTCGGCGTGGTGATGGATCTCCGTCACGTAATCGTGCGTGCCGGTGGGTTCCAGCGGCGGGCGCAGGTGCGTGGGCACGTCGGACCAGGCCAGGCGGCCTTCCACCAGGCTGACGCCGCGCTCATGCCAAATGAGGTTGCGCCGCGCGAGCAGCTTCACCGGCATCGCGTCCAGCACTTCGTTGCCGATCACCACGCCTTCCATGCGCTCGGGCAGTTCGTTCACCCATTGCACCCGGTCGGCAAAAGGGCCGAGCGCCTCCTGTTGGCGCTCGCGCAAACTGGCCGACAGCTCCACGATCGTGAAGCGGCGCACGCGCGTGCCCAGCGCCAGCAGCAGCTCGGCCGCGAGTGCCCCGGAGCCGGCGCCGAACTCCCAGATGTCCGCCGTGTCCGTCTGGTCCAGCGCTTCGCGCACCTGCACGGCGAGGGCGCGGCCGAACAGCGGGCTCATCTCGGGCGCGGTCACGAAGTCGCTGCCGGAGCCCGGCGAGGTGCCGAACTTGCGCGACAGGTTCGCGTAGTAGCCCAGGCCCGGCGCGTACAGGGACAGCGCCATGTAGCGGTCGAACGGCAGCCAGCCGCCGGCCCGCGCGACCTGCTCGCCCAGCAGTTTCTGCACGGCGCTCGTTACACTCGATCCATGTTCTTCCACCGCTCCATTGTCCGCCAATGAAGCCGCCCCGGGCCCGCACGGTGCTGGTGACGGGGGCGGCGCGCCGCCTCGGCCGCAGCATTGCCCTGGAACTGGCGGCCGCCGGCTGGCAGGTGGCGGTGCACTACCGGACTTCGCGCGCGGAAGCCGAGCAGACCGCCGCGGCCTGCAGCGCGCTCGCCCCGGCGGACCTCTTCGAAGCGGACCTGGCGCAGGAAGGGGACGTGCGCGCCCTGCTCCCGCGGGTGGCGGCGCGCTTCGGCGGCGTCGATGCGGTCGTCAACAACGCTTCGCTCTTCGAACACGATGACGCCCGCGACTTCGGCTACGCCGCGCTGGCCGCGCACGTTGCGACCAACACCGCCGCGCCCATCGTGCTGGCGCAGGCGCTGGCCGCCCACGCGGAGCAGCGGCAGGGCGAAGGCGTGGTGGTCAACCTGCTGGACCAGAAGCTGTGGAACCCCAACCCCGACTTCCTGAGCTACACGCTGTCGAAGGCGGCGCTGGAGGCGGCCACCACCCTGCTGGCGCAGGCGCTCGCCCCGCGGTTGCGCGTGGTCGGCGTCGCCCCCGGGCTCACCCTCACCAGCCACCTGCTGTCGCAGGAGAAGTTCGAGAACCTGCACAAGCTCTCCCCGCTGGGCCGGTCCTCGACCCCCGGGGACGTCGCGCACGCGGTGCGTTTCGCCCTGGAGAACCGCTCGCTCACCGGCA
The DNA here is from genome assembly GCA_004144865.1 of Comamonadaceae bacterium. Lineage (GTDB taxonomy): Bacteria > Pseudomonadota > Gammaproteobacteria > Burkholderiales > Burkholderiaceae_C > Ramlibacter. The sequence continues at coordinate 10,620 of SEAY01000063.1, forward strand.
CCACGCTGCTGGTGGACGGCGGCCAGCACCTGATGAAGTTCGACCGCGATTTCTCCCTGATGTGAAGCGATGAGCAAGGCCGGCACCCAGATCCTCACCCTCGAAGGCCTGCGCTTCGACGCCAACCTCGGCATCCTGGAGCACGAGAAGTCCGCGCCCCAGCCCATCCGGGTGGACGCGGAACTGAACCTCGGAACGCAACCGCTGCTGCCCAGCGACGACGACATCACGCACGTGCTGGACTACCGCAAGGTGCGCCGCATCATCATCGAGGAATGCACCGCGGTGCACGTGAACCTGCTCGAGACGCTGATCGGCAAGCTGGCCCACCGGCTGATGCAGCTTCCCGGCGTGCTCGGCGTGCGCGTGCGCATCGTGAAGCTGGAGATCTTCGAGGACTGCGAAGTGGCCATCCGGGTGGAGACGGGCCACTGGTAGGCGGGGGCGCTCCTCCGTGAATATGCCGCAGCGAAAGCGCGCTTAGGCAATCCGCCTACTGCGCTGCCTTGACCCGGGCGTCGCCTGGCTCGACAGTCACCGGTCGCCCGCGCGGTACCCGCCCGGCCTGCGCCTGCACGGCCCTCATGAATGCAGTTCGATCATGACGACTCCCGATTTCCCGGCCAATGAGATCCAGCGCGTGCTGCGCCTGCGGCAGCTCGGCTTGCTGGACACCGCTCCCGAAGACATCCTCGACCAGCTGACGCGCCTGGCGGCGCGCGCCACCGGCATGCCGGTGGCGCTGCTGTCCCTGGTCGACGCCGGCCGCCAGTGGTGCAAGTCCGCCGTGGGCCAGCCGGCGGGCCGCGAGGTTCCGCGTGAAGTCTCCTTCTGCGCGCATGCCATCTGCCAGTTCGGCGTCTTCGAGGTCGAGGACGCGCGGCAGGATCCGCGCTTCGCCGGCAATCCGCTGGTGACGGGCGATCCGGCCTTCGTCCACTACGCGGGCGCGCCGCTGGTCATGCCCGGCGGCGAGGCCGTCGGCACCCTGTGCGTGGCCGCGCCGGAGCCCGGACGGCTGGATGCCACACAGAGGGACCTGCTCTCGGACCTGGCCGCCACGGCGGTCCAGGTGATGCTGCTGCGCGAACGCGAGCGCAACCTGAGCGGGCAGCGCCTGTTCGCGGATGCCACGCAGCTGTCGGAACTCGCTCCCGTGGGCATGTTCGCGGCGGATGCGTTCGGCGCCGTCCTGCATGGCAACGCGAAGTGGGTGGAGATGCTGGGGGCGGCCGACTACACCGAACTCGCGGGCGCCCTCTGGCGCAAGGCCATCCACCCCGACGACCTGCCCGCGCTCACCCGCGGCTGGAAGGAGGCCGTGCGCGCGCGCCAGCCCTATTCCGGAACCTTCCGCGCCCGGGCTGCCCGCGACGGGGAGCAGCGCTGGATCAAGTTCCGGGTGAAGCCCGTGGATGCACGCCTCGCCCCGGTCGCCTTCGTGGGAACCTCGGTGGAGGTGAGCGAAACGGTGCGGCTGGAGCAGCAGCTCCAGGACAAGAACGACCTGCTGGAAAGCATCATCCAGCACCTGCCGTGCGGCCTCGCCGTGTTCGACAAGGACCTGGCGCACGTGGTCAGCAACGCCACGATGCGCACGCTGCTGGGCCTGCCCGACCACCTGTTCGAAGGCAAGCCGACGTTCCCGTCGCTGGCGCAGTACTTCGCCTCGCGCGGCGAATACGGCGAGCAGGACCCGCAGTCGGCCGTGGCCAGGCGCATGGCCACCATCCGCGCGCGCGAGCCGCACCGCATCGAGCGCATCCTGCGCGACGGCACGCTGGTGGAGATCCGCGGCTCGTTCATGCCCGACGGCGGCATGATCCTGACCTACACCGACGTCACCGCGGCACGCCGCGCCGACGCCGAACTGCGCCGCGCGCTGGAGGCGGCCGACCAGGCCAACCAGGCCAAGTCGGACTTCCTCGCGACCATGAGCCACGAGATCCGCACGCCCCTCAACGGCGTCATCGGCCTCACGCAGCTGCTCGCCGGCGCGAACCTGCCGCCGATGGAAAGCGATTCGGTGCTGATGATCGACAGCTGCGCGAAGTCGCTCCTCAGCCTCGTCGACAACATCCTGGACCTGTCGAAGATCGAGGCGGGGCGACTCACGCTGGACATGGTTCCCACTGACCTGGTGCAGCTGGTGCAGGAGGTCAGCGATGTCTTTTCGGTGCGGGCCGCCGAGAAGGGCATCCGCTTCGACCTGCGCCACGAGCGGCACGTGCCGCGCTGGATCTCGGCCGATCCGGGCCGGCTGCGGCAGGTGCTGCTGAACCTGCTGGGCAACGCGCTGAAGTTCACGTCCGAGGGCGGCTTCTCCCTGCATGTCTTCACGCGCGACACGGAGGCGGGCGCCGAGCTGTGCTTCGAGGTCTTCGATACCGGCATCGGCATTTCGCCCGAAGACCAGGCGCGCCTGTTCACCCGCTTCACGCAGGTGGACGCCTCGTCCCGCCGCCGCCACAGCGGCACGGGCCTCGGCCTGGCGATCTCACGCCAGCTCTCCCAGCTGATGGGTGGCGACGTTACGCTGGTCAGCCGCGCGGGCCATGGCTCCACCTTCACGGTGCGCATTCCACTGCAGCTGGCCGCGGCGCCACGGGCCGAGACAGCGGCGGCCCTGCAGGTGGTGAAGACCGACGCCCGGGTGCTGCTGGTGGAGGACAACGAAGTCAACCAGCTGGTGGCGCAGCGCATGCTCGCGAAGCTGGGATACACCAACGTGACGCCCGCACTCACCGGCCGCGAGGCCGTGGATGCCTGCAGCCGCGCGCCCTTCGACCTCGTGCTGATGGACTGCCAGATGCCCGTGATGGACGGCTGGGAGGCGACCGAGCAGCTGCGCGCCATGGGCGTGAAGGCGCCCATCCTGGCGTTCACGGCCAGCGCCACCTCGGGGGATCGCGACCGCTGCATTGCCGCGGGCATGAACGACTACCTGACCAAGCCGGTCGAACTCGCGATCCTGGCGGACAAGATGCAGCGCTGGCTGGAGGGAGTGCCGGAACACGCCAAGGAGGCGGCTACCGCAGCAGCACCCTCGCAGCCGGTGTTCGACCGCGAGACGCTCACCACGCGCTTCCTCGGGGACACTTCGCTGTTCTCGGAGGCCCGCGAGATGTTCGTGCGGCACACGCGCCAGCTGCTCGACGAGCTGCCGCGCGCGCAGCTCGACCTGCCGGCGCTGCGCAAGGCGATGCACCGCATCCGCGGGTCGGCCGCCATGCTGGGGGCAGCGTGGCTCGCGGACGTCACGCTGCAGGTGGAACTGGACGAGGAAGCGACCGAAGCCGAGATCCTGCCCCGGCTGGACGAGGCGCGCCGGGCCTTCGAGGCCTTCGAGGCGGAGTCCGCGCAGGCGCTCGCACTCCCGGGAAGTTAAGAAAACGCTAAGCCCCGGGCTCGACCATGTGCATCCAAGGAGATGCCCATGACGACCCGACCTTCCCGGGCCCTGCCCTTGCTGCTCGCGGCTGGCCTGGCCGCCCTCGGCGCCGCGCAAGCCGCGCCGCCGGCGGAACTGGCGGCCCGCTACGCGGCCGAAGCAGGCCAGCCCGCCGCCGCCGTTCGCGGCGAACAGTTCTTCAATGCCCGGCATGGACGCGAATGGAGCTGCGCCTCCTGCCACGGCGCGCCGCCCACGCAGGCCGGCAAGCACGCGGCCACCGGCAAGGCGATCGGCCCGCTCGCCCCTGCCTTCAACCCCGAGCGCTTCACCGACGCCGCGAAGGTGGAGAAATGGTTCCGCCGCAACTGCAAGGACGTCGCCGCCCGCGAATGCACCGCGGGCGAAAAGGCGGACATCCTCGCCTGGTTGATGGCGCTCAAGAAGTGAGGCTGCCATGCGTGCCACATTGAAGAAGATCGCCACCATGACGCCCTTCGCCCGCACCGCGGTCATCGCGCTCGCGGCGGCCGCAGCCACGGCGGCCGCCGGCGACGACGGCCGGCGCGCCGTGCAACTGCTGCCCAGGTACGCCCAGGAATGCGGCGCCTGCCACGTCGCGTACCCGCCAGGCCTGCTGCCCCAGGCCTCGTGGCAGCGCCTGATGCGGGACCTGCCCAACCACTTCGGCAGCGACGCCTCGGTGGATGCGGCCACCCTGAAGGAACTCGACACGTGGCTGGCCGCGAACGCGGGCGGCGGCCGCCGATCGGCCGAGCCGCCGCCGCAGGACCGCATCACGCGTTCGCAATGGTTCATCCGCGAACACCGCGAGATGGCACCGGCCCTGTGGAAATCCCCGCTCGTCAAGAGCACCGCCAACTGCGCCGCCTGCCACACGCGCGCGGCGCAAGGAGACTTCGATGAAGACACCATCCGCATCCCGCGCTGAGGCGCGGCCCGCCCGCGCCCTCGTCTGGGACGCGCCCGTGCGCGTGTTCCACTGGCTGATGGTGCTGTCCTTCTTCGTCGCGTGGATCAGCGCGGAGAGCGAGCGCTGGCAGCTCGTGCACGTCACCGCCGGCTACACGATGGCGGGCCTGGTCGCCTTTCGCCTGCTGTGGGGCGTGGTCGGCACGCGGCACGCGCGGTTCACGGACTTCGTGCGCGGGCCGTCGGCCGTGCTGCGCTACCTGCGCTCGCTGTTCGGGCCCCGTCCCGAACACCACACCGGCCACAACCCGGCCGGCGCCCTCGCCGTGCTGGCGCTGCTCGCGCTGACCCTCGCCACCACCGCGGCCGGCTGGGCGACGTACAACGATGTCGGCGGCGAATGGCTGGAGGAGGCGCACGAGGTCCTCGCGAACACGATGATGCTGGTCGTCGTGGTGCACATCGTTGCGGTCGTCGCGAGCAGCCTGCTGCATCGCGAGAACCTGGTGGCGGCCATGGTCAGCGGCCGCAAGCCGGTGCCTGCGGAAGAAGGCATCCGCCGCGCCTGGCGCGGGCTCGCCGCCGCCATGCTCGTGGCCGTGCTCTCCTTCTGGGCGCTGCAATGGCAGGCGGCGCCGCAGGGCGGGATGGTCGCAGGCCAGGCCGCGACGGCGGAACACGACGAGGACGACTGAGCCGCACATGCGCATCCTGCTCGCCGAGGACGATCCGCTGCTGGGCGACGGCTTGCAGGCCGGCTTGCGCCAGCTCGGCTTCCAGGTGGACTGGGTGCGCAGCGGGCCGGCGGCCGAGCGCGAGCTGCGCAGCGGCCAGCACGCCGCCGCCATCCTGGACCTCGGGTTGCCGCAGAAGGACGGGCTCGAGGTGCTGGCGGCGGCGCGGGCGCAGGGGGCGCGGCTGCCGGTGCTGGTGCTGACCGCGCGCGACGCGGTGCCCGACCGCATCCGCGGGCTGGACCTCGGCGCCGACGACTACGTGGTCAAGCCCGTGGACCTGCACGAGCTCGCCGCCCGGCTGCGCGCGCTCGTGCGGCGCGCCCATGGACAGCCGCAGGAGTTGCTGCGGGTGCAGGACGTGGAACTCGATCCGGCAGCGCGCACCGTGCGCAAGGGCACCGAACTCCTGATCCTGCCGGCGCGGGAGTTCGACCTGCTGCACGCGCTGATGCTCAATGCCGGCCGCGTGCTGACCCGCGAGCAGCTCGAGCAGCACCTGTACTCGTGGGGCCGCGAGGTGGAGAGCAACGCCGTGGAGGTGCACGTGCACCACCTGCGCCGCAAGCTCGGCCCCGCGCTGATCCAGACCGTGCGCGGCGTCGGCTATACCCTCCTGCGCGAGGCACCGCGATGCTGAAGCGGCCCGCGTCGCTGCAGGGCCGGCTCATCCTGCTGGTGTCGGGAACCGCGGCCGCCGTCTGGCTGGCCACTGCCTTGCTCACCTGGACCGACGCCCGCCACGAACTGGACGAACTCCTGGACAGCCACCTCGCGCAGGCCGCGGCTCTGCTGGTCGCGCAGCAGGACCTGGAGTTCGACGACGACGAGGTGCAGGATGCGCCCGCCCTGCACCGCTATGCGCCGCGCGTGGCCTTCCAGGTGTTCCACGAAGGCCGGCTTGCGCTGCGGTCCGCCAGCGCGCCCGCGGCGCCCCTGGTACAGGGCGGCCGCACGGCGGAAGGCTTCCACACGGTGCAGGTCGGCGACCAGCGCTGGCGCGTGTTCGCGGCGCGCGGGGCCGAGCGCGACGTGCTGGTGTTCGTGGGCGAGGACCTGCGCGCGCGGGAGTCCATCCTGGTGGCGGTGCTGCGCAGCGCCTTCTGGCCGGTGGCCGTGGCCCTGCCGCTGCTGGCACTGGCGGGCTGGTGGGCCGTGCGGCGGGGCCTCGCCCCGCTGCGCTCGCTGGGGGCCACGCTGGCCGCACGGCGTCCCGGCGAACTGCAGCCGGTGGAACTCGCCGCGGCGCCGACCGAAATGCGGTCGCTGCTGGACGCGCTTAACGCGCTGTTCGCCCGCATCGCCAGCCTGCTGGAAGGCGAACGCCGCTTCACGGCGGATGCAGCGCACGAACTGCGCACGCCCATCGCGGCCATCCGCGCGCAGGCCCAGGCGGCCCTGGCGACGAACGAAGCCGCGGCGCGCGAACACGCCTTGCACTTGCTGCTGCAAGGATGCGACCGCGCCGCACGCCTGGTGCAGCAACTGCTCACGTTGTCGCGGCTGGAGGCGGATGGCCGGCAGGCGCAAGCGCGAGTGGACCTGGCCGGCGTGGTGCGCGCCGTGCTGGCCGACCTGGCGCCCGCCGCGCTGGCGCGGCAGCAGGCGCTCGACTTCGAGGCGGCGGGCGAGTGCAGCGTCATGGGCGACGCGACGCTGCTCGGCGTGCTGGTGCGCAACCTGGCCGACAACGCGATCCGCTACAGCCCCGCCGGGGCACGCATCGCCGTTCGGGTGCACCGCGAGGCCGGACAGGTGCTCCTGCAGGTACACGACAGCGGCCCCGGCCTGCCGGATGCGGACCTGCAACGCCTGGGCGAGCGCTTCTTCCGGGTGACCGGCAACGAAGCCGCCGGAAGCGGCCTCGGCTGGTCGATCGCGCAGCGCATCGCCGCGGCGCATGGCGGCACACTGGAAGCGACGCGCTCCGAAAGCCTGGGCGGCCTGCGCGTCACCGCTTCGCTGCCCGCTTAGCGCGCGGCGCTAGCGGGAACCGGCGGCGGCGGTTGCGACCTGCGCCCGGAATTCCGCGAGCTTTCGCCGCAGCTGGCGCGCGTTCTCCGGGCCCATGCGCACCAGCATCTTCTGCCCGGCGCTGAGCGACTCGAGCCGCGGGTCGGCGAATTCGTAGCGCACCCACGGGCGCTCCGGGGCGATCGGCCCCTTCACTTGCGTGAGCTGCACCTGCGGCGCGCTGGCCGGCTCGGGCGTGGCGAGCAGCAGGTCAATGACCTCGACCAGCCGGTCGTTGAAATAGCGGTCGCCGAAGCCCTGGTCGCGGTAGGCCTGCTGCAGCAGGGGGTACGCCTGCCGGTACAGCGCCGCGGCGCGGGCCGCGTCGATCCCGGCGACCATGCGCACGAAAGGCGCGTAGCGCTGCGCGTTGCGCGCCGCGATCGCCTCGCCGTCAGCACCCGCTTCCACCGTGAAGCGGCCGGGCGTGGGCACCACCGGCCAGAGCGCCGGCGGCGCGTGCGCGCGCCCGAGGTTGTCCACGGTGGCAACCACCCGGCGCGGGAAATCGTCGACGTGCAGGAAAGTCGCGACGGCCGCCTGGCCCAGCAGCGCGGTGAGCGCGCCGGCGATGTCGCCGCTGCCGAACGGCTGCGCCGGCGACGGCTCCTGCAGGGGGTACCGCGGCCCTGCATCCGCAACCGGGGGGGCCGGCGCAGGGGCGGCGGCAGGTGCGTCCGCCACGGTCGGGGCGGCTTCCCTGCCGGAATCGTCGTGGCTCCACCACCACCATCCCGCCGCCGCGACGAGCGCAGCGCCCAGCAGGGCGAACCCCGCCCCGCCGCGCTTCCCGCGGGGTGCGCGTTCACGTTCGTCGGCATCGGCGCGGAGGCCGGAAGTCGTGGGATCGTCGGCCATGCGGGCCATGCTGCCCCGTTTCGTGCACGGCATCAAGCGCCGCAGGCACGTCAGCTGCCGCGATGCGAAAATGGACCCATGAGCGCCGTCTGGATCGAAAACGAACCCGCCCCCCTTTCGCCCGAGCGAAGGATAGAGCGCGAGAACCACAAACTGGAGAAGCGGCTGTGCCGCCTCGTGGGCCAGGCCATCGGCGACTACAACATGATCGAGGCGGGCGACAAGGTGATGGTGTGCCTGTCCGGCGGCAAGGACAGCTACGCTCTGCTGGACGTGCTGCTCAAGCTGCAGCGGCGCGCGCCGGTGCACTTCGACCTGGTGGCGGTCAACCTCGACCAGAAGCAGCCCGGCTTCCCGGAGCACGTTCTGCCGCAGTACCTGGAGGCGCTGGGCGTGCCCTTCCACATCGAGGAGCAGGACACCTACTCGATCGTCAAGGACAAGATTCCCGAGGGCAAGACGATGTGCAGCCTGTGCAGCCGGCTGCGCCGCGGCATCCTGTACCGCGTGGCCGACGAACTGGGCGCCACCAAGATCGCGCTGGGCCACCACCGCGACGACATGCTGCAGACCCTGTTCCTCAACATGTTCTTCGGCGGCAAGCTCAAGGGCATGCCCCCCAAGCTGGTGAGCGACGACGGCCGCCACGTGGTGATCCGCCCGCTGGCCTACGTGCCCGAGAAGGACCTGGTGCGATGGGCCGAGGTGCAGGCCTTCCCCATCATCCCCTGCACCCTGTGCGGCAGCCAGGAGAACCTGCAGCGCAAGCAGGTGGGGCAGATGCTGAAGGACTGGGACAAGAAATTCCCGGGCCGCCTGGACAACATGCTGCACGCGCTGCAGAACGTGGTGCCGTCCCACCTGGCCGACGGAACGCTCTACGATTACAAGGGTCTGAAGGCGACGGGCGTGCCCGATGCCGACGGGGACCACGCGTTCGACCACGAGGAATTCCCCGCCGCCGGCACCCTGCCCGCCCTGCAAGTCATCAAGATCTGAGGCGCGCGGCGCCTCGTTGGGAGGTGCCATGGCGCGAATCGCGCGTTACGTTTTCGCCGCCGCGATGGCGGCCCTGCTGGCCGGCTGCGCAACCGGCTACCGGCTGGACAACCAGGTCCAGTCCTTCTCCCACCTGCAGGCGCTGCCGGCGCAGCCGACCTACCGCTTCGAACGCACCCTGTCCCAGCAGGCCGACCCGACCCAGCAGGCGCTGGAGGCCCTGGCCGACCCCGCCTTGCACAAGGCAGGCCTGCGCCGCGACGACGCCCAGCCGCGCTACAGCGTGCAGGTGTCGGCGCGGGTGGACCGCACCGTCTCGCCCTACTACGACCCCTGGGAC
>SEAY01000064.1 GCA_004144865.1 Comamonadaceae bacterium
CTCCCCCACTGGGGGAGGGTTGGGGTGGGGGCGGCGGCGAAGCCGCGTGAGCCTGTGCGGCGGCGGGCGCTGCGGGCGGCTGAGATACATCGGCGCCAGCCGCCTCGATCACCGCGATCACGGATCCCTGCTTCACCTTGTCGCCGAGCTTCACGCGCACTTCCTTGAGGACGCCCGCGTGGCTCGAAGGAATCTCCATCGAAGCCTTGTCGGACTCGACGGTCAGCAGCGACTGTTCCGCCTTGATGGTGTCACCGGGCTTCGCCAGCAGTTCGATGACGGCGACATCCTCGAAGTCCCCGATGTCGGGGACCTTCACTTCCACCAGTGCCATGTTTCTTGTTCTCCGGCGGCCCGGACGCGGGCCTTCTCATTGTTGCGTTGCGGGTCAGGCGAAGAGGGGATTCACCTTGTCGGCCTTGATGCCGTACTTGCGGATCGCCTCGGCGACCTTCGCCACCGGCACGCTGCCCTCGTCGGCCAGCGCCTTCAGCGCGGCAACCGCGATGTAGTGGCGGTTGACCTCGAAGTGCTCGCGCAGCTTGGTGCGGAAATCGCTGCGGCCGAAGCCGTCGGTGCCGAGCACCTTGTACGCGCGTCCCTTGGGGATGAAGGCGCGGATCTGGTCGACGTACAGCTTGATGTAGTCGGTGGAAGCGACCACCGGACCGGCGTGCTTTTCCAGCTGCTGCGTGACGAACGGGACTCGCGGCGTGGCCGTGGGATGCAGCAGGTTGTGGCGTTCACAATCGAGGCCGTCGCGCGCCAGTTCGTTGAAGCTCGGGCAGCTCCACACGTCGGCGTGCACGCCCCAGTCCTTGGCCAGCAGGTCCTGCGCGGCGATCGACTCGCGCAGGATGGTGCCGCTGCCCAGCAGCTGCACGCGCGTCTTTCCCGCGTCGCCGGGCTTGCACATGTACATGCCCTTGACGATCTGCTCCTCGGTGCCGGGCTGCAGGCCGGGCATCGGGTAGTTCTCGTTCAGCAGGGTGATGTAGTAGAAGACGTTGTCCTGCTTCTCCACCATGCGCTTGAGGCCGTGCTGCATGATCACGGCGACCTCGTGCGCGAAGGTCGGGTCGTAGCTCACGCAGTTCGGGATGGTCTGCGCCAGGACCTGGCTGTGGCCGTCCTCGTGCTGCAGGCCTTCGCCGTTCAGCGTGGTGCGCCCCGACGTTCCGCCCAGGAGGAAGCCGCGCGCCTGCATGTCGCCGGCCGCCCAGGCGAGGTCGCCCACGCGCTGAAGGCCGAACATCGAGTAGTAGATGTAGAACGGCACCATGATGCGGTTGCTGGTGCTGTAGCTCGTCGCCGCGGCGATCCAGCTGGCCATGCCGCCCGCCTCGTTGATGCCTTCCTGCAGGATCTGCCCGGACGCGTCTTCCTTGTAGTAGGAGACCTGGTCACGGTCCTGCGGGGTGTACTTCTGGCCTTCGTGGTTGTAGATGCCGATCTGGCGGAACAGGCCTTCCATGCCGAAGGTGCGCGCCTCGTCGACGAGGATGGGCACCACGCGCGGGCCGAGTTCCTTGTCGCGCAGCAGCGCCGTGAGGAAGCGCACGTAGGCCTGCGTCGTGGAGATCTCGCGGCCTTCCGCCGTGGGATCCGTCACGGCCTTGAACGCATCGAGGCCGGGCACCTTCAGCTGCTCGTCGGCTTTCGCGCGGCGCTTGGGCAGGTAGCCGCCCAGCGCCTTGCGGCGCTCGTGCAGGTACTGCATCTCGGGCGTGTTGTCTTCCGGCTTGTAGAACGGGATCTCGGCGAGCTTGTCGTCGGGGATCGGAATGTTGAAGCGGTCGCGGAAGGCGCGGATGTCGTCGTCGCCCAGCTTCTTGGCCTGGTGGGCGATGTTCTTGCCCTCGCCGGCCTTGCCCATGCCGAAGCCCTTGACGGTCTTCACCAGCAGCACCGTCGGCTGGCCCTTGGTGTTGGCCGCGCGGTGGAAGGCCGCGTAGACCTTCTGCGGGTCGTGGCCGCCGCGGTTGAGGCGCCAGATGTCCTCGTCGCTCATCTTGGCGACCATCTCCAGCAGCTTGGGATGGCGGCCGAAGAAGTTCTTGCGCACGAAGGCGCCGTCGTTGGCCTTCATGGCCTGGTAGTCGCCGTCGACGACTTCCATCATCACCTTGCGCAGGATGCCTTCCTTGTCGCGGGCGAGCAGCGGGTCCCAGTAGCTGCCCCAGACCAGCTTGATGACGTTCCAGCCGGCGCCGCGGAACTCGCCTTCGAGTTCCTGGATGATCTTGCCGTTGCCGCGCACCGGGCCGTCGAGGCGCTGCAGGTTGCAGTTGACGACGAAGACCAGGTTGTCGAGCTTCTCGCGCGTCGCCACGCCGATCGCGCCAAGCGACTCGACTTCGTCCATCTCGCCGTCGCCGAGGAAGGCCCACACCTTGCGGTTCTCGGTGTTGGCGATGCCGCGCGCGTGCAGGTACTTCAGGAAGCGCGCCTGGTAGATGGCCATCAGCGGGCCGAGGCCCATGGACACCGTGGGGAACTGCCAGAAATCCGGCATCAGCTTCGGGTGCGGATAGCTGGAGAGGCCCTTGCCGTCGACTTCCTGGCGGAAGTTCAGCAGCTGTTCCTCGGTGATGCGGCCCTCGAGGAAGGCGCGGGCATAGATGCCGGGGGCGCTATGGCCCTGGACGTAGAGGCAATCGCCGCCCTGCTCCGGGGTTTCCGCTTTCCAGAAGTGGTTGAAGCCCGCGCCGAGCATGGTTGCGAGCGAGGCGAAGGAGCTGATGTGGCCGCCGAGGTCGCCGCCGTCCTCGGGATGCAGCCGGTTGGCCTTCACGACCATCGCCATCGCGTTCCAGCGCATGTAGGCGCGCAGGCGCTCCTCGACTTCCAGGTTGCCCGGGCAACGCTCCTCGTCCTCGGGCTCGATGGTGTTCACGTAGCCGGTGGTGGCGGAGAAAGGCATGTCGATGCCTTCCTGGCGCGCCTGTTCCAGCAGCTGTTCCAGCAGGAAATGTCCGCGCTCACGGCCCTCGCTGGCGATGACGGCGGACAGGGCCTCCAGCCACTCGCGCGTCTCCTGTGCGTCGGCGTCGTTGGCGGCCGCTCCGAACAGGTCGTCGGGCTGTGCGGACATTCTTGTCTCCTTGAAGCGTGTGTGAATTTAGTACGGGCTGGCCGTGCGCGGGCGGAGTGTCGCACAAACAGGAGGTGATTTCAAATTGCGCAGCTACGTTTCATAATGCGGATTTACCAATGACGCGGCAATTGCCGTGGCTCGTTCCGCGCGGCGGCACCTAAACTAACGCCACTCATGCATGACTCTCCCGCTTCGGAATTGGGTTCCGAAGAACCGATCCCGAACTGGTGGCGGCACTGGTGGCGGCGCCAGACGCCCACCCGGCAGGACCGCTACGCGATGCTGGCACCGCTCGCTGCGGTGCTGCTGTTCCTGGCCGCCATCGTGTCCGCTTTCTGGTACCTCCGCCTCGAGGAGATGGACCGCGAGCAGGAGGCCGTGAAGCGCGACGTCGAATACGCGCAGCAGCGCATGCGCCTGCGGCTGCTCGAGCGCCAGGAACAACTGATGCGCATCGCGCGCGACATCTCCAACAAGGAGGTGGACCCGGAGGAGTTCGTCGGCCGCGCCGAGTCGATGATCGCGCAGTATCCCGAGCTGCTGATGCTCACGTGGATCGACGAGCGCCGGCGCATCGCCGCCAACTACGCCGCCCCCAGTCTCAACAGCTCGCAGGTGCGCGTGGTGGGCGAGGTGCTGCGGCCCGGCGAGACCGAGACGATGTACAGCCTGGCGCGCGACCTGCAGCAGCCGGTGTACTCGCAGCCGGTGGCCGGCCCGGACAGCTCCGGGCTGCTGCAGCTGCACGTCCCGCTCGCGGACCAGGGCAAGTTCGGCGGGATCATCCTCGGCGAATACTCGATCGACGGCCTCCTGCGCTACGGCGTGCCGGCGGAAGTGGCGGCGAAATACGCCGTTGCATTGCTGGATGGCAAGGGCCGCGTGCTCGCCGGCACGTCGGTGCCCCCGCGCAATCCGGCCACGCAGTTCCTCCCTTGGGCGGCGCAGCCCAACGACTATGAAGTGCCCGTTTCGCCGGTGGGCAACGGCCTGATCATCCGCGCGCAGGCCTACCGCACGGGCCTGGGCGTGATCGGCAGCGGCCTCTTCTGGCTGGTGGGCGCGCTCTCCGCCATGACGGCGTGGATGCTGATCGCGAACTGGCGCCACACGCGCCGCCGCATGCAGGCGCAGCAGGCGCTGATGGCGGAGACGAACTTCCGGCGTGCGATGGAGAACTCGATGCTCACCGGCATGCGGGCGCTCGACATGCACGGCCGCATCACCTACGTCAATGCGGCCTTCTGCCAGATGACGCAGTGGAGCGAAGCGGAGCTCGTGGGCCGCACGCCGCCCTTCCCCTACTGGCCGGAAGAGGACCGCGACCTGCTCATGGCCCGGCTGGAGGACGAACTGCGCGGGCGCACCATCGCCGGGGGCTTCCAGGTACGGGTGAAGCGCAAGGACGGCAGCCTCTTCGACGCGCGCCTTTACGTCTCGCCGCTGGTGGATGCCAAGGGCAACCAGACCGGCTGGATGACGTCCATGACCGACATCACGGAGCCGACGCGCATCCGCGAACAGCTGCAGGCCTCGCACGAGCGCTTCACCACCGTGCTCGAAGCGCTGGATGCCTCGGTCTCGGTGGCGCCGCTCGGCAGCGAAGAGCTGCTGTTCGCCAACAAGCTGTACCGCCTCTGGTTCGGCGGGCGCGCCGGCGGGCACCTGGGGATGGTGGCGCAGGCGGGCATGTCCGACCGGCCGCATCCCACCGACCACGTCGACGACGTCGACCCGTTCGCCGGGCTGCCGACCAACACGCTCACCACGGCCATCTCCGAGAACGCGGAGATCTTCGTGCCCGAGCTGGGCAAGTGGCTGGAAGTGCGCTCGCGCTACCTCAACTGGGTGGACGGCCGCCTCGCGCAGATGGTGATCGCCACCGACATCACCTCCCGGCGCAACGCCGAGGAACAGGCCGCGGCGCAGGCCGAACGGGCGCAGTCCGCCAGCCGCCTGATCACCATGGGCGAGATGGCGTCCAGCGTGGCGCACGAACTGAACCAGCCGCTGACCGCCATCACCAACTACTGCAACGGCCTGGTGTCGCGCATCCGCAGCAAGCAGATCAGCGAGGACGACGTGCTCGCCGCGCTGGACAAGACCGCGAGGCAGGCGCAGCGGGCCGGCCAGATCATCCAGCGCATACGCTCCTTCGTGAAGCGCAGCGAGCCGAACCGCACGCTGTCCGACGTGAGCGTGATCGTCAGCGAAGCGCTGGAGCTCGCGGAGATCGAGCTGCGCCGCCGCAACGTGCGCATGTCGCACTATGTCGCCGCGCGCCTGCCGCACCTGCTGGTGGACCCGATCCTGATCGAACAGGTTCTCGTCAACCTCCTGCGCAATGCGGCGGAATCCGTCGAACAAGCGGCGCGCCCGCCGGGGCGGCGCAGCGTCGAACTGCGCGTGGTGCCCAAGCAGGTCGACACGCAGCAGGTCGTCGAGTTCTCCGTCGTCGACACCGGCCAGGGCCTCGCGCCGGAAGTGCTGGAGCGCCTCTACGAGGCCTTCTTCTCCACCAAGGCCGAAGGCATGGGCATCGGCCTCAACCTGTGCCGCTCGATCGTCGAGTCACACCAGGGCCGGATGGAAGCGGAGAACCTCTACAATGGGACCGAGGTCGTCGGCTGCCGGTTCACCTTCTGGCTTCCGGTGGCCGGATCAGCCAATCCGGCAGTAGGCAAGGACGCGGGGGTGACAATAGCATGAGCCTTATTCCCAAGAAGGGCACCGTTTACGTCGTCGACGACGACGAGGCCGTTCGCGATTCGCTGCAGTGGCTGCTGGAAGGCAAGGACTACCGCGTGCGCTGCTTCGACTCCGCCGAATCCTTCCTGGCCCGCTACGACCCGCGCGAGGTCGCGTGCCTGATCGTGGACATCCGCATGGGCGGCATGACCGGCCTGGAGCTGCAGGACCGCCTGGTCGAACGCAAGTCGCCCCTGCCCGTGGTGTTCATCACCGGCCACGGCGACGTCCCGATGGCGGTGAACACGATGAAGAAGGGCGCGATGGATTTCATCCAGAAGCCCTTCAAGGAAGACGAGCTGGTGAGCCTGGTGGAGCGCATGCTCGAACGGGCCAAGGACAGTTTCGCCGAGTACCAGAGCGCCGCCAGCCGCGATGCCCTGCTCTCCAAGCTCACCTCGCGCGAGGCCCAGGTGCTCGAGCGCATCGTGGCCGGCCGACTGAACAAGCAGATCGCCGACGACCTGGGCATCAGCATCAAGACGGTGGAGGCGCACCGTGCCAACATCATGGAAAAGCTGAACGCCAACACCGTCGCCGACCTGCTGAAGATCGCGCTGGGCCAGACGCCGCCCAAGGGCTAGGACCATTCCACCCGCAAACGACGCGCCCGCCCGGGCGCGTTTTTCCTCCCGCATCCCATGACCGCACAAACCATCGACGGCAACGCCCTCGCGAAGAAGATCCGCGAGGAGGTCGCCGGGCGCACCGCCGCCCTGAAGGCGAAAGGCATCCAGCCGCATCTCGCCATCCTCCTCGTCGGCGAAGACCCGGCCAGCCAGGTCTACGTGAAGCACAAGGTCGCCGACAGCGAGCAGACCGGCCTGAAGGCCACGCTGGAGCGCCACCCCGCCGCTCTGACGGAGGCCGATCTGCTGGCCCGCATCCGCGCGCTCAACGCGGACACCTCGGTGCACGGCATCCTGGTGCAGCTGCCCCTGCCGAAGCACATGGACAGCCACAAGGTGATCGAGACCATCGCGCCCGCCAAGGACGTCGACGGCTTCCACGTGGCCAGCGCCGGCGCGCTGATGGTGGGCCAGCCCGGTTTCTGGCCGTGCACGCCTTATGGCTGCCTGAAGATGCTGGATTCCATCGGCTACGAATTGCGCGGCAAGCACGCCGTCGTGATCGGCCGCAGCAACATCGTGGGCAAGCCCATGGCCATGATGCTTCTCGGGCGCGACGCCACCGTCACCGTCTGCCACAGCCGCACGCCGGACCTGAAGGCGATGACGCTCCAGGCCGACGTGGTCGTGGCCGCGGTCGGCAAGCGCAACGTGCTGACCGCCGACATGGTCAAGCCCGGCGCGGTCGTGATCGATGTCGGCATGAACCGCGACGACGCCGGCAAGCTCTGCGGTGACGTCGATTTCGCCGGGGTGAAGGAAGTCGCGGGCTGGATCACCCCCGTCCCCGGCGGCGTGGGCCCGATGACCCGCGCCATGCTGCTCGTCAACACGATAGCGGCGGCGGAGCGCTCCGGGGCGTAATCGCCCCTATCAGGATTGCCAATCCCGCGCGGCCGTTGATTCCGCGCGAGCTGCCGCAAAATGTGCGGCTATGAGCAATCCGCTTCTCGATTTCAACGACCTCCCGCTGTTCGACCAGGTGCGGCCGGAGCACGTCGCCCCCGCGATGGACGAACTGCTGGGCCAGGCGGACGACGCGCTGGCGCAGGTGACGCAGGCCGATTTCCCGGCCGACTGGAACGGGATCGCCAAGGTCCTCGACGTCGCCACCGAGCGCCTCGGCCGCGCCTGGGGCGTGGTCGGCCACCTCAATGCCGTCGCCGACACGCCGGAGCTGCGCGCCGCGTACAACGAGGCGCTGCCCCGCGTCACCGAGTTCTGGACGCGACTGGGCGCGGACGAGAAGCTGTACGCCAAGTACAAGGCCATCGATCCCGCGCGGCTGGCGCCGGAGCAGCGCCAGGCGCACAAGAACGCGCTGCGCAACTTCATGCTCTCGGGCGCCGAGCTCACCGGCGCGGCCAAGGAGCGCTTCGCGCAGATCCAGGAACGCCAGGCGGAACTGAGCCAGAAGTTCAGCGAGAACGCGCTCGATGCCACCGACGCCTTCGCCTACTACGCGGCCGAGACCGAACTCGATGGCGTGCCGCAGGACGTCGTGCAGGCGGGGCGCGCCGCGGCGGCAGCCGAAGGCCGGGAGGGCTGCAAGATCACCCTCAAGATGCCGAGCTACCTGCCCGTCATGCAGTTCGGCCACAACCGCACCCTGCGCGAGCGCCTCTATCGCGCCTACGCGACGCGCGCCAGCGACCAGGGGGAGCCCAAGTTCGACAACACCGCCCTGATCCGCGAGATCCTCGCGCTGCGCCAGGAAGAGGCGAAGCTGCTGGGTTACGGCAGCTTCGGCGAAGTCTCCGTCGTGCCGAAGATGGCCGAGTCCCCGAAGCAGGTGATCCAGTTCCTGCGCGACCTCGCCAACCGCGCCCGCGCCTATGCGCTGAAGGACGTGCAGGACATGCGCACGTTCGCCGCCGACACCCTCGGCCTGGCCGACCCGCAGGCCTGGGACTGGCCCTACGTCGGCGAGAAGCTGAAGGAAGCGCGCTATTCGTTCAGCGAGCAGGAGGTGAAGCAGTACTTCCCGGCGCCCAAGGTGCTCGCCGGCCTGTTCAAGATCGTCGAGACCCTCTTCGAGGTGGAGATCCGCCGCGATTTCGCGCCGGCCTGGAATCCCGCGGTCGAGTTCTACCGCATCGAGCGCGGCGGCGAGCTCGTGGGCCAGTTCTACCTGGATCCCTCGGCCCGCACCGGCAAGCGGGGCGGCGCGTGGATGGACGACGTGCGGGCGCGCTGGTTGCGCCCCGACGACGGCAAGCTGCAGACGCCGATCGCGCACCTGGTGTGCAACTTCGCGGAGGGCGTGGACGGCAAGCCGCCGCTGCTGACGCACGACGACGTGATCACGCTGTTCCACGAGGCGGGCCACGGCCTGCACCACATGCTCACGCGGGTGGACGAGCGCGACGTCTCTGGCATCAGCGGCGTCGAGTGGGACGCCGTGGAGCTGCCCAGCCAGTTCATGGAGAACTTCTGCTGGGAATGGGGCGTGCTCAAGCACATGACGGCCCACGTGGAGACGGGCGAGGCCTTGCCGCGCGAGCTGTTCGACAAGATGACGGCCGCCAAGAACTTCCAGAGCGGGCTGGCCACCTTGCGCCAGATCGAGTTCTCCCTGTTCGACATGCTGTTGCATACAGAACACAACCCCGAGGCCGATTTCATGCCCCTGCTCCAGCAGGTGCGCGACGAGGTGTCCGTACTGCAACCGCCGTCATTCAACCGCATGGCGCACACATTCAGCCATATCTTCGCGGGAGGCTATGCGGCCGGCTATTACAGCTACAAGTGGGCGGAAGTGCTCAGCGCCGACGCCTACGCCGCCTTCGAGGAAACAGCTGGTGACGACGGCATGCCCAGCGTCCAAACCGGCAGAAAATACCGCCAGGCCATCCTGGAAGCCGGCGGAAGCCGCCCCGCGATGGAGTCGTTCAAGGCCTTCCGGGGCCGCGAACCGACGCTGGACGCCTTGCCCGGACGGCAAGGTCACCTTCACCGACCGGCCGCCGTCGGATGCCGCGGCCGCGCCGGCCGCGGTGGTCAGCATGTCGGGCGGCGGCAGCAGCTCGGCGTCCCTGCCGCTGGAACTGCGCAACGCCGTGAGCCGCTACCCGGTGACGCTGTACACCTCGCCCGACTGCGGGCCCTGCGCAGCGGCCCGCAGCTACCTGACCACGCGCGGCGTCCCATACACGGAGCGCACGGTCACGACGAACGAGGACATCAAGGCCCTCGCCAGCGTGGCGGGCGAGCCGCGGGTGCCGTTCGCCACCATCGGCGGGCAGCACGTGAGCGGCTTTTCCGACCAGGAATACGGCACCTACCTGGACGCGGCGGGCTATCCCAAGACGTCGCAGCTGCCGGCCAGCTGGCGCAATCCCGCGGCCGCCCCGCTGGTCGCGGTGCAGGCACCGCAGGCCGCCGCCAACCGGCCGGCCACCCCACGCGCCCCGCAACCTCGCGCGGAAGCTCCGGCGCCCAGCGCGCCCTCGCCGGCCAATCCGGCCGGCATCCGGTTTTAGGCTTTCAGAACTCCAGCGTCTGCACGCCGCCCGCGGTGGCGAGCAGGCACACGGCGGCCTTCTGGTGGGCGAACACGCCCACCGTCACCACCCCCGGCCACTGGTTCACTTCGCTCTCGAAGGCGAGCGGATCGCGAATCTGCAACCCGGTTACGTCCAGGATGTGCTGGCCGTTGTCGGTGACCAGCGGCTGGCCATCCTTCAGGCGCACCTTCGCCGTCCCGCCCAGGGCCTGGAACTGGCGCACGATGCGCTGCGTGGCCATGGGGATCACCTCCACCGGCAGCGGGAAGCGCCCGAGCACTTCCACGCGCTTCGAGTCGTCGGCGATGCAGACGAAGCGGCGGGACTGCGCGGCGACGATCTTCTCGCGCGTGAGCGCGGCGCCGCCACCCTTGACCATGTGGCCGCGGCCGTCGATCTCGTCGGCGCCGTCGATGTAGACGGCCAGCTCGCCCACCGCGTTGGCGTCGAAGACGCGGATGCCGATCGCGCGCAGCCGCTCGGTGGAAGCGTTCGAGCTGGAGACGGCGCCCGGCACGCGGTCCTTCATCGTGGCCAGGGCCTCGATGAACTTGTTGACCGTGGAGCCGGTGCCGACCCCCACGATCTCGCCCGGCACCACGTACTTCAGCGCGGCCTGGCCCACCAGCGCCTTGAGTTCATCCTGCGTCACGCGACAATCCCCGGTTCGAACAAAGAAGCCGGAATTATCGGATGTCCCTCCTGCCCTACGCCCTCGCCCGTCCTTTCCTCTTCGGGCTGGACCCCGAAACCGCGCACGAGCTGACGCTGGCCTCGCTGGCGCGGCTGCAGGGCACGCCGCTGCAATGGGCCTACTGCAACGGCTTCGTGCCGGACCCGATCGAGCTGGCCGGCCTGCGCTTCCCCAACCGCATCGGCCTCGCGGCCGGGCTGGACAAGAACGCGCGCTGCATCGACGCGCTGGGCGCCATGGGATTCGGTTTCGTCGAGGTGGGCACGGTCACGCCCAAGGGGCAGCCCGGCAACCCGAAGCCGCGCATGTTCCGCCTGCCGCAGGCCAACGCGCTGATCAACCGGCTCGGCTTCAACAACGAAGGGCTGGACGCCTTCGTCGCCAACGTGCAGCGCTCGCGCTTTCGCCAGCAGGGCCGGTTGCTCGGGCTGAACATCGGCAAGAACGCCGCCACCCCGATCGAACAGGCGACCGGCGACTACCTCGCGTGCCTCGCGGGCGTGTACCCCCATGCCGATTACGTCACGGTGAACATCTCCAGCCCGAACACCAAGAACCTGCGAGCGCTGCAGAGCGACGAGGCACTGGACGCCCTGCTTGCCGCCATCGCGGCCCGCCGCGAGGAACTCGCGCGCGAACACGGCCGCCGCGTCCCGCTGTTCGTGAAGATCGCACCGGACCTCGACGAAGCGCAGGTGGACGTGATCGCCGCCACCCTGCGCCGCCACGGCATGGACGGCGTGATCGCCACCAACACGACCATCGCGCGCGACAAGGTGCGCGGCCTGCCGCATTGCGAGGAGACCGGGGGCCTGAGCGGCGGGCCGCTGCTCGAGGCGAGCAACCGCGTGATCGCGCAACTGCGTGCCGCCTTGGGCAGCGGCTATCCGATCATCGGCGTGGGCGGCGTCCTCAGCGCGGACGACGCGATCTCCAAGCTGCGCGCCGGCGCCGACGTGGTGCAGATCTACACGGGCCTGATCTACCGCGGCCCGGCCCTGGTGGACGAGATCGCGCGCGCCTTCAGGGCGCAAGCAGCAAGCCGCGCGTGACTTCGGCGATGGCCATCGAACTCGTCAGTCCCGGGGATTCGATGCCGAACAGGTTCACCAGCCCCGGCACGCCATGCAGCGGCGGCCCGTCGATGCGGAAGTCCGGCGCCTTCTCGCTCGCGGCGTGGATCTTGGGGCGCACGCCGCTGTAGCTCGGGGCCAGTGCGCCGTCCGGCAGGCCGGGCCAGTAGCGCCGCACTTCCGCATAGAAGCCTTCGGCCCGCCCCGGATCGACACGGTAGTCGATCTCCTCGGGCGTGCGCGCGTCCAGCCATTCGATATCGGGCCCGAACTTCGCCTGGCCGCCCAGGTCCAGCGTGAGGTGCACGCCCAGCCAGGCATCCGCCGGCGCCGGGTAGATCAGGTGCGTGAACGGCGAGCGGCCGGCCAACGCGTAGTAGTTGCCCTTGGCGAAGGACTCGCGCGGCACGAAGCGCGCATCCAGCCCCTCGAAGCGGCGCGCGAGCGCGCACGCATGCAGCGAGGCGGCATTCACCAGCAGGTCGCAGGCGAGCTCGACGCCATCGGCGAAGCGCAGCACGTGCGGCTCGCGGGCGCGCGTCGACAGGCGGGCGGAAACCACCTGCGTGCCGAACACGACCATGCCCCCCGCACGCTCCAGGTCGCCCTGCAACGCCAGCATGAAGCCGTGGCTGTCCACGATGCCCGTGGTCGGCGAATGCAGCGCGGCGATGCAGCGCAGCGCCGGCTCCATCGCCATCGCCTGCGCGCCCTCCAGCCACGCGACCGGCACGCCGTTGGCGGCGGCGCGATCCTGCAGCCCGCGCAGGGCCTGCACTTCTTCGGCGCTGTTGGCGACGGTGAGCTTGCCGCAGCGCCTGTGCTCCACGCCATGCGATTCGCACAGCGCATACAGCAATTCCTTGCCGCGCACGCACAAGCGTGCCTTCAGCGAGCCCGGCGTGTAGTAGAGGCCGGCGTGGATCACCTCGCTGTTGCGCGAGCTCACGCCCTGCCCGATGCCCTGCTGCGCCTCGACGACCAGCGTCTCCTGTCCCGCCTGCGCGAGCGCGCGTGCCACTGCCAGTCCGACGGCCCCGGCGCCTATCACCACCGCCGCGACGCGGTCCATCAGTCCAGCGTCCTTGGATCGGTGGCACGCAGCTCCTGCACCAGCGCATGCAGGTTGGCGCGCAAGGCCGCCAGGCCTGCATGCGGCTGCAGCGTTTCCTCGTCCATGTACAGCTTGCGATTGAGTTCCACCTGGATGCTGTGGCGGTGCCGCTGCGGGTCGCCATAGCGCCGCACCAGTTCGACGCCCTTGTACGGGTGGTTGTAGGCCACGTCGTAGCCCATGCCGCGCAGGATCGCGCAGATGCGCTGCGACAGCGCCGTGGACGCGGTGGTGCCGTCGCGGTCGCCCACCACGAAATCGGGATGCGCGAGGCCGGGGAATTCGGTGGCGTGGCTGGCCGCCACCGAAGGCATCGAGTGGCAGTTCAGGTGGATGCTGTAGCCATGGGCGGCATGCGCCGCCTCCACGGCCGCGGCCACCGCGGCGTGGTACGGCTCCCAGCAGTTCTCTATGCGCGCGCGCACCTCGGCGGACGAGAGCTTGCGGTCATAGATGTCCAGCCCGTCGTCGGTGCAGCGCCACACGAGCCCCTTGCCCAGGCGAACCTTGGCCAGGCGCACGGCGTCTTCTTCGATGGGATCGGGCCAGGGGTCCGAGAGCAGCCCGGTGTCCACCTCGTGCAGCCCGCGGTTGGCATCCAGGTAGCTGCGCGGAAACAGCGCCTCGATCCAGGCGCAGCCCAGCGCCGGCGCGAAGTCGTACAGCTTCTCGACGTGCGTGTCCTCGGCGCGGCGCAGGATCGCGAGGTCGCAGGCGGGGCGGAAATCCTCGGGATAGTTCACGCCGCTGTGCGGCGAATCGAGCACCAGGGGGCCGCTGCCCGGTACATATCGGATCAGCGAAGTCATGCCCGATTGTCGCGCAGCGGCGCGCGCCTGCGTTCAGGCCACGCCGTATTCCTTGCGCAACTGCTTCGCGGCCTCGACCATGGCCGCCAGCTTGCCCTGCGCGACCTCCCGCGGCAGGTATTTCATGCCGCAGTCGGGCGCCAGGATCACCTGCTCGGGCGCGATGTGCTCCAGGGCCCGGCGAACGCGGCCGGCCACCACGCCGGGCGTCTCGACCTCCATGTCCGAAAGGTCGAGGCAGCCGACCAGGACCTGCTTGCCGTCCAGCTCGCGCAGCACGCGCGTGTCCAGGTTGGATTGCGCGGTCTCGATCGACACCTGCTTGCAGCTGCAGCCGGCCAGTTCCGGAAGGAACGAATAACCGCTCGGCCGCACATGGATCACGGCCGCGTAGCCGAAGCAGATGTGCACGCAGGTCGTGCCCTGCACGCCCTCCAGCGCGCGGTTCAGCGCGGCCAGGCCGTACTGGCGCGCCTTCTCCGGCCGTGCCTGCATGTAGGGCTCGTCGATCTGCACCACGTCGGCGCCGGCCGCGAAGAGATCCTTGATCTCGGCGTTGACGGCATCGGCGTAGTCCATCGCCGCCTCTTCCTCGCTGGCGTAGAAGTCGTTCTGCGCCTGCTGCAACATCGTGAACGGGCCGGGCACGGTGATCTTCGTGCGGCGCGTCGTGTGGGCTTTCAGGAACTTCAGGTCGTCCACCTCCACTGCGTGGCGGCGGCGGATCTTCCCCACGATGCGCGGCACGGGGTTCGGGTGGCCCGAGCGGTCGAGGGCCGTCCCGGGGTTGTCGAGGTCCACGCCGTCCAGCGCGGTGGCGAAGCGGTTGGAGTAGCTTTCACGCCGGATCTCGCCGTCGGACACGATGTCCAGCCCCGCCTCTTCCTGCGCCTTGATCGCCAGCAGCGTCGCGTCGTCCTGCGCCTGGGCGAGCCAAGGCTCCTGCAGCCGCCACAACTCGCGCGCGCGCACCCGTGGCGGGAAGCGGCCGGCGAGCTTCGCGCGGTCGATCAGCCATTCGGGCTGCGGGTAGCTGCCGACGATCGTGGTGGGAAACAGCATGGAGCCTCCTTCTTGCGGTGCGCGCCAATCTGGCACACGGCGCGCGCAGGCGCAATGGGAGATGTGGCTACTGGAGCCGTGGCCGCGAGGCGGCGAAGCCACCCCCAAGCCCCAGCACGGTGGCGGCGGCCCAGAACATGGGCAGCATCCCCAGCGCCGTGCCGAACGCGCCGAAGGCCAGCGGAAGCACGGTCTGTCCCAGGCTCGTGATCGCGGCGCGCAGCCCCACCGCCTCGCCGGTGCGCTCGGGCGGCGCGGTCACGTGCAGCAGGCTCATGACCACCGGCTGCCCGCAACCGAGGACGACGCCCAGCACCAGGGCCAGCGGCAGCATGGTGCCCACGGTGACGCAGAAGGGGAACACGAAGTAGCCCGCGCCCGCGAGCACCAGCGCCGCGCCCAGCAGCTTCCACTCGGGAACCCGGCGGGCGATCCACGGCAGCGCCATGCGCACCGCCGCACTGCCGACGCCGAAAGCACCCGCGACCAGTCCGATGGCCGTGGCCGACAGGCCGCTCCTCGCGCCGTGCAGCGGTACGAGGAAAGTGAACAGGTCCCAGCCCGCCGAGATCAGCGCGCTCACCAGGAGCACGGCGCGCAGGCGGGGCAAGCGCAGCAGATCCAGCACGCCACCTCGCGAGCGCTCGGGCGTGTGTTCGAGCCTGGGCATCGCCGGCGCCCTGCGCAGCAGCAATCCGGCCGCGAAGGGCAGCACGGCCAGGATCGCAAACGCCCAGCGGTAACCCACGAGGTCGATGGAGGCGCCGGCCACCATCGGCCCGGCGAGCGCCGAGAGGGAAAAACCGACGGCCATGAAGCCAAACGCGCGCGTGCGACCGCTGGCGCCGGCCACGTGGCCGATGGCGTTGTTCACCGCGACGTGCGCGAGCATGAAGGCCGTCCCCACCAGCAGGCTGGCGATGGCCAGGCCCGCCAGGCTGGGCAGCAGGGCTGCAACCGCCTCGCCCAGCGCGATGCCGCCCAGGCCCAGCGCCGTGGGCAAGCGGTAGCCGGAACGGTCGACCCAGCGCCCCACGTGCACGGCCACGAAGGTCGGCACCAGCATGAGGAGGCTCATGAGCAGCCCCACGGTCATCGCCGATGCGCCCAGGTGCAGCGCCTGCAGCGAGATCGCCAGGCGCGCGCCACCGAAACTGGCGTGGGCCACCGCCAGCAGGAGGATCAGCAGGAGCGGGGATGCGGGAGTTGGAATTTGAGCACGACGGGCCGGGGCGCCCCTGCAGAAGACGCCGCAATGTTAACGCGGCGCCCTCAGCCTTCGTCATCAGCGGACTACACAAGCTTGCTCCGTTGGCCCCCGTTCCGGCCGAGGGCTCCCGGTAGAGTGGCTGGCAAGGACAAGCACCGATGCGCCCTGCGACCCGCAAGAAACTCAGCCTCGCCACACTGCTGGCCGCGCTCGTCGCGGCCGGTGTGCTGGGCCCCCTCACCTACCGCTCCTGGCAGGCGCGCGAAGCCGCGACCTCTCCCGGGACAGCCGTCGTCGCGCAGGCTCCTAGTGCGCCGGACACGCCTGCGCAGCCAGTGCCGGCGCCCGAAGCGGAAGTGGTGCCGCCGGAAGAATCGGAGACGGACGCCAGCCCGAATGCAGCCTCGCCCGCGGGCCCGGTGCTCTCGTTCGGGCGCGCCGCGGGATTGCACCTCGCGCCCGATCCGCTCAAGCTCAACTCCAGCGCCGCCCTGGTGCTGGACCAGGACAGCGGCGAAGTCCTGGCGCAGAAGAATGCACAGGCCGTGCTGCCCATCGCCTCCCTCACCAAGCTGATGACCAGCCTGGTGGTGCTCGAAGCGAAGCAGCCGATGGACGAAGTGCTCACCATCACCGACGACGACGTCGACAACCTGCGGCACAGCCGCTCGCGCCTGCGCGTCGGCACCACGCTCACGCGCGAGGAGGCCCTGCACCTGGCCTTGATGTCCAGCGAGAACCGCGCCGCGCA
The DNA here is from genome assembly GCA_004144865.1 of Comamonadaceae bacterium. Taxonomy (GTDB): domain Bacteria; phylum Pseudomonadota; class Gammaproteobacteria; order Burkholderiales; family Burkholderiaceae_C; genus Ramlibacter. The sequence continues at coordinate 16,694 of SEAY01000064.1, forward strand.
CGCCCTCGGTCGCAGCTATCCCGGCGGGCTGGAGAAGATGGTGGCGGCGATGAACGCCAAGGCTCGCCAGCTGGGAATGGCCAATACAAGCTTCGTCGATCCGACGGGCTTGTCGAACGCCAACAAGTCCACCGCGCGCGACGTGGCCCTGCTCGTTCGCGCTACGGCGCAGAACCCGCTCATCGCGCAGTACTCGACGACGCCGCGCCACGTCGCGGACCTCGGCGGACGCACGATGCAGTACATCAACTCCAACCGCCTGGTGCGCAACACGAGCGAAGGCTGGGACATCTTCCTGCAGAAGACCGGCTACATCGTCGAGGCCGGCCGTTGCCTGACGATGGCGACACGGCTGTCCGGGCGCAACGTCGTGATGGTCCTGCTCGACGCGGAGAGCAATGGCAACCGGCTCGCCGACGCGGAGCGGCTGCGCCGGTGGACCGTGGCCCAGATCGGGGGACCCGCCGCCGTGGCCGCGCTGGACGCGGAACGCGTGGCGGCCCGCAAGGCCGTCGCCAGGGAGCGTGCAGAGACGCGCCGCGTGGCCGCCGCCCGCAAGGCCGAGGCACGCAAGAAGTCCACGGCCGTGGCCCGCAAGGCAGAGTCATCCAAGGCCACCAAGACCGCCAAGAAGAAGTCGGGCCAGGCAACCACCGCGGCCAAATCCGGCTCCAAGAAAGAAGCCGGGCGGGTGAAGCAGACGTTTGCGTCCGGCAAGGACTCCAACCGCAGCTGAGCTTGCGCGCCGGGCCCGGCACCCGCTGCCGGGCCACGTTCTTACAAATTTCTGCCCATTTCGGGGCAACTCATACCGCATTCGAGAAATAAGACCCGGCTGAGCTCCGAACTCACGCGTGTCCTACAGGTCCATCAGAAGCTTCCTACAGCTTCGAACGACAGGACCTACAGGACACATGCAAAGCTTCAAGAAAACCTCCCCCGTCTGGGCCCTCGCGTCCATCGCCGCCATCGGCGGCATCGCGGCCCTCTCGAGCCAGGTCTCTTCCAGCCCTGCAGCTGCCCCGGTGGCGGCCCCTAGCGCAGCCACCACCGCCGTGAATGCCGCCGCGCCTGCCGCGCGCCTGGTGCAGCGTGTCGGCGCTGCCGCGGCCGCCGCCGCGGCCAGCCCTGCCGTGGTGCCGGCGATCCGGCTCGCGACGCCCGCAGCGCAGGCCGCCGTGCGGTTCGCCTCCGAAGATGCGGTGCGCTCGCAGATCAAGTTCGAGACCGTCAAGTACGCCGGCAAGCGCATCGAGACGCTGGACGAGGAATCGCGCATCCTGCTGGCGCAGGCCGCCGCGCACAAGGCCGGCCTGCACAAGGTGGGCCTGAGCTACGAGGACGTCTATGGCGTCATCGAAGCCGAGACGTCGTGGATCCCGCGCACCGGCATGGGCAAGAACGGCGTGACCAGCTACGGCCTCGCGCAGTTCGAGCCGCGCACCGCGCGCGGCCTGGGCCTGAAGAACCCCAACGATCCCGTGCAGGCCGTGTACGCCGCCGCCGTGAACATGAAGCACGGTGCCGAGTGGGCCGCCGACAAGATCGACCACCTGAACCTCCCGCCTGAGCAATATGCCGTGAAGCTGCGCGAAGGCGTTTCGATCTACTACAACCTGTCGGTCAAGGGCCGCAACAAGTGGGACGGCCTCAACACCGCCAAGCTGCCCATCGAAACGCAGCGCCACATCCGCAACGTGCGTGCCGGCGCCGAGGAAGCGATCGCGCTGGCCGAGACGCTCGACGTCTGAGCGCTCGCCGCGTCCGTCCAAAACGCCACCCTCGCGGTGGCGTTTTCGCTTGCACCGCGCGCACTGCTGCACCGGCCCCCGCAACGGCGCAATCCTCCTATGCTGGCGCCATGAGCCTCGTTCTCGAACAGTTCCTCACGCCTTCGCTCGGCGACGCGAGCTACCTCATCGGCGACGACAGCGCCCACGTGTGCGCGATCGTCGATCCGCAGGTCGACACCGCGCGCTACATCGAGGCCGCCCGCCAGCATGGCCTGGCGATCCGCTACGTCGTGCAGACGCACAACCACGAGGACTTCGTCAGCGGCGCCCGTGCGCTGGCGCGGGAAGCCGGCGGAGCCGAACTCTGCCTGAGCGGCCACGATGCGCCCGTCTACGGCTTTCCACACCGCGCCGTGCACGACGGGGATTGCATCGCGCTGGGCGCCATTCGCCTCACCGTGCGGCACACGCCCGGCCACACGCCGGAGCACATCGCCCTGGTAGCTGCGAAGGACGACGAGGACGGACCGTTCGCCGTGTTCTCCGGCGGCTCCCTGCTCGCAGGCACGGCGGGACGCACCGACCTGCTGGGGCCCGAACGCACGGACGAACTCACGCGCAAGCAGTTCGAAACGCTGCAGGGCGTCTTCCTCGCGCTGGATGACGGCGTGCTGGTGTACCCCACCCACGTGCACGGATCGCCGTGCGGCGCCGCGATCGGGGACCGGGTGGTCACCAGCATCGCCTACGAGAAGGCGCACAACGACCTGCTGCGGCAACCTGATGCGCAGGCATTCAGGAAGGCCGCGCTCGCGGACCTGCCGCCCAAGCCTTCGTACTACCCGCGCCTGAAGGAAAGGAACGAGAAGGACCAGCCCGAAAGCGGCGGCCCGGGCGCGATCGCCGCGCTGCCGCCGGAGCGGTTCGCGCAGGCGCTCGCCAATGAATCGCGCGTCCTCGTGGACACGCGGCACATGCTCGCCTTCGGCGGCGGCCACATCCGCGGCGCCCTCAACATCGGCGCGTCCGGCCACCTGTCCATCCAGGCCGGCTGGATGCTGGATCCACGCAAGGAATTGCTGCTGGTGCTCGAACAGGACGCGGACGCGCAGACGGTGCTCACGCACCTGGCGCGCACCGGCATCGAGCGCTTCGCCGGCTTCCTGGCCGGCGGCATGACCGCGTGGCAGAACGCCGGTCTGCCGCTGCAAGCGCTGCGGCAGATGCACGTGCAGGAACTCGCCCAGGCCGTGCAGGAAGAGACGCCCACCCTCACGGTCCTCGACGTGCGCGCGCCGCACGAGTGGAAGGAGGGGCACGTGCCCGGCGCGATGCACGTGTTCCTGCCCGAGTTGCCCGACCGGCTCACCGGGCTTCCGAAGGACAAGCCGGTGGCGGTGTACTGCGACAGCGGCTATCGCGCGTCCTTGGCCGCCAGCCTCCTGCAGGCGCACGGTTTCGACGCGCGCAACGTGCCGGGCAGCTGGCAGGCCTGGCAGGCCTGCGGGCTTCCAGTGGAGGATGCCGCGGGCGCGTGAGGGCCGCGCCCGCGCTCAGGACGCGGCGGCCAGGGGCAGCGTGAGCTCCGCGCACAGTCCGCCACCCTCGCGCGGCGCGAGCCGCAGGCCGCCGCCGTGGCGTTGCGCGATCGCCTGCACGATCGACAGGCCGAGGCCGCTTCCCTGCCCCGGCTTGCCACGCCGCCAGAAGCGCCGCACGGCCTCGGCGCACTCCGCTTCGGACATCCCTTCGCCGCGATCCAGCACGCGGAAGGCCACCGTGCCGGCGCCGGGGTCCGCCGCGACCTGCAGGCTGATTTCCGCGCCGGCCGGCGAAGCGCGCAAGGCGTTCTCCAGGAGGTTGCGCACCCCGGACACCACCAGGCTGTCGGGAGCGGTGACGTTCGCACCCGCCGCGTCCATGCCGACGACGACACGGCCAGGCGCACGACACGAGGCCTCCACTTCCTGCACCGCCATGCGTGCTGCTTCTTCCGCGGCGCATGCGGCCGGTGGCTGCGTAACTTCCGCCGACTCCAGCCGCGCCAGCAACAGCAACTGCTCCAGGGTGCGCTGCATGCGCAGGACACTTTCGTCGGCATGCGCCAGCGATTCCGCCACCGCGGGAGCCGCAGGACGCCCGAGCGACAGCCGCAGCACCTGCAGGTGGGTCTTGACGGCGGTCAGCGGCGTGCGCAACTCGTGGGCCGCATCGTCGGTGAACCGCCGTTCGCGCGCGATGGTGCCGTGCACCCGCTCCAGCAGCCGCGCGATGGTCGCCACCAGCGGCCGCAGCTCGCGCGGCACCTGCTCCCGCGGCAGCGGCACCTCGTCGTCCGGCCGGCGCAGCGCCAGCGCCCGCCGCATGCGCTCCAGCGGCGCGAGGCCGCCGCCGATGGCGAACCACAGGGCCAGCAGGCTGCCGGCCAGCGCCACGCCGAAGGGCACGGCTGCCGTGAAAGCGACGTTGCGCAGCATGGATTCGCGCAGCTCGATGCGGTCCGCGGTGGCGATGCGCAGATCGCCCTGCTGCAGCACGTAGGTCCGCCAGGCCTTGCCGCCGAACGTCGCCGTTCCGTAGCCGGGAGCGACGTCGTCCATGGAGGGACTCGCGGCCGTGCGGGCCACCTTCTGCATGCTGACTTCGCCGCGCAGCAGGCTCACCTCGCAGGCCAGGCCGTCACGGGCCACCACGTCCAGCAGGGGTGCGGCGGGCGCGCCGTCGCGCAGGGCTGCGGCGGGAAACTGGGATGCGAGCGCCGCGACCATGCGGGCGGAGGCAGCGAGCCTGTCGTCCATCGACGTGCGCAGCTCCTGGCGCAGCTCCACCATCATCCACGCGGCGACGACGCTCCAAAGCGCGACGAGCGAAGCGCCGATGATCACCAGCAGGCGCACGCGCAGGCTGTTCATGGCGAGCCCAGCCGGTACCCGAGCCCGCGCACCGTCTCCACGATGCCGGCGCCCAGCTTGCGGCGCAGGTGGTGGATGTGCACGTTCACGGCATTGCTCTCCACCTCCTGCTCCAGGCCATACAGCCGATCGCGCAGTTGCTCCGCCGACAGCGTCTGCTGCGGATGCTGCAACAGTGTGGCCAGCAAGGTGCGCTCGCGGCGCGAGAGCTCCACTTCGCTGCCGCCGAGCCAGGCCTTGCCCGAGGCCGGCTCGAAGCTCAGCGCGCCGTGCACCACGCGGTCGGTGCTGCGGCCCGCGGCGCGCCGCAGCAGTGCGTGCAGCCGCGCGACCAGCTCCTCGAGATCGAAGGGCTTGAGCAGGTAGTCGTCGGCGCCGCCCTGCAGGCCGCGGACGCGGTCGGCGACGGCATCGCGCGCCGTCAGCACCAGCACCGGCAATTGCCGGCCGCGTGCGCGCCAGCGCGCGAGCAGGTCCATGCCGTCCGCATCGGGCAGGCCCAGGTCGAGCACGGCGACGTCGAATTCGGAAGCTGCGAATGCGGCTTCGGCGGCGGCGCCGCTGTCCGCATGGTGCACGGTGAACCCGTGCAGCCGCAGGCCGGCGAGCACGCCGCGGGCCACGAGGGGGTCGTCTTCGATCAGCAGGAGGTGCAAGGCAAGGGACTCTTAACGCCGCCTTAATCGCCGCCCATCACACTGGATGCGAACGACAGGCAAAGGCTGCATGAAAAGAAGATTGGAATCGGCATGGCTGGGTCAGTTCCCGCTGTGGGCGCTATTGGCGGCGCTGCTGCTGGCGATCGCGCCGGCATACGGGGCTCCGGAGTTCCTCGAGCCCGAGCAGGCATTCCGGCTGGGCATCGCCGAACGCGGCGACGGCCAGGTGCAGCTGCGATGGGAGATCGCCCCCGGATACTACTTGTACCGGGACCGTATCGAGGTCACCGGCCAGGGCGCCGGCGTGATCGCGAAGCCGCGTGGGGAATCCAAGGAGGACCCCAACTTCGGCACGGTGGAGGTCTACCACGACGCCGCCGAGGTGCAGGTCGCAGCGGGTACCGCACGCGCGCTGCAGGTGACGTGGCAAGGCTGCGCGGACGAAGGCCTGTGCTATCCGCCGCAGCAGCAAACCGTGGCGCTCGCGGCGGCGGCTTCGGCCCCGCCTCCTGCTGCGCCGGCTGCCGCGGCAGCACCGGGATCCATCGCATCCACCGCGCTGGCCCTGGGTAGCGACTCGGAAATCAGCCGCATGCTGGCCGGGCGATCGCTGGCCTGGACCCTGCCGCTGTTCTTCGCACTCGGCATCGCGCTGGCCTTCACGCCCTGCGTGCTGCCCATGGTGCCCATCCTCTCCAGCATGGTGGTGGGAAGCGGCGCGTCGCCGCGGCGGGGGCTGTTCCTCTCCCTCGCCTTCGTGTTGCCGATGGCTGCCACCTACGCCGCGCTGGGCGTGCTGGCTGCAGTGGCGGGCTCCGGATTGCAGGCCTGGATGCAGAACCCGTGGACGCTGCTCGCCTTCTCCGCCGTCTTCGTGGCGCTCGCCGCGGCGATGTTCGGCTTCTACGAGCTGCAGCTGCCCGCCTTCCTGCGCGACCGGCTGGCGCGCAAATCGCTGCAGGGCGGCAGCCTCGCGGGGGCAGCCGGCATGGGCGTGCTGTCCGCGGTGCTGGTCGGCCCCTGCATGACGGCGCCGCTGGCCGGCACGCTGCTGTACATCGCGCAGGGAGGATCCGCGGGCGAAGGCGGCCTGCTGCTGCTCGCGCTGGGCCTCGGCATGGGCGTGCCGCTGGTGGTGATCAGCACCCTCGGCGCGCGCTGGCTGCCCCGCCCCGGCGCCTGGATGGATCGCGTGAAGGCCGCCTTCGGCTTCGTCCTGCTGGGCACCGCGATCTGGATGGCCGGGCGCGTGCTCGCGCCGCAGGCCACGCTGCTGCTCTGGGGCGTCCTGCTGGTGGCCCTGGCGCTGTCGCTGTGGCAACTGGCGCGCGGCAGCGCCGCCGGCGAGGCCTTGCCCGCCGGCCGTCTCGCGGTGCGCAGCAGCGCCGCCCTGGCCGGCCTGTGGGGCGCGGCGATGGTGCTGGGCGCCGCCGCCGGCGCCAGCGATCCCGCCCAGCCGCTGCGCGCCCTCGTCGCCACTTCCGCGGCCGCAACGCCACCGCAGGTGCCCTTCGAGACCTTGCAGGATCCCGCGATGCTCCAGGCGCGGCTGGCCGAGGCCGCTGCGCGCGGCCAGCCGGCGGTGGTGGAGTTCTCGGCCGACTGGTGCACGTCGTGCAAGACCATCGAGCGGGAAGTCTTCGGTGACCCGCGCGTGGGGCGCGCGCTCGAGGGCGTCCTGCTGCTGCGCGCGGACGTCACGCGCAGCGACGCGGCCCAGCGCGCCTTCATGCAGCGGCACCAGGTGATGGGCCCGCCGACGCTCATGCTGTTCGGCCCGCAGGGGCAGGAGCGCCGCGAGCAGCGCCTGGTGGGCGAGTTCGCGCCGGACGCGCTGCTGGAGCGCCTGCGCAAGGAAGGCGGCCCCTCATGAACCAGACCCTGGCCCTCGGGCCGCTGGTCCTGTCGGTGCCGCTGCTGCTCGCCATGGGGGCCTTCCTGCTCGCGGGCTTCGTGGGACGGCGCCTGGCCGGCGCACAGGCTGCGGAGCTCGAGCGACAGCTGCTGCGCCTGCTGCTGGCGGGAGCGATCGCGGCGCGGCTTGCCTTCGTCTTCCAGTTCCGCGACGCCTACCTCGCGGCCCCGCTCGACATGCTGGACATCCGCGACGGCGGCTGGAACGCGATCGCGGGGCTGGCCGTCGCCCTCGCCTACGCCGGCGTGCTGCTGGCGCGGCGCCCCTTGCTGCGCAAGCCATTGGCGGCCGCACTGGCCACGGGCGCAGGCGTCTGGCTGGCGGGCGCGCTGGTGCTGGCCGCGAACGCGCCCGACGAAGTCCGCATGCCGGCGCTCGCCCTGCCCTCGCTCGAAGGGCCGGAGGTGCGGCTCGCATCGTTCGAGGGCCGCCCCACCGTGGTGAACCTCTGGGCCACCTGGTGCCCGCCTTGCCAGCGCGAGATGCCGGTGCTGCACCAGGCGCAAGCCGCGCGCCCCGACGTGCATTTCGTCTTCGTCAACCAGGGCGAGTCCGCGCAGCAGGTGCAGGCCTTCCTGCGCAAGAGCGGCCTGCCCTTGCGCAACGTGCTGCTGGACGGCCGCGGCGAAACCGGAACGCAGCTGGGCCACCGCGCGCTCCCGACCACCCTCTTCTTCGACGCGCGCGGCCGGCTGGTGGACACGCGCACGGGCGAACTTTCCGCGGCCTCGCTCGCCGAGCGCCTCGCCAACCCTTCCCTTTCGGCACCACAGAAATGAACCTGAAAACCTATCTCCCGCACGGCGCCGTCGCCGTCGCCATCGCAGCTGCGGCTGTCGCCACCACGGTCGTCGTCGCCGCGCCCGAGCGCCCCGCGGCGCTGCGCGCACTCGAGAAGCAGGGCGTCACCGTCGTCGGCACCTTCCCGGCTCCCGGCGGCCTGACGGCCTGGGCAGCCTACGTCGGTCAGCGGCCCGTGTCGCTGTTCGCCACGCCCGACGGCAAGCACGTGATCGCGGGCACGCTCCTGGATGCGGAGGGCAAGGAAGTGGCTGAAGCCGCCCTCGAAGCCGCGGTGCGCGGGCCGATGACGGCGGGTGCCTGGACCAAGCTGGAGGCCAGCCACTGGATCCAGGACGGCAGGAAGGACGCCCCGCGCACCGTCTATGTCTTCACCGACCCCAACTGCCCGTTCTGCAACAAGCTCTGGGCCGACGCCCGTCCCTGGGTGGACAGCGGCAAGGTGGTGCTGCGCCACGTGATGGTCGGCATGCTGACGCCGACCAGCGCGGGCAAGGCCGCCGCCCTGCTGGGCGCGAAGGATCCCGCGGCAGCGCTGCAAGCCTACGAACGCGGGCACATGGAGCGCAACGCGCAAGCCGTCGCATCGGGCCGGCCGCGCCCGCTGGGCGATGCGGGCCTCGCGCCGCTCGCCACCATCCCCGTCGACATCCAGGCCAGGCTGGAATCCAACCAGCGCCTCATGGAGTCGCTGGGATTGCAGGCCACGCCGGCCGTGGTCTGGCGCGACGCGAACGGAGCCGTGCAGATGCGCACCGGCGCGCCATCGAGCACCCTGGCGACGGTGTTCGGACCCCGCTGACACGCACTTCGCGGAGAGCCATTTGCCCGACACCTTGCACACCGACATCGCCGTCATCGGCGCCGGCACGGCCGGCACGAGCGCCTTCCACGAGATCCGCCGCGCGGGCCATTCCGCACTGCTGATCGACCACGGTCCGCTGGGCACCACGTGCGCGCGCGCCGGCTGCATGCCTTCCAAGGCGGTGCTGCACGCGGCGCATCGCTGGTCGGTGCTGCGCGATTTTCTGGGACGGCAGCCCGCGCCCTCGTCCGCCAGCGCCGACGCCTTGTGGCGCGAGGCCCTCGCCCTGCGCGACACGCTCGCCGACGGCGCGGCGAAGCGCACGCGCGAGGCGGCCGGCGACGCGCTGCTCCTGGGCAGCGCACGCTTCGTCGCGCCGGATGCGCTCGACGTCGACGGCAGGCGCGTGCGTGCGCGCGCCTTCGTCGTCGCGACGGGCTCGCGCCCCGTCGTGCCGCCCTTCCTGCGGGAGCTGGGCGCCGCGGTGCTCACGACGGACTCGCTGTTCCAGCGCGACCGCCTCCCGCGCAGCGTCGGCATCGTCGGCGCCGGGGCGGTCGGGCTCGAAATGGCCGTGGCCCTCAGCCGGCTCGGCGTCCGCGTGGTCGCGGCCGATCGCAAGGACGCGCCCGCGGGCATCGCCGATCCGGCGATCGGACAGCGCGCGGCACAGCGCTTCCGCGAGGAGTTCACGCTGTGGCTCGGCCAGCCCGTCCAGGTGGAGGCGGATCCTTCCGGGGCGGCGATCCGCTGCGGGGCGGACAGCGAACTCGTGGAGGTCGTGCTGGCGGCGCTGGGCCGGGAGCCGAACGTCCATGGCCTGGACCTCGCCGCCTCCGGCGCCACGACCGACGCGCAAGGCCGCTTCGCCGCCGACCCGGCCACGCTGCGCCTTCCCGGGAGCTCCCTCTTCCTGGCGGGAGACGTGCACCCCGACCGTCCGCTGATGCACGAGGCGGCGGACGAAGGCGTCATCGCCGCGCGCGGGGCGCTGTCCCTGCTCGACGGCCAGCCTGCACGGGTGCCGGCGCGCAGGACCCCGCTGGGCATCGTCTTCACCGACCCGGACATCTGCAACGTGGGGATGTCCTTCGACCGGCTGGACCCGGAGTCCACCGTGATCGGCACGGCCGAGGGGTCCGGCAACGGCCGGTCCCGCATCCTCCATGCAGAGTCCAGCCTCGTGCGGGTGTACGCCCGCCGCGGCGACGGGCTGCTGCTGGGCGCCGCCCTGATGGCCGTGCACGGCGAACACCTCGCGCACCTGCTCGCCTGGGCCGTGCAGCGCGGCGAGACGGCCCGCAGCCTGCTGGAGATGCCCTATTACCACCCGGTCGTGGAAGAGATGCTCCAGTCCGCCCTCAAGGACGCGGCGCGCCAGCTCGACACCGACACCGACACCGCACGCGGCAACCGATGACCGGCACGACCCTTCCCTTGAAGATCCTCCTGCATGCACCCACGGCCGCCGCCGTAGCGCGCGCCAGGAGCAACGCCGCCAACCTGCTGAAGCAGCCGCAGTCCGTGGAGGTCCGCATCGCGGTCAACGCGGAGGCCGTGCGGGCCGTGCTCGACACGCCCGACCTTGCCGCGGACGGCCTGACGCTCGTCTGCCCGAACACCCTGGCGCGCATAGGCCGGGCGGCGCCCGCGCCCCTGACGGTGCTGGACGAGGGCGCGGTGCTGGCGATCGCCCGCATGCAGGCAGAGGGATGGCGCTACATTCGCGCCTGAAGCCCGCACACAACCTGTTGCCCGCGGCCCCGCCCAGCCCCGGGACGGCCTAGCATGGGCAGACAACCCCCGGAGACCCCGCCATGTACGGACACCACATCGAAATTCCCGGCCCCTTCGATCGCGCGCTCGAAAAGGTGCTCGCGGCGCTGAAGGCGGAAGGCTTCGGCGCCCTCAGCGACATCGACATCCAGAAGGCGATGAAGGAGAAGCTCGGGAAGGACATGCCACCCTATCGCATCCTCGGCGCCTGCAACCCGCCGCTCGCGCACCAGGCCCTGCAGGCCGACCCAGAGATCGGCCTGCTGCTTCCGTGCAACGTGACGGTGCGGCAAGGGGACGGGGACCGGGTGGTCGTCGGCTTCCTCGACCCCCAGACCATGGTGCAACTCACCGACAACCCGGGCGTGAAGGGCGTGGCCGACGACGCCGGCGCACGCCTCGCGCGGGTGCGCGAGGCCCTGCAGCGGGGCAGCTGAACGCCGCGCTCAGCGCGGCACCAGCGCGAAGATGCGCACCGCCGACCCCGTGCCGCCCTTCACCTTGAGCGGCGGCACGATCACGGCGAACTCGTAGGCCTTCGCGGCCGCGAGTTCCTCGAGATTGAGGTTTTCCACGATGTAGACGCCCGCGTCCGCGATCAGCCGCATGTGCACGGGGAACACCTGGAACTTCGGCGACGTGACCACCGGCGGGCGCTTCTCGAAGGTCAGCGTGTCGTTGCCGACCACCCGCGCGCCGCTGCGCACCAGGAAGTCGGCGGCGTCCAGGCCCGGCCCCGGCGAGGCCTCGCCCGCGTAGAGCGCGGCGTTGGATCGGAAGTAAGGGCCCCAGCCCGTGCGGATGAACACCGTGTCGCCCTTGCGCAGGTGCACGCGCTGGAGCTGCGCCGCGCGCTCGAGGTGCGCCGCGGTGATCTCGAAGTTGGCGGGCAGCGGGCTCGCGTTGCCCTGGATCATGGTGGCCACGTCCAGCAGCACGCCGCGGTTGACCATCAGTTCGGGCGGGAACTGGTCGATGGCGAGGTTCGCGCCCACGCCGGCCGCGCCTATGCCGCCGGGGCTGGCAGTGGCGCGCTCCGCATCCACGCCGCCGAACAGCTTGCCGTCGCGGCCGATGTGGCCGATGGCGTCTATGCTGGGCGCGCCGTGCTGGCCGCTCCAGTGCATGTCCTCGGAAGCGAAGGAGAGCTGGCCGCCGTCGTTGAAAGTCCCGCGCGTCTTGCCGTGGGTGGCGGCGAGCGAGAACGAGTACTTGGGATTCACCGAGGCGATCGGCGACTGGATTTCCCAGGTGTGCGACAGGTCGATCACGCGCGCGCTCGTGAGCGTGCCGATGAAGCGCTGCGGCCCCGACGCACATCCGGCGAGGATTGCTGCAAGTCCCGCCGCGAGCAAAGCCCGGGCAAGGTGCTGGAACACTTTCTGCATCTCGAGTCCTTTCAGTGGAAGAAAGGTCGCCGTGCTAACCGAGCCTGCGAGGCAATGCGGTGGCGATCTCCGGCAACCAGAAGACCGCCGCCAGCAACAACAGGCTCATGATGACGTAGG
>SEAY01000065.1 GCA_004144865.1 Comamonadaceae bacterium
CTCCTTCTCCACCGCCTTGCGCCCGTTGTCGTGCGCGAAGCTCCAGCCGCCGAGCCGCTGAAGATCGCCTTCGCGTACGTCGGCCCGGTCGGCGACGGCGGCTGGACCTTCGCGCACGACAACGGGCGCAAGGCGGTGGAGAAGGAGTTCGGCAACAAGGTCGTGACCAGCTACGTGGAGAACGTGCCCGAGTCCGCCGACGCCGAGCGCGTGATCCGCGAGATGGCCTCCAGCGGCAACAAGCTGATCTTCGGCACCACCTTCGGCTACATGGAGCCGATGATGAAGGTCGCGGGCGACTTCAAGGACGTGAAGTTCGAGCACGCCACCGGCTACAAGACCGGCGAGAACCTGCGCACCTACGACAGCCGCACCTACGAGGGCGCCTACATGGCGGGCGTGATCGCGGGCGCAATGACCAAGAGCAACACGCTGGGCGTGGTCGGCTCGGTGCCCATCCCCGAAGTGGTGCGCAACATCAACAGCTTCACGCTGGGCGCGCAGTCGGTGAACCCCAAGGTCAAGACCCGCGTGGTGTGGGTGAACAAGTGGTTCGATCCCCCGACCGAAACCGCCGCGGCCACCTCGCTGATCAACGGCGGCGCCGACATCCTGTTCCAGAACACGGACTCGTCAGCCGTGCTGCAGACCGCCGAGAAGATGGGCAAGCGCGCCTTCGGCTGGGACAGCGACATGACCAGCTACGGTCCCAAGGCGCACCTGGGTTCGGCCATCATCAACTGGGGCCCGTACTACATCAAGGCGGTGAACGACGCCCTGAACAACCAGTGGTCCACGGGCCAGGCCTGGTGGGGCGTGAAGGAAGGCGCCATCGACATGGTCTCCATCGCCGCCGACGTGCCGGAAGACACGAAGAAGAAGGTCGAGGAGATCAAGGCTGGCCTCAAGGCGGGCACCTACAACATCTGGAAGGGCCCGATCGCCGACAACACCGGCAAGGAAGTGCTGGCCAAGGACGCCGTCGCCGACGACAAGTTCCTGGGCGGCGTGAACTTCTACGTCAAGGGCGTGGAAGGCAAGGTGCCGGGCGGCGAGAAGAAGTAAGTTCTTCCTGCTCGATCGAGGGCCGCTTGCGCGGCCCTTTTCTTTTTTGAACGCCCTGGATTCCCGCCTGCGCGGGAATGACGGTACTCTCTCCGTCGTCCCCGCGCAGGCGGGGACCCAGGGCTTCCGCATTCCACCGCGATGATCGAACGACAACACTGGCACCCCGTGGCGAGCGCCGACAGCGTGGCCGCGCAGCCCGCCCCCGCCCGCCTGCTCGGCGAAGACCTCGTGCTCTGGCGCGACCCCTCCGGCGCCGTCCACGCCTGGCCGGACCGCTGCCCGCATCGCGGTGCGAAGCTGTCGCTGGGGCGCGTGGAGGAGGGCCGGCTGGAATGCCCGTACCACGGCTGGCAGTTCGCGCCCTCGGGCCAGTGCGTGCACGTGCCCGCGCTGCCTGGCTTCACCCCGCCGGCCACGCATTGCGTGAAGGCGTTCGAGGCGCGCGAGGCGCACGGCCTGGTGTGGGTGCGCATGGCGCCGGGCGAAGCCGCCATGCCGGCCTTCGCGGCGGAGGACGATGCCCGGCTGCGCAAGCTGAACTGCGGTCCCTACGTGGTGGAGACCAGCGCGCCGCGGCTGGTCGAGAACTTCCTGGACATGTCGCACTTCGCCTTCGTGCACGAGGGCTGGCTGGGTGCCCGCGGGCACAGCGCGATAGACGACTACCGCGTCGAGGAGACGCCCACCGGCCTGCGCGCGACGCAGTGCAAGGCGTGGCAGCCGCAATCCAACCTGCACTCCACCGCGCCCGCGCAGGTGGAGTACACCTACGAGGTGGCCGGCCCGTACACGGCGGTGCTGACGAAGGTGCCCGAGTCCGGCACCGTGGCGGTGCAGGACTGGCGCGAAGCGATCGCCCTCTTCATCGCGCCGGTGGAGCCCGAACGCAGCGTGGTGTGGTTCCGCCTTGCCGTGGCCGACTTCGAATCGCCGGACGGGAAACTGCGCACCTTCCAGGACACCATCTTCCGCCAGGACCAGCCGGTGCTGGAATCGCAAACGCCCCGGCGGCTGCCGCTGGACCTGCGCGCCGAACTGCACACCGCCGCGGACCGCGCCTCTTCCGCCTACCGCCGCCATCTCTCCCGCCTGGGCATCACCTTCGGAGTCTGCTGATGAACGCTGCCGTCCCTGCCGTCCCTGCCATCCCCGCGGAGCGCCTGCCGGCCTTGCTGGCCGCCATGCCCAAGGCCGAACTGCACATCCACATCGAGGGGTCGCTGGAGCCGGAGCTGATCTTCCGCCTGGCGCAGCGCAACGGCGTGGCGCTGCCCTATGCGAGCGTGGAGGAGCTGCGGCGCGCCTACGCCTTCACCAACCTGCAGAGCTTCCTGGACATCTACTACGCGGGCGCCAGCGTGCTGCTGGAGGAAGAGGACTTCCACGACATGGCGTGGGCCTACCTGCAGCGCGCCGCCGCCGACAACGTGGTGCGCGCGGAGATTTTCTTCGACCCGCAGACGCACACCGCGCGCGGCGTCGCCATGCAGACGGTGATCGAAGGCCTGCACCGCGCCTGCCGCGAAGCGAAGCAGGCGCTGGGTGTCGACGCCGAGCTGATCCTGTGCTTCCTGCGCCACCTGAGCGAGGAGGACGCCTTCGCGACGCTGGAGCAGGCGCTGCCTTTGCGCGACAAGTTCATCGGCGTCGGGCTGGATTCCAGCGAAGTCGGCCATCCGCCGGAGAAGTTCGCCCGGGTGTTCGCGAAGTGCCGCGAGCTGGGACTGCACCTCGTGGCCCACGCCGGGGAAGAGGGGCCGCCGGCCTACGTCTGGTCGGCGCTCGACGTGCTGAAGGTGGAACGCATCGACCACGGCGTGCAGTCCACGAAGGATCCCGCCCTCATGAAGCGCCTCGCGCAGGAGCGCATCCCCCTGACCGTGTGCCCGCTGTCCAACCTGAAGCTGTGCGTGTTCCCGCAGCTCGCCCAGCACAACTTGCGCGAGCTGCTGGATGCAGGGCTCGCGGCGACGGTCAACTCCGACGACCCGGCCTACTTCGGCGGGTACATGAACGAGAACTTCCTGCAGACCTTCGCCGCCACGGGCCTGGAGGCGCGGCATGCCTACCAGCTCGCGCGCAACAGCTTCGAGGGCAGCTTCGCGCCGGCCGAGGACAAGCGCCGCTACATCGAGCGGCTCGACGCCGCGTTCGCCCGCGCGTGAGTCTTTGGTTCGCGTCGCAGGCGATGTAGGTGAACGCCTCACAAAGAGGGGGAACTTTCACCGACAGAAACGCCCCTAGCGTGAATGACACATCCGCATGGGAGGCGCGCCCGGTTCACGCTGGGCTGGTGGACCGCACTGTTGGCGCTGGTGCTGGCGTTCGCGCCCATGGAAAGTTTCGCGGCCCGCGGAAAGCCCGCGAAAAAGGTCACTGTTTCGGCGAAGGCGAAGAGCAAGGCGAAAGCGAAGGCGCGCACCACGGCGAAGAGGCCGGTGGGCAAACGCGTGAAGGCCAGGGTTGCGTCCAAACCCTCGAAGAAGAAAGTCGTCACGGCAAGGGCGAAGAAGAAGCGCGTCGTCGTGGCGCGCAGGCCGGCGCCGCCGCCGCTGCCCGCCTCGCCCGACAAGCTGCCGCTGGATGCGAGCGTCGCTTACGTCATCGACGTCGAGAGCAACGAGGTCCTGCTGAGCAAGAACGACGACGATGTGCGCCCCATCGCATCGCTCACCAAGCTCATGACGGGCCTGATCGTGACCGATGCGCAGCTGCCCCTCGACGAAACCATCGTCATCGAGCCTGCCGACGTCGATCGCCTGAAGTTCAGCAGTTCGCGCCTCACGGTCGGCACCGAGCTCACGCGCGGGCAGGCGCTGCACCTGGCCCTGATGTCGAGCGAGAACCGCGCCTCGCATGCCCTGGCGCGCACCTACCCGGGCGGCGTGTCGGCGTTCGTGAGCGCCATGAACAACAAGGCCCGGCAACTGGGCATGGACCACACGCAGTACGTGGACCCCACGGGCCTGTCCAGCAGCAACCAGTCCAGCGCGCGTGACCTGGCGATCCTGGGTGCCGCCGCCTACCAGCGGCCGTTGCTGCGCAAGTACTCGACGTCGCCCGGCTACCAGCTCGCCGTGGACGGACGCCGGCCCCTGCGCTACGTGAACAGCAACCGCCTGGTGCGTGCGGGCCAGTGGGACATCGGCCTGCAGAAGACCGGCTACATCAACGAGGCGGGTCAATGCCTGCTGATGCAAACGCAGGTCGACGGCCGCAACGTGATCATGGTGTTCCTGGATTCGGCCTCCAAGATCACGCGGATAAAGGACGCCGAGATCGTGAAGCGCTGGATCCGCGCGTATGCG
This sequence comes from Comamonadaceae bacterium, assembly GCA_004144865.1. Taxonomy (GTDB): domain Bacteria; phylum Pseudomonadota; class Gammaproteobacteria; order Burkholderiales; family Burkholderiaceae_C; genus Ramlibacter. Next base: position 4,377 of record SEAY01000065.1, read on the forward strand.
GACGAGTCCTAGCGGGCGCGCATCTACAATCCACCCATGAGGTCGCGCCCCGGCGGCCTTTTTTCTTTGCCAGTCCCGGGGCCATGTAGAGGAACACCATGTATAAAAACCTCGCAGCCGCGCTCGCGGCCGCCTTGGTCATTCTCCCTTCGCACGCGCAGAAGAGCCAGCCGCTCCAGGTCGGCTTCGTCTACGTGGCTCCGCGCGCCGAGGCCGGCTGGGTGCGGCAGCACGAGGAAGGCCGGCTCGCCGTGCAGTCGGCTTTCGGCGAGCGCGTGAAGACGGGCTTCGTGGAGAACGTCGCCGAAGGGCCCGATGCCGAACGCGTCATCCGCGATCTCGCCGCCACGGGCCACAAGCTGATCTTCACGCCCAGCTTCGGCTACATGGAGCCCACGCTGAAGGTGGCGAAGGACTTCCCGGACGTGAAGTTCGAGTCCATCACCGGCTACAAGACCGCGCCCAACGTCGCGGCGGCGAACGCGCGCTACTACGAGGGGCGCTACCTCGCGGGCATCGCGGCCGGGCGCATGACGAAGGCCAACCTCGCCGGCTACGTCGCCGGTTTTCCCATCCCCGAGGTGCTGCAGGGCATCAATGCGTTCACGCTGGGCATGCGCTCGGTGAACCCGAAGGCGCAGGTGCGCGTGCTGTGGCTCAACACGTGGTTCGACCCCGGCAAGGAGCGCGACGCCGCGATGGCCCTCATGGACCAGGGCGCGGACGTGCTCGCCTTCCACACGGCCACGACGGCAGTGATGGCCGCCGCGCAGGAGCGCGGCCGGCTCGCGGTCGCTTACCACTCGGACATGCGCAAGGTGGCGCCCGATGCGCAGATCGCCGCCGTGACGCACCAGTGGGGCGAGTACTACAAGCGGCGCACGCAGGCCGTGCTGGACGGCACCTGGAAGAGCGGCAACGTCTGGGGCGGCGTGAAGGAAGGCATGATCCGCGTCGGCTACTTCGGCAGCAAGGTGCCGAAGGCGGTGCAGGAGGAGGTGCTCGCGCGCCAGAAGGACATCGCCGCCGGCCGCGTGCGGCCCTTCGCGGGGCCGATCGGCGACAACGCCGGCAAGGCGGTGGTGGCCAAGGGCCAGGCGCTGACGGATGCGCAGATACTGTCCATGGATTTCCTCGTATCGGGGGTGCAGGGCAAGGCCGGACAATAGGGCGATGCAAGCCTATCGCGCCGCACTGCTTTCATTCGCCGACGACGGCTCCGCCCGCTACGAGGAGGACGGCCTGCTGGTCGTCGGCCCCGATGCAACGGGGCGGCAGGTCGTGCGGGCCGCCGGCGCGCATGCGGAACTCGCGCCGCGCTTTCCCGGCGTGGCGGTCACGCATTTCCCGGGCCGCATCCTCGCGCCGGGCTTCATCGACCTGCACGTCCACTTCCCCCAGACCGACGTGATCGGCTCGCCGGCCGAGGGCCTGCTACCCTGGCTGGACGACTACACCTTCCCGCACGAGTCGCGGTTCTCGGACCGCGGCTACGCGCTGGGCATGGCCGAAGTCTTCCTCGACGAGCTGCAGCGCAACGGGGTGACCAGCGCGCTCACGTTCTGCACCTCGCACCCGCATTCGGTGGATGCGCTGATGGAAGCGTCGGAGCAGCGCGGGCTGCGCATGATCGCGGGCAAGGTGCTGCAGGACCGCCATTCGCCCGATGGCGTGCGCGACGACACCGAGCAGTCCCTCATCGACACCGAGGCGCTGATCCGCCGCTGGCACGGCCGCGGCCGGCTGGGCTATGCGATCACCCCGCGCTTCGCCCCGAGCTGCACGGAAGCGCAGCTGCGTGGCGCCGGCGAACTGGCCGCGCGCTACGGCGACGTGTGGATCCAGTCGCACGTGGCTGAGAACAAGGACGAAGTGCGCTGGGCGCGCGAGCTGTTTCCGGCGGCCCGCAGCTATCTCTCCATCTACCAGGACTTCGGGCTGATGCGCGAGCGCGCCATCTATGCGCACTGCATCCATTTCGACGACGAGGACCGTGCCCTGATGCGCGACACCGGCGCCGCCGCAGCGGTGAGTCCCACCAGCAACCTGTTCCTGGGCAGCGGCTTCTTCGACTACGAGGGTGCGATGCGCATGGGCTTCCGCTTCGGGCTGGCGAGCGACGTCGGCGGCGGAACCAGCTTCTCGCCCTTCCACACCATGCTGGCCGCCTACTACGTGGGGCGGGAAGGCCAGACCAAGCCGGGCGTGAGCCTGCGCCCCGGGCACCTGTGGTGGCAGCACACGGCCGGCGCGGCGCAGGCGCTGGGCCTGGAGGGGGTGATCGGCAACCTCGTGCCCGGCTGCGAGGCGGACTTCGTGGTGCTGGATCCCACCGCGACGCCCCTGCTGGCCCGCAAGACCCAGCATGCGCGCGACCTCGACGAACTGCTGTTCTCGTTGATCGTGCTGGGGGACGACCGGGTGGTCGAGCGGGTGTACGTCGCCGGCGCGGCTACCTAGAAGGTTCGCACGCCCCTCTACAATCCGCCCCAGAGGATCCCCCGATGACCATCAAGAGCGACAAGTGGATCCGCCGCATGGCGGAACAGCATGGCCTGATCGAGCCTTTCGAGCCCGGGCAGGTGCGCGAGGTGCAGGGGCGCCGCGTCATCAGCTACGGCACTTCCAGCTACGGCTACGACATCCGCTGCGCGCCCGAGTTCAAGGTGTTCACCAACATCCACAGCACGGTGGTGGACCCGAAGAACTTCGACGAGAAGAGCTTCGTCGATTTCCACGGCGACTCCTGCATCATCCCGCCCAACAGCTTCGCGCTGGCGCGCACGATGGAGTACTTCCGCATCCCGCGCAACGTGCTGACCATCTGCCTGGGCAAGAGCACGTATGCGCGCTGCGGGATCATCGTGAACGTCACGCCCTTCGAGCCCGAATGGGAAGGCTACGTGACCCTGGAGTTCTCCAACACAACGCCGCTGCCCGCGAAGATCTATGCGGGCGAAGGCTGCGCGCAGGTCCTGTTCTTCGAGAGCGACGAGGAATGCGACGTGAGCTACAAGGACCGCGGCGGCAAGTACCAGGGGCAGCACGGGGTGACGCTGCCCAAGGCGTGACGCGCTCCGCGACGGTCGCCACCCGTTTTCCCTTGTAGGCCGACCAGGCCCTCCGCGAGCGCCCCCACGTGGGCGCTCGCTTCGCTTTCCAGCAGTCGAGCACTTGGCGCTGCGCGGCGATGCGCATTCCGGGCGCGAGGTGCACGCTCGTTTGTGGCGTTTTGCCCTCAGGACGGGGCTGCGCGCGCAGGACCCGTTGCGCGCCGCGCACAGATTCGGGTGGCGCCGTGCAGGAATGGGTAGCGTCGCTGCAACACGGTGTGCGTGGTCCGCCGGCATGCAGGGTGCTCGCGTGCGAGGCGCAGGCAAGGCGTGGCGAAGCGCCGGAAGCGACTGGCTCAGCCTTCAAGATTTTGTCCTACAGCATGTCGCGCTTGACACTCTGGCACGGCCTTGGGGCGGCTTCTACGATCAAGCCACTCAAGGAAGTTCCGCGCATGTCCTCCGCTTTCACCAACGTCATCGACCCCCGCACCCAGCAACCGCGCAGCCGCTTTTTCTGGCTGGCGCTCGGCGCGCTGGTGGCGGGACAGCTGTTCGCGTTCTGGCTGCTGTGCGTGCACCAGGTGCGCGTGGCGGAAGCCCGCAACAACGAGGCGCTGGTGCACCAGATGGCCCTGGCGGATTGCCTGCAGTACATCCCCGGCTCCACCATCGCCAGCTGCAGTGCGCGCATCGCCCCGGATACCATGCAGATGGGCGCCGCTCCCTCGATGCAGGGCGCGGTGCCGGTCAGCTACAGCTACCGCTGAGAGGTCCGCCATGAATCCAGTGCACGCACAGACCGGCAGCGAGGCGCAAGGGGTGCTTGCGGGCGCCTCGCTCGATGCTTCGGATGCGTTCCTCGAGCTCGCTCGGCAACCACGCTACTGCCCCACCGGGCTGCTGGCGACCTTCGCGCTGCTGATGGCGGGACATGGCCGGTGCGTCAACACGAACGTGATGCTCGGTGACCGCGAATACGCGATGTGGCAGCTGGCCTGCGCCCGCGCGCTGGATGACGCCGAACTGTCGCAGGTGACCAGCCGCCTGTTCGCGTATTTCGACGATCCCCAGCACTCGGCGACGCCCATGCTGGGCACCGCCTGAGAGCCTAGAGTTCCGCGCCCTCGACGAGGAAGCGCACCCTCCGCGCACCCTGCCATTCATCCGCCTCGAGGCGGAAGGCGATCTTCACCTTCGCCGGCAGCGGCTCGGTGCGGCCGAACCAGATCCCGTCCACCGGCTGGCCCTGGTGCCGCATCTTCAGCGACAGGTGCTTCTCGCCCACCAGCTTCTGCGAGACGATCTCCACTTCCTCGCTGAACACCGGCGGGGCGAAGCCCTGGCCCCACACCTCCTGGTGCAGCGTGTCCACCAGGTCCGCGCGGCGGTATTCCGGCGCAAGCGGGCCGTCGGTGTGCAGGCTGCGCAGCAGCGTCGCCGCGTCCAGCCACTCCTGCGCCACCTGCGCCAGCGCCTGCTCGAAGGTGTCGAGATGCTCCTCGGCGACGGTGCAGCCCGCGGCCATGGCGTGGCCGCCGAAGCGCAGCAGCACGCCGGGGTGCCGTTTGGCCACGAGATCCAGCGCGTCGCGCAGGTGGAAGCCCGGGATGGAACGGCCCGAGCCCTTCAGCTCGTGCTCCTTGCCCGGCGCCTGGCTCGCGGCGAACACGAACGTGGGGCGATGCAGCTTGTCCTTGATGCGCGAGGCGACGATGCCGACCACGCCCTCGTGGAAATCCGGGTCGAACACGCAGATTGCCGGCGGCGGCTCCTCGCCTTCGTCGAACAGCGATTCGGCCATCGCAAGCGCCTGCTCGCGCATGTCGCCTTCGATCTCGCGCCGGTCGCGGTTGATGCCGTCCAGCGTGCGCGCCAGTTCGTCGGCGCGCGCGGGATCGTCGGTGAGCAGGCACTCGATGCCCAGTGTCATGTCGGCGAGGCGACCCGCGGCGTTGATGCGCGGTCCCAGTGCGAAGCCGAAATCGAAGGTGGTCGCCACGCGGGCCTCGCGGCCGGCCGCCTTGAACAGGCTGGCGAGGCCGCAGGGCAGGGCGCCCGCGCGGATGCGCTTGAGGCCCTGCGCCACCAGGCGGCGGTTGTTCGCATCGAGCTTCACCACGTCGGCCACGGTGCCCAGCGCCACCAGCGGCAGCAGCGCGTCCAGCTTGGGCTGCGTGCGCTCGTCGAACACGCCGCGCGCGCGCAGTTCCGCGCGCAGCGCGAGCAGCACGTAGAACATCACGCCGACGCCGGCGGCCGACTTGCTTTCGAAGCCGCACCCCGGCTGGTTCGGGTTGACGATCAGCGCCCCGCCGGGCAGCTCGGCGCCGGGCAGGTGGTGGTCGGTCACGAGCACGTCCAGGCCCAGTTCGCGCGCCGCGGCCACGCCGTCGATGCTGGCGATGCCGTTGTCCACGGTGACCAGCAGGTCGGCGCCCTGCGCCTTCACCCGTTGCGCGATGGGGCGCGTGAGGCCGTAGCCGTCCACCACGCGGTCCGGCACCAGGTAATCCACGTGCTGCGCACCCAGCAGCCGCAAGCCGCGCAGCGCCACCGCGCAGGCCGTGGCGCCGTCGCAGTCGTAGTCGGCCACCACGCAGATGCGGCGCTGCGCCGCGATGGCGTCGGCCAGCAGCTTCGCCGCTTCCGGCGCGCCCTTGAGCGAAGCGGGCGGCAGCAGGCGGCCCAGGCCGTTGTCCAGTTCGTGGTGCGCAGCGACGCCGCGGGCCGCATAGAGGCGCGCCAGCAGGGGATGGACGCCGGCCTGCTCCAGCGCCCAAGCGGCGCGCGGGGGGACGTCGCGGGTGAGGATCTTCACAGCGCCTCCAGCAGCCGGGTCATGGCAGGCGCGCCGAACCAGCCGGCGACGCGTTGCCACGCCGTGGCGGCGGTGGACGACCAGGTGCGCGCACCCGCTTCGCCACAAAGGGTGAGGCGCACGCTGCGGCCCTTGTCCAGTTCGCCGAGCAAGCGGGCACCGACCTTCTCATCGAGTTGCTGCCAGGCCGCGGCCCACGCACGCCAGTCGCCCCGCAGCGCGGCGTCGCGCAGGTAGGGGGTGACCTGCAGGCCGCCGGCGGTGCCGGGATGCCCCGGGGGCAGCGCGCCGGTGCCGCTCGCCCAGAAGGAGTTGACGGGCAGCAGCCCGCCGCGCTGCCGCGCTTCGTTGAGCGGCAGGGTGTAGAGAAGCATCTGCATTTCCTGTTGGAGCCGCCGCAGCGGCGCACCGGCGGCGCCCGCCGGCATCCAGTCCTGGTGGATGGTGCGGCCCGTCACCCGGTCGAGCGAGGCCGTGGGCAGGCTGCGGAAGAGGTCGCCGCGCGCCAGCCAGCGCAGGGGCGCATCGTACGCCAGCGCGATGCCGTCCTCGGCGAACCAGGGCTGCATCGCCTCCAGCAGCGCCCGCGAATCGTCCGCATCGAGCTGCAGGTCCTGCGGATGCGCCATGGCGATGTGGTCGCGGCCCACCTGCCAGTGCACAGGCGTGATCCACGCCCAGCCCTCGTCACCGCCGCCCCGTCCTTCCTGGCGCGCCTGCAGGGCGGCGAAGGGAAGGAGGCCGTCCACGACCTCCAACCTGCAAGCGCGGGCCAGCACGCGCTCGTGCGGGGCCGACAGGCTGCGGGGGTCGCCCGCTTCCGTCGCCTCCACCCCCAGCCGCCGCAACAGCCGCTGCAGGCGGGGCAGTTGCAGCCCGGCAAGCGCCTGCGCGGCCTCCGGGGCGGCGCAACTGGCGAAGGGAACGAGCAAGTGGACTCCGTCTGACACAGCCGTATTGTCGGGGATGCCACAATCCCCGCCGATGGAAAACCCCCACTAGGCCGGCCCGATGGCCCTTCCTTACGAACTCGTGCTGGGCTGGCGCTACACCCGCGCCGGCCGGGCGACCCGACGCAACGGCTTCATCTCCTTCATCTCCGGCGTGTCCATGCTGGGCATCTCGCTGGGCGTGGCCGCGCTCATCATCGTGCTGTCGGTGATGAACGGCTTCCAGAAGGAGGTGCGCGACCGCATGCTGAGCGTGGTGTCGCACATCGAGGTGTACGGCCCCGGCGGCGGCGTGCTGCCGGACGTGAACCGCACGCTCGCGGAGGTGCGCAGGCATCCCGAGGTGGTGGGCGCCGCGCCGTTCGTGGCCGCGCAGTCGCTGCTGGCGCGCGGCGAGGACATGCGCGGCACCATCGTGCGCGGGATCGACCCGAAGCTGGAAGGGCAGGTGACCGACCTCGCCGCCGCCTCGCAGCCCACGCTGGAGAAGCTGGCGGCGGGCCAGTTCAACGTGGTGCTGGGCGCCGAGCTGGCGCGCACCCTCGGCGTGCGCGAAGGCGACCCCGTCACCATCATCGCGCCCGGCGGCCAGGTCACGCCCGCGGGCGTGGTGCCGCGCCTGAAGCAGATGACGGTGGTGGGCACCTTCGACTCGGGCCACTTCGAATACGACAGCGGCCTGGTCCTGATGCACGTGGAGGACGCGGCCCGCTTGTTCCGGCTGGAAGGCCCTACCGGCGTGCGCCTGAAGCTGAAGGACCTGCACCGCGCGCGCCAGGTGGCGGCGGAACTCTCCACGCAGCTCACGGGCGACTTCCTGATCCGCGACTGGACGCGCCAGAACCGCACCTGGTTCGCCGCCGTGCAGCTGGAAAAGCGCATGATGTTCATCATCCTCACGCTGATCATCGCGGTGGCCGCCTTCAACCTGGTGAGCACGCTGGTGATGACGGTGACCGACAAGCGCGCCGACATCGCGATCCTGCGCACGCTGGGCGCGAGTCCTTCCAGCATCATGGGGATCTTCGTCGTGCAGGGCGCGCTGGTGGGCGTGATAGGCACGCTGGCCGGCCTGCTGCTGGGCCTGCTGGTCGCCGTGAACATCGACGTGATCGTGCCCGCCATGGAGCGTGCGCTCAACGCCAGCTTCCTGCCGCGCGACATCTACCTGATCAGCCGCATGCCGAGCGATCCGCAGTCCGCCGACATCCTGCCCATCGCCGTGATCTCGCTGGTGCTCGCCTTCGTGGCGACGCTCTATCCGAGCTGGCGCGCGAGCCGCGTCAACCCCGCCGAGGCGCTGCGCTATGAGTGACACCATTCAACCGTACGCCGGCGTCGTCCTGGCCTGCCAGGGCCTGACCAAGCGCTTCGCCGAAGGCGGCCTGGATGTCGACGTGCTGCGCGGCGTGGACCTGCAGGTGCACGCCGGCGAGACGCTGGCCATCGTCGGCGCGTCGGGCTCGGGCAAGAGCACGCTGCTGCACGTGCTGGGTGGCCTCGACGCGCCGACGTCGGGCTCAGTGCAGCTCATGGGCAAGGAGATGTCCAGGCTCGATCCCGCGGAACAGGGACGGCTGCGCAACGCGCACCTCGGCTTCGTCTACCAGTTCCACCACCTGCTGCCGGAGTTCAGTGCGCTCGACAACGTGGGCATGCCGCTTCGCATCCGCCGCCTGCCGGTGGAGGAGGTGCATCGCCAGGCCGCGGAAATGCTGGCGGCCGTGGGGTTGAAGGAGCGGATGAAGCATCGGCCCGCGGAGCTGTCGGGCGGCGAGCGCCAGCGTGTCGCCATCGCGCGGGCGCTGGTGTCGCACCCGGCCTGCGTGCTGGCCGACGAGCCCACCGGCAACCTGGACCGCGGGACGGCGGACACCGTGTTCGCCCTGATGCTGCGCCTGGCGCGCGAGCGCGGCACGGCGTTCGTGGTGGTGACGCACGACGAGCAGCTGGCGGCGCGGTGCGGAAGGACGTTGCGGCTGACGTCGGGGAAGCTGGATACCTGAAGCGACGCGCTGGGGTTCCTTCGTCACCCCAGCCTACGAGGGGGCGGCGGGGTTCCTGCGTCACCCCGCCCTACGGGGGGCGAGGCCCGCGGTCTCCCGTAGGCTGGCGGTGAGCGCGAAGCCGAACCCCAGCGATGCGGATCGTCACAGGATCCGGTTGAACCACAACAGCGACAACCCCGCCGAGAAGATCGCCAGCACCGCCGCCGCCATCGCGAACAGCGCCGAGATCTCCGTCTCCTTCTTCTCCACGGTGAGCTTGGAGCTGAGCGTCTCGTAGACCTTCTTCAGGTCCTGCGCGGTGCCGGCATAGAAGTACTCGGCCGACGTCTTGTTGGCGATGGCCTTGAGCGTTTCCTCGTCCAGCCGCACGCGCATGGACCAGCCTTCGAAGCCGATCGTCTCGCCGTCGACGGTGCCTATGCCCACCGTGTACACGCGGATGCCGCGGTCGGCCGCCATCTTGGCGGCTTCCAGCGGATCGACGCCGGTGGTGCGCTGGCCGTCCGTCAGCATGATGATGGCCGCGGACGGATACGAGCCGGGTGCCACCGGAGTGAACTCCTTCTGCGGCTTGCGCTCCTGGTCCAGCGAGAAGCCCCGCATGCGGTCGCGGCCGCCCTGCAGCGCTTCCAGCTCGATGCCGGCATCCGGGAACAGCGTGGCCAGCGAGATCACGATCGCATTGCCGGTGGCCGTGGCGCGCTGCAGCTGGAAGCGGTCGATCGCGGTGACGAGGTCCTCGCGGTTGACCGTCGGCAGCTGCGCGACCTGCGCCGAGCCGGCGAAGGCCACGATGCCCACCTTCACGTGGCGCGGCAGTTCCTGCAGGAAGGCCTTGGCGGCGTTCTGCGCGGCCACCAGGCGGTTCGGCTGCACGTCGCTCGCGCGCATGCTGCCCGACACGTCCATGGCCAGGATGATGGTCTGCTGGTTGGAGGGCAGCGTGACCACCGCCACCGGGCGCGCCGCCGCCAGCAGCAGCGCGGCGATGGACAGCAGGAACAGCACCGGCGGGATGTGGCGCCGCACCTGCGAGCCCGTGCCCATCGCTTCCTTCACGATGGACAGGGAGGCATAGCGCACCGCCATCTTCTTCTTGCGGCGCAGCAGCAGGACGTAGAGGCCCACCAGCAGGGGCAGGGCCAGCAGCAGCCAGAGGAATTGGGGCCAGAGGAATTGCATGTTCTTTCTCCCCGCGGGTCAGGCGGCCCGGCGCAGGTGCGCGGGCAGGCCGCCCGAGGACAGTTGGGTGCGACGCTTGCGCATGTCGACGAAGCGCACGATGGCGTCGACCAGGTCGGCGTCGGTGGAGAGCTCCAGCGCGTCCACGCCGCTGCGCGTGAGCGCCTCGCGCAGCTCCGCCTCGCGCTGCGCCGCGATGCGCGCGAAGCGCTTGCGGAAACCGGAGTCGTGCGTGTCCACCACCACCTGCTCGCCGGTCTCGGCGTCGCGCAGGGTGAGCAGGCCGAGGTCGGGCAGTTCGAGCTCGAGCGGATCGAGCACGCGCACCGCCACCACTTCGTGGCGCTGCGCGAGCTGCGCCAGCGCCTTCTCCCAGCCGGGCTCGCTGATGAAGTCGGACACGACGAACACGGTGGAGCGGCGCTTGATCAGGTTGGCGGCCGACGTGAGCAGGTCCTGCAGGCGGGTCGGTCCGCTCTCGGTGCTCGCCGCGCGGTCCAGCATGCTGTGCAGCAGGTGCAGCACGTGGCGGCGGCCGCTGCGGGTGGGGATGACGGAGTCCACGCCGGAGCCGTACAGCATGGCGCCCACGCGGTTGCCGTGGCGCGTGAGCAGGCGCGCCAGCACGGCCACGAACTCGGCGGAGACGTTGCGCTTGCGCAGGTCGCCGGAGCCGAAATCGACCGAGGGGCTCAGGTCCAGCAGGAACCAGGCCGACATCTCGCGGTCTTCGGTGAACACGCGCACGTAGGGCGACTGCATGCGCGCGGTGACGTTCCAGTCGATGTGGCGCACGTCGTCGTGCAGCTGGTATTCGCGCAGGTCGGCGAGGTCCAGCCCGGCGCCGCGCAGCAGCGTGCGGTAGTCGCCCTGCAGCAGGCCGTCGAGCCGGCGGATCACCTTCCACTCGAGGTGGCGCAGCACCTGCTCGGCGCGGTGCGCGGCGCTGCTCGACGCGGCAGGCGCGGCCGCGCCGTCGGCGGACGCGGCCGCAGCCGTGTTGCCGCCCTTGGGATCCTTACGCCACCAGCTTTTCATGTTCCAGGGGTTTCGCGGGCGCCGGGACCTTGGCCATGATCTTCTGGACCACCGCATCCGCGCTCAGGCCCTCGGAGAGCGCTTCGTACGACAGCACCACGCGATGCCGCAGCACGTCGGGCACGAGGTCCACCATGTCCTCCGGCAGGGCATAGCCGCGGCCGCGCAGCATGGCCAGCGCGCGGGCGCCTTCCACCAGGCCGATGGTCGCGCGCGGGCTGGCGCCGTAGGTGATGAAGCGGCCGAGGTCCTTCAGGCCATGCCGCTCCGGCGTGCGGGTGGCCGAAACCAGCTTCACCGCGTACTGCACCAGCGAGGGGTCGACGTACACCTGGCGGCATTCGCGCTGCAGCCCGGCGAGCTGCTCGGTGGTGGCGACCGGCGACGCGTCGACGGCGGGGCCGGTGACGCGCTGCACGATGACGAACTCTTCCTCGTCGGTCGGGTAGTCCACCAGGACCTTCATCATGAAGCGGTCGACCTGCGCCTCGGGCAGCGGGTAGGTGCCCTCGGTCTCGATCGGGTTCTGGGTCGCCATCACCAGGAAGGGATTCGGCACCTTGTGGGTCTCGCCGGCGATGGTCACCTGGCGTTCCTGCATCACTTCCAGCAGCGCGCTTTGCACCTTGGCTGGGGCGCGGTTGATCTCGTCGGCCAGCAGCAGGTTGGCGAACACCGGGCCCAGGGAGGTGCTGAAGTCGCCCGTCTTCTGGTTGTACACGCGCGTGCCCACCAGGTCGGCCGGCACGAGGTCGGGCGTGAACTGGATGCGCTTGAACTGCCCGCGCATGGTGTTCGCCAGGGTCTTGACGGTCAGCGTCTTGGCCAGTCCGGGCACGCCCTCGACCAGCAGGTGCCCCTGCGCCAGCATCGCGACCATCACCCGTTCGAGGAACCGGTCCTGGCCGACGACGACGCGCTTCACTTCATAGAGGATCTGTTCCATCAACTGCGCCGTGGCGCTGTCCGTGCGGCTCAAGGTTTCCATGCGGTCCTGCTCGAATGTGGAAGGAAGGCTGCCCGTCAGAACGGCGGCAGCCCGGCGGCGGAAGCGGCGTTCTCGATCGGCACGGCGAAGCCGATGCCGAGGAAGGTGCGCGCGGAAGTGGGGTTGAGGATGGCGGTGACGACGCCCACCACCTCGCCGTCCATGGTGACGAGCGGCCCGCCGGAATTGCCGGGGTTGGCCGCCGCGTCGAACTGGATCAGGTTCTTCATCTCCTGCTTGCCCTCCGGCGAGCGGAACACCCGGCCGAGGCCGGACACCACGCCGGCGGAAGCGGACGGGCCGATGCCGAAGGGGAAGCCCACGGCCAGCACCTTGTCGCCGGGCGCGAGGTCGCTCGTGGAGCGCATGGTGGCCGCGATCATGTCGTCGGGGATCTTGGCGGCCTGCAGCACCGCGAGGTCGTTCTCGGCCTGCACGCCGGTGATGTTGGCGGACGCTTCGAGCCCGTCATGGAAGATCACCTTGATGCGGTCGGCGCCGCTCACGACGTGCAGGTTGGTGAGGATGATGCCCTTGTCGACGATGACGAAGCCGGTGCCGACGCCGTTCTCGACCTCGTCCGCTTCGCCGGTGACGTCTTCCTGGGCGGGACCCAGGGGCTTGGGCTTGGCGGTGCGGGTCGCGAGCTTCTGCTCGGTGTCCTTCAGGCGGCTCTTCTTGATGTAGCTGACCACGCGCACCACGGAGGGCCGGATGTTCTCGTAGGCCCGCGCGTACTCGGACGGCATCACCTGCGTTTCCATCGTCTTGAGCACGGCGCGGTTGATGTCTTCCTGCGTCAGCCTGCGCTGCGGCTGCTGCAGGCCCATGCTCGTGGCGAGGGCGATGCCGAGCAGGACGATGGCGGCCCACAGGAGGAGGGGGCTGGAGGCGGAGAGCGCGAAGCGCCGCTTGCGCGCGGGCGCGGGTTCCGCAGCGGCTGCCGCGGCGGGTGTGCCGGCCTGGGTCGGCGCCTGCGCCGCCTCTGGCGGGGACGCGGCAGGCCGTGCGGTGCGGCTGGAACTGTAGAGGGCGGGCCTGCGCATCCGTATTCCTTGGGCTGTTCCGGAGGATCCGCCTGGGCCACGCCGATGCAGCCCTGGCGATGGCACACGGTATCACGGTTTCCTGGCCAGTGCACGGCTTGCGGCATCATGCAGGCCGGATGTGGATCGACACGCACTGCCACCTGGATGCAGGGGAATTCGCCGCGGACCTGGCCTCGGTCCGCCGCCGCGCGGCCGCCGCCGGCGTGGTCCATTGCGTGCTGCCCGCCGTCGCGCCGGCCAACTTCGATGCGGTGCGGCAACTCGCGCACCAGCATGGTGACAGCTACGCGCTGGGAATCCATCCGCTTTACACGCAGGGCGCGACGGAGGACGACCTCGAGGTGCTGGACCGCGCCCTGGCGGCGCACCGCGACGATCCGCGCCTGGTTGCGGTCGGCGAGATCGGGCTCGATTACTTCGTCCCCGGCCTGGACCCCGCAAGGCAGGAGTACTTCTATCGTTCGCAGCTCGAGCTCGCGCAGCGCCACGGGCTGCCCGTGGTCCTGCACGTGCGCCGTTCGGCCGACCAGCTCCTGAAGCACCTGCGGCGCATCCCGGTGGCCGGCATCGCGCATGCGTTCAACGGCAGCGCGAAGCAGGCGCAGGAGTTCGTGCGGCTCGGCTTCCGGCTCGGCTTCGGCGGCACCGTGACCTTCGAGCGGGCCCTGCAGGTCCGGCGGCTGGCCCGCGAGCTGCCGCTGTCGGCGCTGGTGGTGGAGACCGACGCGCCGGACATTCCGCCGCACTGGCTCTACCGCACGGCCGAGGAACGCGCCGCGGGCCTGCCCCAGGGCCGCAACGAACCGACGGAGCTGCCGGCGATCGGCGCCGTGCTGGCCGGGCTGCGCGGCATGGCGCCCGAGGCGCTGGCGGCGGCCACCGCGCGCAACGCGCGCGACGCGTTGCCGCGGCTGGACGCGCTGCTGGCCTGACTCAAGCGAGTCCGGCGGCCTTTTCCTCCATGCCGGCGAGCTGCGCACCGAGTTCCTGGCCGCCCGCCTGCAGCCGCATCAGCTGGGCGGCCGCCCGCGTGAGGCAGACCTGCATCTCGTGCTGCGCCTCGATGGCGCTCATGAGCTCCTCGGGCACCAGGGGGCGGTAGCTGGCCGCCTCCAGCAGCGGCTGCAGGGTGGCGCCCACCCGTTCGGCTGCCGGCACCACCTTTTCGTGCAGCGTCGCGCCCAGGGCGGTGCGCTGTTCCAGCAACTGCTCGCACAGCGCATGGATGCTGCGGGCGTGGCCGCACAGGCGGTGCACCGTCTGCAGGCGCCGGTGCAGGGTGGTCCCGCGCCGGGCCAGTTCGTCCAGCGCTTGGCGGGTCACTTCCGAGGCGGCCGCAGCGCGGCGGGTGCCGAGGTCGCGGTTCATCTGCGCCAGCCAGTTGGCGCCCTGGCGCACGCGCTTGCGCAGCGAGTCCGACTCCAGCACGAGCTCGATCCAGAGCAGGCGCACCACGGGGGCGTCGGTGGCGTGCCGCCGCCAGAAGCCGGCCGAGAGGCCCGCCAGCCCGCTGCATGCGGCAATGACGGCCTCGCCCTGGCGGCGGAACTCCGGCAGGCGCTCGGCGCCGCGGCCGGCCAGGAAGTCCAGCGACTCCATCGCCGCCTGCAGCAGCCGGGCGGCGTCCTCGATCGCGCCGATGTCCGCCGGCAGGGCATCGTGCAGGCGGCGCCGCAGCACGTCCACCCGCGGCACCCGCTTGGCGACCAGCGCTTCCAGCAGCTGGTTGGTGGCGGTGGCCAGGGCGGCCGCGGAGCGTTGCGCGGGCAGGGAAGGCGGCGGCTCGAAGCTGCCGTCGCCATCCGAACCCCACACCATGTGCGGCACCAGGCTCGACGGACCGGCGAAGGAGGACTCAGGCGCGAAATCGGGCATCGTGTCGGGGCGCGGGCGAGGCGTCTCGAATGGTCATGGCAACATTTTGTAACGCGCAGGGTTTCAACCGGCGTGCCCAGCGTGAACAAACGCACGAACGGCAGACGGCGGGGGC
>SEAY01000167.1 GCA_004144865.1 Comamonadaceae bacterium
GGCTTTCGGCTTCCCGGGCAACGTGCGCCAGCTGGAGAACATCTGCCACTGGCTGACCGTGATGGCGCCGGCGCAGGTGATCGAGGCGAAGGATTTGCCGCCGGAGGTGGGGGAACGGCCGGCACTGCCGCGGCCTGTTCCCCGACGGGCTGGACAGCCCGTTCACTCACCTCCGGCGGCAAATCCTTCGCCTCGATCACCTGCGCCGGCGCCATCACGGTCAGCCAGTGGCAGATGTTCTCCAGCTGGCGCACGTTGCCCGGGAAGCCGAAAGCCATCAGCCGCTCCAGCGCCGCATCGGAGATGCGCTTGGGCTCCACGCCCAGCTGCTTGGCGCTTTGCTGCAGGAAATGGCGCGCCAGCATCGGCACGTCCTCCCGACGCTCGCGCAGCGCCGGCAGGCGCAGGCGGATCACGTTGAGGCGGTGGAACAGGTCCTCGCGGAAGTTGCCTTCCTTGACGCGCTGCTCCAGGTCCTGGTGGGTGGCCGCGATCACGCGCACGTTGGCCTTGATCGCGTTGTGCCCGCCCACGCGGTAGAAGTGCCCGTCCGACAGCACGCGCAGCAATCGCGTCTGCAGGTCGAAAGGCATGTCGCCGATCTCGTCGAGGAACAGCGTGCCGCCGTCGGCCTGTTCGAAGCGGCCGCGACGCATGGTCTGCGCGCCGGTGAAGGCGCCGCGCTCGTGGCCGAACAGCTCCGACTCCAGCAGGTCCTTGGGGATCGCCGCGGTGTTGATCGCCACGAACGGCCCATTGGCGCGCGGCGAGTGCTTGTGCAGCGCACGCGCCACCAGCTCCTTGCCCGAGCCGGATTCGCCGGTGATCATCACCGTCACGTTGCTTTGCGACAGCCGCCCGATCGCGCGGAAGACATCCTGCATCGCCGGCGCCTGCCCCAGCATCTCGGGGGCGGCCGCCATGCGCTCCTCGGCCACTTCCTCGCGCTGGCTTTCCTCCACCGCGCGGCGGATCAGCTCGATGGCCTTGGGCAGGTCGAAGGGCTTGGGCAGGTATTCGAAGGCGCCACCCTGGAAGGCCGACACCGCGCTATCGAGGTCGGAGAACGCCGTCATGATGATGACCGGCAGCCCCGGGTGCTTCTCCTTGACCTTGTTCAGCAGGTCCAGGCCCGAGCCGCCCGGCATGCGGATGTCGCTCACGAGGATCTGCGGGCCCTCCTCGTCGTTCGCGGCATCCAGCGCGGTGAGCACCTCGCGCGCATTGGTGAAGCTGCGCGTGGGGAGATCCTCGCGCAGCAAGGCCTTCTCGAGCACGAAGCGGATGGATTGGTCATCGTCAACGATCCAGATCGGCTTCATGGGGTCCCTTGTGTTCTCGCTAGCTCAATGATGCGCAGCGCAGCTGCACACCCTACATCGGTGTCAGGGCAAGGGGATCAGGATCTTGAAATCCGTCCGCCCCGGCACGCTGTCGCACTCGATCAGGCCATGGTGCTGCTGCACGAAGGTTTGCGCCAGCGTCAGCCCCAGGCCGGATCCGCCTTCCCTTCCCGACACGAGCGGAAAGAAGATGCGGTCCTTGATCGAGTCCGGCACGCCGGGCCCGTTGTCGATGACATGCAATTCCAGTGCCAGTCGATAGCGCTGCTTACCGAATGTGACCTGCCGGCCTATGCGCGTGCGGAAGGTGAGCTGCGCGTCGCCCGCCGCGATGCGATCGCCCAGTGCCTGCGCCGCGTTGTGCGCGATGTTCAGCACGGCCTGGATCAACTGCTCGCGGTCGCCGCGGAATTCGGGGATGGAGATGTCGTAGTCGCGCACGACCCGCAGCCCCTTGGGGAATTCCGCCAGGATCAGCGAACGCACGCGCTCGCACACCTCGTGGATGTTCACGTCGCCCACCACGTGCGGGCGGCGGTGCGGCGCGAGCAGCCTGTCCACCAGCGTCTGCAGGCGATCGGCCTCGTGGATCACCACGCGGGTGTATTCCTTCAGCGCCGGATCGATCTCCATCTCCAGCAGCTGCGCCGCGCCGCGGATGCCGCCCAGCGGGTTCTTGATCTCGTGGGCGAGGTTGCGGATCAGTTCCTTGTTGGCCTGCGCCTGGTCGATCAGGCGCTCCTCGCGGTCCTGCCGGGCCTGCGCCTCCAGCGGCAGCAGCTCGATGACGAATTCGTCGGGGTGGTCGGTCTGGGCCAGCACCACGTGCACGGGCATGGGCTCGGCGCCTTGCCGCAGCAGGTGGGCGTCGTAGCGCAGCGCCGCGTATTCGTTGATGCGCGCGCCGTCGAGCGCGGTGCGCAGCACCTGCGGCTCGGAAAAGTAGTTCAGGAAGCTCGCACCCTCGATGGTGCGGCGCGAGGCGCCGGCGGCGTCCTCGAGGGCGGCGTTGGCGAACAGCACCGTGCCGTCGCCGTGGACCACGGCCACCAGGGTGGCCAGCAGGTCGAACGCCTGGAAGCGGCCCTTAGCGGGGAGCGGGGCCGGCGCCGTTGCTGCGGCTGATTTCGCGCGTGAGTCCCTCAATGTCTCTCTCGCTGCGCTCGATGGCTTCCTTGAGCTCGCCGACGCGGTCCAGGTACTTCTGGTGGTTCTTGGTCTCGGGACCGAGCTTGTCCGGCGTGCCGTTGTTGTATTCCTTCAGCAGCTCCGCCCGCTTGCCCTCGGCCTTCTTCAGCTCGGCCTCGAGGATCGCCCTGGCCTCGCCGTCGCGCGCCTTCTGGTCGCCCGCATCCACCCGCGAGCCGGGGGGCGCCACGACCGGCTTCACGGCCGATGCCGTCGCGCCGCCATTCA
Source organism: Comamonadaceae bacterium (assembly GCA_004144865.1). Taxonomy (GTDB): domain Bacteria; phylum Pseudomonadota; class Gammaproteobacteria; order Burkholderiales; family Burkholderiaceae_C; genus Ramlibacter. Next base: position 2,760 of record SEAY01000167.1, read on the forward strand.
CCCGCGTGCCCTGCACGACGGTGACGTTGCCGCCTTCCACGGCCTTGCAGCCCATGGCCTTGGCCTGGGCTTCGTCGTTGGTGTAGCTGTTGCCGCAACGGAAGATCTTCGTCTGCGCGGAGGCGCCGGCGGTGAAAAGGAGGGCGACGAGAGGAATCAGGAAAGAGGCGGTCTTCATGCGGTACTCCATGCCATGCTCGAGCAGGGACGGCTTTGCAGTATCGCGCAAACTCTTCAGATTGCCAATTAAGCTGTTGATTTACAAAGGAAAGGGGCGACTTTTGTCGCCCCTGGAATGCATCGGCTGTGATTAATTACAGCCGACGCCGTCGTTCCCGCGGAGGGCGGGAACCCAGGGCGCCCTGGATCCCCGCCTTCGCGGGGATGACGTGGGGTGCCCCGGGGATGACGATCAGAGCGAGTAGTACATGTCGAACTCGATCGGGTGCGTCGTCATGCGGAAGCGCTGCACTTCCTGCATCTTCAGCTCGATGTAGGCATCCAGCATCGCATCCGAGAACACGCCACCCTTGGTGAGGAACGCGCGGTCGTTGTCGAGGTACTCCAGCGCCTGGTCGAGGCTGTGGCACACGGTCGGGATCTTCGCGTCCTCTTCCGGCGGCAGGTGGTACAGGTCCTTCGTGGCAGCTTCGCCCGGGTGGATCTTGTTTTCCACGCCGTCCAGGCCGGCCATCAGCATCGCGGCGAAGCCCAGGTACGGGTTCATCAGCGGGTCCGGGAAGCGGCACTCGATGCGGCGGCCCTTCGGGTTGGCCACGTACGGGATGCGGATGGACGCCGAGCGGTTGCGCGACGAGTAGGCCAGCTTCACCGGCGCCTCGAAGCCCGGCACCAGGCGCTTGTAGCTGTTGGTGCCCGGGTTGGTGATGGCGTTCAGCGCGCGGGCGTGCTTGATGATGCCGCCGATGTAGTACAGCGCGAAGTCGCTCAGGCCGGCATAGCCCTCGCCGGCGAACAGGTTCTTGCCGCCCTTCCACACCGACTGGTGCACGTGCATGCCGGAGCCGTTGTCGCCCACGATGGGCTTGGGCATGAAGGTCGCGGTCTTGCCGTAGGCGTTGGCGACGTTCTGGATCACGTACTTCTGCAGCTGCGACCAGTCGGCGCGCTCCACCAGCGTGCTGAACCGGGTGCCGATCTCATTCTGGCCGGCGCCCGCCACCTCGTGGTGGAACACTTCGACCGGGATGCCCATCTGCTCGAGGATGAGGGACATCTCGGCGCGCATGTCTTGCGTGCTGTCGATCGGGGGCACGGGGAAGTAGCCGCCCTTGGTGGTGGGACGGTGGCCCTTGTTGCCGCCGTCGATCTTCTTGCCGGTGTTCCAGGGCGCTTCGTATTCGTCGATCTCGACGAAGCAGCCGCTCGGGCCCGCGGCCCAGCGCACGTCGTCGAAGATGAAGAACTCGGGTTCCGGGCCGAAGAAGGCGGTGTCGCCCAGGCCGGACGCCTTGAGGTAGGCCTCGGCGCGCTTGGCGATGGAGCGCGGGTCGCGGTCGTACGCCTTGCCGTCACCCGGCTCGAGCACGTCGCACGACAGGATCAGCGTGGTCTCTTCGAAGAACGGGTCGATGTTGGCGGTGTTCGGGTCCGGCATCAGCAGCATGTCGGACGCCTCGATGCCCTTCCAGCCGGCGATGGAGGAACCGTCGAACGCGTGGCCCGCGCTGAACTTGTCTTCGTCGAAGTGGGACACGGGCACGGTGACGTGCTGTTCCTTGCCGCGGGTGTCGGTGAAGCGGAAGTCGACGAACTTGACTTCGTTCTCCTTCACCAGCTTCATGACGTCTGCGACGGTCTTGGCTGCCATCAAGATTCTCCTGGGGATGGTGGTGGTTGTTGAATGAACGGCGGGGCTGGATGCAGGTTCTGTGCCAGAAGCTGGTGCATGGGCGATTTCTTCACGCGCCCCGCCCGGCCGTAGGGTGTGCAGGCTGCGCCTGCGCACCAAGCGCGTGCAGGATACCCGAACGCACCTCTACGGTGCACGGTCAACGCACCAGTTCAGGGCCGAGCTTCACGCCCAGCGCCTGCAAGCCAGTGATCAGGAGCGGATAAGCCTGGTCCACGGCCTCCGGCGCGCCCTTGACGCCCAAGTCGATGTGGCGGCCCAGGGTCGGATGGTCCACGCTCGGAAGGCTGAAGACCTTCACGGCCGGGTGCTCGCGCTCCACCTGCTCCATCAGCGGCGTGAGCGCGGCCTCCATGGAGCCGAAAACGATCACCGACTTCTCGACGTAGGCACCGCGCTGGAACAGGTGGGCATACGACCGGTCCAGCACCCACTCCATCATTGGCCACGCCATCACCGGGAAGCCGGGCACGAAATGCACGTCGCCGACCGAGAAGCCGGGGATCTTGTTGTACGGGTTGGGGATGAGCGTCGCGCCCTTGGGGAACACGCCCATGTTGAGGCGGTGGATGTTGTCCGGCCGGTCCGGCTCGTACGGCACGCCCTGCTCCCTGGCCACATCCTGCATGCGCTCGCGGATCAGGGCCTCGGCCTGCGGGTGCAGCTCCAGCTCCACCCCGAGCGCCCGGCCGGCGCACTGGCGCGTGTGGTCGTCGGGCGTGGCGCCTATGCCGCCGGTGGAAAACACGATGTCGCCGGAGGCGAACACGCGCCGCAGCGTCTCGGTGATGCGCTCGGGTCGGTCGCCCACGTACTCGGCCCAGCCCAGCTGCAGCCCGCGGGCGGACAGCAGCTCGATCAGCTTGGGCAGGTGCTTGTCGGCACGCTTGCCGGAGAGGATCTCGTCGCCGACGATGATGAGGCCGATTTCGGGGCGGGGGGCGGTCATGGTGTCTCGTCATTCCCGCGAAGGCGGGAATCCAGCAGCGGCGATTGTTCCACGAGCGGGGGCACGGGCTGCACCGGGACGGCGGGCATCGCCCGCAACTGGTCCAGCGCCGCCAGGCAGAAGTGCGCGAACCACAGCGACGAGAACGCGAACACCAGCGTGTAGATCCAGATCGCCACCGGAATCAGCACCGGGAACGCCGCGGCGAAGAACCAGCCCGAAGCCCACACCACGCTGGGCGCCGCGCCCAGGTAACCCGTGGCCACGCCCATGAGGAGCATCCAGCCGCGGTGCTTGCGGAACACCAGCCGGCGCTCTTCGCCGCTGGCGTGATCGGCCAGCGCGTCGAAGGCCATCACGCGGTAGGTGAGCCAGCCCCAAATGAAGGGCGGCAGCACCAGGATCAGCGGCGGGATCAGCCACAGCGGCACCGAGATCACCAGGGCCAGCAGCGCCAGCAGCATCGAACCGAGCGACCACATGGCGCTGCGCAGGAACGAGGCGCCCTCCTTGCGTTCGAGCTGCGGGAAGCGCCGGCGCTCCACCAGCCGCACGATGGCCGGCATCATGAGCAGGGCCACGATCAGCAGCACGGCGATCACCAGCAGCGGCGTGACGGCGAAGATCACCAGCAGCGGCGCCAGCGCATTCTTCAGCCCGCCCATTCCCATGTCCTGCAGCCAAGCGGAGATGCTCTCCAGCCACGCGGTGGACTCCAGCCACAGGAACACGCCGTTGACGGCGCTGTCCCAGTAGAAATACCCCAGCCCGGCGAACGCCACCACCAGCAACAGCAGCGGCAACAGCGACAGGGCTATGACGCGCGGGTGCAGGCAGTAGGCGACGGCGCGCCAGAAGGAATCGAGGAAGAGGGACATCAGGGCATGTTAGCGGCTGCCCTACTCCCTCCCCCTCTGGGGGAGGGAGT
>SEAY01000066.1 GCA_004144865.1 Comamonadaceae bacterium
TACCTCGACCGCGCGGAGGCCCTGCTTGCGAGCGTCGAGGCCAGCTGCGACCGGATCAACGAAAGCACCGACGCGGACGTCGACAACCAGCGCGTCGGCGGCATGGTGACCCTGACCTTTCCCGACCGCAGCCAGATCATCGTGAACCTGCAGAAGCCCCTTCACGAGGTGTGGATGGCCGCCCGCTCGGGCGGCTTCCACTACAAGTTCGATGGGGAGCGCTGGCGCGACACCAAGGCGAGCAGCGAGTTCTTCGCCGACCTGAGCCGCTACGCCACGGAGCAGGCCGGCCGCCCGCTCACGTTCAGTTCCTGAAGAGGTCCAGGATGCTGCGGCGCTCGTCGTTGGGGGCGGGCGGCGGTGCCGGCGGCACCACCCCGGGCGGGCGGCCGTCCGAGTTCACCAGGCCCGGATCGCCCGGCGCGCCCGGAGCCTGTTCGCCGGCGCTGCCGCGCGGCCGCGTGCCGTCGCCGGTGGCTTCGCCGTTCAGCCCCAGGCTCGCCACGCCGGCACCCCGGGCGTATTCCTCGTAGTACCACTCGCCGCCGATGTTGATCACGCCCTCGGGCGCCGCGGGCTCCATGATGGGCACGCCCTTGAGCGCGGTGTCCATGAAGTTGATCCACACCGGCAGGCTGAGGCCGCCGCCGGTTTCCCGGTCGCCCAGCGAGCGCGGGTTGTCGTAGCCCATCCAGACCACCGCCACCAGCGAGGGCTGGAAGCCGTTGAACCAGGTGTCGATGGCATCGTTGGTAGTGCCCGTCTTGCCGTACAGGTCTGGCCGCTTGAGCTCGCGCTGCGCGCGCGCGGCGGTGCCGGAGCGCGTGATCTCCTGCATCAGCCGGTTCATGATGAACGCGTTGCGCGCGTCGATGGCACGCATCGATTCGTTCAGCAGCGGCGGCTGGCTCTCCACCAGGGCCTTGCCCTTCTGGTCGGTGATCTTCGTGATCAGCCACGGGTTCACGCGGTAGCCGCCATTGGCGAACACGGCATAGCCCGTGGCCATCTGCATCGGCGTCACGGAGCCGGCGCCCAGCGCCATGGTGAGATAGGGCGGGTGCTTCTCCGCGTCGAAGCCGAAGCGGGCGACCCAGTCCTGCGCGTTCTGCGGGCCCACCGCCTGCAGGATGCGGATGGAGACCATGTTCTTGGACTTGGCCAGCGCCGTGTGCAGGGGCATCGGGCCTTCGAACTTGCCGTCGTAGTTCTTGGGTTCCCAAGGCTGGCCGCCGGTGACGCCCGAGTCGAAGAACAGCGGGCCATCGTTGACGATGGTGGACGGGCCGAAGCCCCGTTCCAGCGCCGCCGAGTAGATGAAGGGCTTGAAGCCGGAGCCGGGCTGCCGCCAGGCCTGCGTGGCGTGGTTGAACTTGTTCTTGTTGAAGTCGAAGCCGCCCACCATGGCGCGGACGGCGCCGTCGCGCGGGTCGATGGCGACAAAAGCGCCTTCCACTTCGGGGAGCTGGGTAATCTCCCAGGCGTCCTTGGGGGTCTTCATCACGCGGATCACCGCGCCCGGCCGGATCTTGATCTTCGGCGTGGCCTTGGGCGCCAGGCCCGAGCGCGCCGCCTGCAGGCCCTCGCCCACGATGTCGAAGCGGTCGCCGTTGCCCCGCACCGCGACGATCTTCTTGGGCGAGACTTCCAGCACCACCGCCGCCATCACGTCGCCGTTGTCCGGATGCTCGGCAAGCGCGTCGTCGATCGCCTCCTCCAGCTCCTTCGGGTCGGCAGGCAGGTCGACGAAGCGCTCGGGGCCGCGGTAGATCTGGCGCTTCTCGTAGTCCATGATGCCCTTGCGCAGGGCCTTGTACGCAGCCTCCTGGTCGCCGGACTTCACGGTCGTGAAGACGTTCAGGCCGCGCGTGTAGGTCTCGTCGCCGTATTGGGCGAACACCAGCTGGCGCACGGTCTCGGCGATGTATTCGGCGCGCACGGGCGCCTGCTGGGTGCCGGTGCGCACGCGCAGCTCCTGCTTCTTGGCTGCCACGGCTTCCTCGGCCGTGATGAAACCGTTGGCCTCCATCCGTTCGATGATGTAAAGCTGCCGCGCGCGGGCGCGGGACGGGTTGGAGATGGGGTTGTAGGCCGAAGGAGCCTTCGGCAGCCCCGCCAGCATGGCCGCCTCGGCGATCGTCAGCTCCTTCATCGGCTTGCCGAAGTAGGCATCCGAGGCCGCCGCGAAGCCGTAGGCGCGGTTGCCCAGGAAGATCTGGTTCATGTAGATCTCGAGGATCTGGTCCTTCGTCAGCAGGTGTTCCAGCTTGAAGGTGAGGAGCACCTCATAGAGCTTGCGCGTGAACGTCTTCTCGGAAGAGAGGTACACGTTGCGCGCCACCTGCATGGTGATGGTGGAGGCGCCCTGGCTCTTCACCCGTCCCAGGTTGGCCACGGCCGCGCGGCCCAGGCCGATGTAGTCCACGCCGTGGTGCGAATAGAAGCGGGCGTCCTCGATCGCCAGCACCGCGTTCTTCATGACGGCGGGAATCTCGCCGATCGGGGTGAGGTTGCGCCGCTCCTCCCCGAACTCCCCGATCAGCAGGCCGTCGGCGCTGTACACGCGCAGCGGCAGCTTGGGCCGGTAGTCCGACAGGTCGCTGATGTCGGGCAGGTTGGGATAGGCGACGGCGAGCGCCACCCCGCCGATGGTGACGGCGGCGGCCACGAGCGCAAAGGCCACCCCGAAGGTCCACCCGAAGAACTTCAGGAGGAAGCGTTGCCAGAGGGGACGGATGCGGGCGGGGCCGGGAGCGTCGGAAGAAGGGTCGGAAGCCATAGAACTCCATCGGGCGTCCCGGGGAGCCCATTATAGAAATGCCTACGTCAGAGCCAGCCGGCGGGCGGCGGTTCCGCAACGCGCGTCGGCCTCGCGCTTGCGGCGCCGCGTAAGCCGCAGGAGTATGGCACCGAAGCTCGTCGGCTTTTGACAACGCCGAGCAGGGTGCCTCATCAGAAATTCCTTTGGCGACAAGGATGTTATTGCTAGCATTGAAGTGGAATCTTAAGTTCGTTACGCCTTGACACGAGGCGTCGTAGGAGATGGTTTTGAGCTCATTCGGCTCTCTGTTTGGCAGCAAGTCCGCCCCGCTACTGGGCCTGGACATCAGCTCCTCCAGCGTCAAGCTGGTCGAACTAGGCCTCGCCAAGAACGGCGGCTTCATCCTGGAGCGCTGCGCGATCGAGCCCCTGGAACGCGGCTGGATCAGCGACGGCAACGTCGAGAAGTTCGACGAAGTGGCCGAAGCCATGCGGCGCGTGATCAAGAAAAGCGGCACGCGCACCCGCAACGTGGCGATGGCGCTGCCCGCGGCGGCCGTCATCACCAAGAAGATCATCCTGCCGGGCGGCCTGTCGGATGCCGAGCTGGAAGTGCAGGTCGAGGCCGAGGCCAACCAGTACATCCCGTTCTCGCTGGACGAGGTGAGCCTGGACTTCTGCGTGGTCGGCCCGAGCTCGTCGTCCAGCGGCGACGTGGAGGTGCTGATCGCGGCCTCCCGCAAGGAGAAGGTGCAGGACCGCCAGGGCCTGGCCGAGGCCGCCGGCCTGAAGCCGGTGATCATCGACGTCGAATCCTATGCGTCCCGGCTGGCGGCCGGCCGCCTCATCAACGAGCTGCCCGCGGGCGGCAAGGACCAGCTCGTCGCCCTGTTCGAGGTCGGCGCGTCCACCACCAGCATGCAGGTGATCCGCAACGACGAAGTGCTGTACGACCGCGACCAGGCCTTCGGCGGCGCCCAGCTCACCCAGCTGATCGTGCGGCAATACGGCTTCTCGCCCGAGGAGGCGGAGAGCAAGAAGCGCAGCGGCGAGCTGCCCGAGGACTACGAGGCCGGCGTGCTGCGCCCGTTCGTGGACAGCATGGCGCAGGAAGTGGCCCGCGCCCTCCAGTTCTTCTTCACCAGCACGCCCCACAACCGCGTGGACCACATCATGGTCGCCGGCGGCTCGGCGGCGCTGCCCGGGCTGAGCGACGCCATCACCGCGCAGACTTCGTTCCCCTGTGCGCTGGCCGACCCCTTCCAGGGCATGCAGATCGGCGATTCGGTCCGCGAGAAGAAGGTCCGGCGCGAAGCGCCGTCCTACCTGACGTCGTGCGGCCTGGCCATGCGGAGGTTCCTGCAGTGATCCTGATCAACCTGTTGCCGCACCGGGAGGCGGCACGCAAGCGGCGCCGCGAGATGTTCTACGCGGGCCTCGGCGCGTCCGCCGTGGCCGGTGCGCTGATCGCGGGTGGCATCTACCTGTGGTACGCGGCCCTGATCTCCGAACAGCAGGACCGCAACATGGTCCTCAGCAGCGAGATCAAGAAGCTGGACGCCCAGATCAAGGACATCGCGTCCCTGCAGGAGGAGATCGCCGCCCTGCGGGCCCGCCAGCAGGCGGTGGAAGACCTGCAGGCGAACCGCAACATGCCGGTGCACCTGCTCAACGACATGGTCCGCCTGCTGCCGGACGGCGTGTACCTCAGCAGCCTCGCGCAGGCCGGGGACATCGTGACGCTCGGCGGCGTGGCCCAGTCCAACGAGCGGGTTTCCGAGTTGCTGCGCAACCTGGCCGCGGGCAGTGCGTGGATCACCAAGCCGGAGCTGATCGAGATCGTGGCCGCGACGGTGACCCTGCCCCCGAAGGAAACCCGGCGTGTCTACAACTACAAGATGACCATCAAGCTGGTGCGCCCCACGGAGGTGAAGCCGGGAGCTTCGCCCGCTGCCCCCGGCGCCGCTGGCGTCGCCCTCACGCCGACCGCCGCGGCCAGCGCGGCGCCGGCCACACCCGCTCCCGTGGCGGCCGTGGCCGCCGCGGCGCCCGCTTCGGCCAAGAAGTGATGCAACGCGCCCACGCAGGAACGGACTGACCATGGCGACCGCCAACCCCAAATTCGATGCCGCCGCTTTCCAGGAACGGATCGCGTCGCAATTCCGCAACCTGAACCCCAACGACCCGGCCTCCTGGCCGCTGGTGCCGAAGGTGGCGCTGTGCGCGGCGCTCGCCGCCGCCATCGTGGCCGCCCTGTGGTTCGTCTGGCTGACCGGTTCGGCCGACGAACTCGCCGCGGAGCAGGCCACCGAAGAGAAGCTGCGCGCCGAATACAAGACGAAGCTCGCGCAGGCCGTGAACCTCGACGCCCTGCGCAAGCAGCGCGAGCAGGTCCAGCAATACGTGATCCAGCTCGAGAAGCAGCTTCCCAGCAAGGCCGAGATGGACGCCCTGCTTTCCGACATCAACCAGGCCGGCCTCGGCCGCAGCCTCACGTTCGACTTCTTCAGGCCCGGCTCCGTGAGCGTGAAGGAGTACTACGCGGAGCTGCCGATCGCGATCAAGGTGACCGGCCGCTACCACGACATGGGCTCCTTTGCCGCGGACGTGGCGCACCTTTCGCGGATCGTGACCCTGAACAACCTGAACATCCAGCAAGGCAAGGATGGCGGCCTCACGATGGAGACGCAGGCGAGGACGTACCGCTACCTCGATCCGGATGAGGTGACGGCCCAACGCAAGGCCGCGGCCGCGAAGCCCGGAGCGAAGAAATGACGCACAAGCTGTTGTTCGCCGTGCTGGCGGCCGCCGCGCTCGCAGGCTGCGACGTGTCCGGCGACGGAGAGATCCAGGCGTGGATGCAGCAGGAGCGCGCGGCCACCAAGCCCAAGATCCAGCCCATCGCGGAGCCCAAGCCCTTCACGCCCGAATCCTACGTGCAGGAAGCGGCCATCGAGCCTTTCAGCAACCAGAAGCTCACGGCCGCCCTGAAGCGCGATGCGCTGCAGGCGGGGAGTGCCAGCGCCGCGCTGCTGGCACCGGAACTCAGCCGCCGCAAGGAGCCGCTGGAAGCCTATCCGCTGGACGCCATGGTGATGGTGGGCAGCCTCCTGAAGCAGGGCCAGCCCGTGGCGCTGATCAAGGTGGACAACCTGCTGTACCAGGTGAAGCCCGGGAACTACCTGGGACAGCACTACGGCCGCATCACCAAGGTGGCCGAGAGCGAAGTCGTGCTGCGCGAGCTGGTTCAGGACCCCGCCGGCGAATGGATCGAGCGAACCGCGACACTGCAATTGCAGGAGAAGTCCAAATGAAGAAACAGAACGAGTGGAGTTGGCGTGCCCTTCTTGCCGCGGCAGCGGTCTTCGCGTCCGCATGGACGGCCGGGGCGCACGCCGCGCCGTCGGTGGAGGCCGTCACGGGATCCCTGCAGGGCGGGAGGGAAGTGGTGCGCGTGGAGTTCACCGAGCCGCTGACGACGCTGCCCACCGGGTTCGCGACGCAGTCGCCGGCGCGCATCGCGCTGGACGTGCCCGGCGCGGCCAACGCCATGGGCCGCAACGCGGTCGACATCAGCGTCGGCAACGTCCGCTCCGTCAACGTGGTGCAGGCGGGTGACCGCTCCCGCGTGGTGATCAACCTGAAGACGCCCACCAACTACCGGCTGGCCATGGACGGCAAGGCCCTGCTGGTCACGCTGGACCCGGTGGCGCAGACGGCGCAGGCGGCCCAGACGCCGCAGGCGTTCGCCGAGAGCCGCAACCGCGACATGCAGCCGCTGAAGGATCTCGACTTCCGCCGTGGCCCCGACGGTTCCGGCCGCGTGATCGTCGACCTGGCGAGCAACCAAGTGGGCGTGGACATCCGCCAGCAAGGCCAGACGCTGGTGGTGGACTTCCTGAAGTCGACGCTGCCCGAGGGGCTGCGCCGTCGCATGGACGTCACCGACTTCGGCACCCCGGTCCAGGCGGTGACCACGCAGCAGACCGGCGACCGCGTGCGCATGGTGATCGAGCCGCGCGGCGCCTGGGAGCACAGCGCCTACCAGTCGGACACGCAGTTCGTCGTGGAAGTGCGCGCGCAGCGCCAGGATCCCAACAAGCTGTCGCAGGGTCCCGGCTACACGGGCGAGAAGCTGTCGCTGAATTTCCAGAACATCGAGGTGCGCGCGCTGCTGCAGGTGATCGCCGATTTCACGAACTTCAACATCGTCACCTCGGACTCCGTCACCGGGGCCGTGACGCTGCGCCTGAAGGACGTGCCCTGGGACCAGGCGCTGGACATCATCCTGCAGGCCAAGGGCCTGGGCATGCGCCGCAGCGGCAACGTGCTGTGGATCGCTCCGAAGGACGAGATTGCCGCCAAGGAGAAGCTGGAACTGGAGGCGAACGCCGCCATCCAGAGCCTGGAGCCTCTGCGCACGCAGGCCTTCCAGCTGAACTACACCCGCGCCGCGGACGTTTCGGTGCAGATCACGGGCAGCGGCTCGGCGCGCCTCCTGAGCGCGCGGGGCAGCGCCATCGCCGAGCCGCGCACCAACCAGCTGTTCGTGACCGACGTGCCGTCGAAGCTGGAACAGGTGCAGCAGCTGATCGCCCGCCTCGACATCCCGGTGCGCCAGGTCCTGATCGAAGCGCGCATCGTGGAAGCGTCCGACACGTTCGGCAAGTCGCTGGGCGCGCGCCTGGGCGCGGTGGACCTGCGGCAGACCATTCGGCGCAATCCCATAACGGGAGAGCTGGTGGCCGGTGGCACCCCTGGCTACGGCGTCGGCGGGCAGCGGGGTTCGCTGGGCGCCACGTACGACGGCGTGTCGGGCCAGACCGGGCAGCTGGAGGAGCGCGGACTGGATACGCTCAACACCAGCTTCGTGAACCTGCCTTCCGCGGGTGCGGGCGGCTTCGCCCCCGCCAGCTTCGCGATCTCGCTGTTCAACTCCGGAGCCAACCGCTTCCTGAACCTGGAGCTCTCCGCGCTGGAAGCCGACGGCAAGGGCAAGCTGGTTTCCAGCCCCCGCATCGTGACGGCCGACAAGACCAAGGCGCTGATCGAGCAGGGCACCGAATTCCCGTACCAGCAGGCTACGGCCAGCGGCGCGACCTCGGTGGCCTTCCGCCGCGCGACGCTGAAGCTGGAAGTGACGCCGCAGATCACGCCCGAAGGCAACATCATCCTGGACCTGGACATCAACAAGGACAGCCGGGGCGAGACGACGGCCGCGGGCATCGCGATCAACACCAAGCACATCCGCACGCAGGTGCTGGTGGAGAACGGCGGCACGGTGGTGATCGGCGGCATCTTCGAGCTGGCCGAGACCGAGAACGAGACCAAGGTTCCGCTGCTGGGCGACATCCCCGTGGCCGGCAACCTGTTCAAGAACAAGAACCGGACCAGCAACAAGCAGGAGATGCTGGTGTTCATCACGCCCAAGATGGTCACCGACCGCCTCGGCCAGGCTCGCTGAGCCGGGACGACCGGGTGCCTTGATCCTCTCCCTCGTCGGCATGCCCGGCAGTGGCAAGTCCACTGTCGGGCGCCAACTCGCAAGGCGGCTCGGGCTGCCTTTTTTTGATTCGGACGCGCTCATCGAGCAGCGCCTGGGCTGCAGCATCCGCGAATACTTCGCCCGCGAGGGCGAGGACGCCTTCCGCGACGTCGAGCAGCAGGTGATCGCCGACCTCGCCGCCGGCCCGGACGCGGTGGTGGCCACCGGCGGTGGCGCCGTGCTGCGCGAGGCCAACAGGCAGAAGTTGCGCGAGGCCGGCCGCGTGATCTACCTGCGCTCCTCGCCCGAGGAACTGCATCGCCGCGTGCGGCACGACACGCAGCGGCCGCTGTTGCAGGTGGCCGACCCCTTGGGACGGCTGCGCAGCCTGCACGCCGAGCGCGACCCGCTCTATCGCGAGGCGGCGCACTTCCACATCGAGACCGGCCGTCCCTCGGTGCCCATGCTGGTGAACATGATCATCATGCAGCTGGAGCTGGCCGGGGTGCTTCCGCTGCGCCCTTAAACTCGGGGCATGGCCGCCCCGCTCCCCGAAGGTTCCCAGCTGGTGCGCATCGCGCTGGGCGAACGCAGCTACGACATCCGCATCGGCGCCGGCCTGCTCGGCGACGCGAAGACGTGGGACGGGCTGCCCGCCGCGGCCTCCGCGCTCATCGTCACCAACGAGGTGGTGGGCCCGCTGTATGCGGCGCAACTGCGCGCGGCGCTGGTGCCGCACTACGGCTCCGTCTTCCAGGTGGTCCTGCCCGATGGCGAGGACCACAAGGACTGGACCACCCTGAACCTCATCTTCGATGCCTTGCTGGCGAACGGCTGCGACCGCAAGACGGTACTGTTCGCCCTCGGCGGGGGCGTGGTCGGCGACATGACCGGCTTTGCCGCGGCCAGCTACATGCGCGGCGTCCCTTTCGTGCAGGTGCCCACCACGCTGCTGGCGCAGGTCGACTCCTCGGTGGGCGGCAAGACCGCGATCAACCATCCGCTGGGCAAGAACATGATAGGCGCGTTCTACCAGCCGTTGCGCGTGGTGTGCGACCTCGACGCGCTGGACACCTTGCCGCCGCGCGAACTGAGCGCCGGCTTGGCCGAAGTGATCAAGTACGGACCGATCGCGGACATGGAGTTCCTGGGCTGGATCGAGGCGAACGTCGACGCCCTGCTGCGGCGCGACCGCGCCGCGCTCGCGCATGCGGTGCGCCGCAGCTGCGAGATCAAGGCCGAAGTCGTGGGCCAGGACGAGCGCGAGTCGGGGTTGCGGGCGATCCTCAACTTCGGCCACACCTTCGGGCATGCGATCGAGGCCGGCCTCGGCTATGGCGAATGGCTGCACGGCGAAGCGGTGGGCTGCGGCATGGTGATGGGACTGCAGCTCTCGCAGCGGCTGGGCCTGGTCGATGAAGCCTTCGTCCGCCGCGTGGCAGCGCTGATCGCGCGCGCAGGGCTGCCGACGACGGGGCCGGCGCTCGGCGCCGACCGCTACCTGCAGCTGATGCGCGGCGACAAGAAGTCCGAAGGTGGCCAGATCCGGTTCGTGGTGATCGAACGTCCGGGCCAAGCCGCCGTGCGGGCGGCGCCCGACGACCTGGTGCGGCAGGTGCTCGCGGACTGCACCCGCTGACGTCGGCATGACCCTCGCTCCCTACGCCTGCGACCCGGCGCGCACGCGCGGCCGCCGCCATCCCGAGGCGGCCCCACCGACGCGCACCGAGTTCCAGCGCGATCGCGACCGCATCGTGCATTCCACGGCCTTCCGCCGGCTGGTCTACAAGACGCAGGTGTTCCTCAACCACGAGGGCGACCTGTTCCGCACGCGCCTGACGCACTCCATCGAGGTGGCGCAGCTGGCGCGCTCCATCGCCCGCCCGCTGGAGCTGAACGAAGACCTGGTGGAGGCGATCGCGCTCGCGCACGACCTGGGCCACACTCCATTCGGCCATGCCGGCCAGGACGCGCTCAACGCCTGCATGGCGGAGCACGGCGGCTTCGAGCACAACCTGCAGAGCCTGCGCGTGGTGGACAAGCTGGAGGAGCGCTATCCCGACTTCGACGGCCTGAACCTCTGCTTCGAGACGCGCGAGGGCATCCTCAAGCATTGCTCGCGCGCGAATGCGCTAGCGCTGGAGCGCGGGGAGCCGGGCGGCGTCGGCCGCCGATTCCTCGATCGCACGCAGCCCGGGCTCGAAGCGCAGTTGTGCAACCTGGCCGACGAGATCGCCTACAACGCGCACGACATCGACGACGGCGTGCGCTCCGGGCTGATCACGATCGAGCAGGTGGCGCAGGTGCCGCTGTTCGGCCGGCACCACGCGGCGACGGTGCGGGAGTATCCGCAGATGCAGGGCCGCCGCGTGCTGTACGAGGCCATCCGCCGCATGCTGAGCGCGCAGGTCTACGACGCCATCGACGCAACGCAGGCCGCATTGGAACGATCGCGGCCGGCCGATGCCGACGCCGCGCGCGCCCTGCCGCCGCTGGTGCGCTTCAGCGAGGCGGCACGGGCGGAGGCGGCGCAGCTCAAGTCCTTTCTCTTCCAGGACCTGTACCGCCATCCGCGCGTGACCGACACCACGGCGCAGGCGCAGGAGGTGGTGCGCGAACTCTTCGAACGCTACCTCGCGCAGCCGCAGGAGATGCAGGCGGGCTTCGCCTCGCGCCAGGACACGCCGCGTGCCGTGGCCGACTACATCGCCGGCATGACGGACCGCTATGCGCTGCGCGAACACGAGCGGCTGACGGGGCGCAGGTTGCTGGCCGGATGAAGCGGCTCGATCCCGCGCTCGTGGTGGTGCTGGCGGGCATCAGCGCCGCCTTGCACATCGGCAAGCTGCCGCCCGCGCTCCCGGTGCTGCGCGACACGCTGCACATCACCCTGGTGCAGGCGGGCTTCCTGCTCTCGCTGGTGCAGGTGGCGGGCATGACGCTCGGCCTCGCGATCGGCGCGGCTGCCGATGCGATGGGAACGCGGCGCACGATGGTGCTGGGCCTCCTGATCCTCTCGCTGGCGAGCCTTGCGGGCGGCGCAGCCACCACGGCGGAAGCGCTGCTCGTCCTGCGCGCCGTGGAAGGCGCGGGATTCCTGCTCGCCTCCCTGCCGGCGCCCGGGCTGATCCGACGGCTGGTGGAACCGCGCCGGCTGGCGGGCATGCTGGGACTCTGGGGCGCCTACATGCCTTTCGGCACCGCCGCCGCCTTGCTGGTCGGGCCGGTGTTCATCGCGGTGACCGGCTGGCCGGGCTGGTGGTGGCTGCTGGGCGCGCTCTCGCTGTGCATGGCGGCGGTGCTGTGGATGGCAGTGCCGGCCGAGGCGGAACGGCGCGCTGCCGGCAGCGCCGGCGGTTTGCGCGCGCGCATCATGCGCACGCTGCGCTCACCCGGGCCGTGGCTCGCTTCGCTCGCTTTCGCGGTGTATTCCGGCCAGTGGCTCGCGGTGATCGGCTTCCTGCCCACGATCTATGCGCAGGCGGGGCTCGCGACGGGCTACGCGGCCTTTGCGACCGCCTTCGCCGCCGCAGTGAACATGGTCGGCAACATCGGTTCGGGCCGGCTGCTGCAGCGTGGCGTGCCCGCACCGGTGCTGCTGCAGGCCGGCTACGTGGCGATGGCGGTCGGTGCCGCGCTGGCATTCGCGCCCTGGGGCGGGGAGGGCGGCTGGCAGGCGCTGGCGCGCTATGGCGGCGTGCTGCTGTTCTCCAGCGTCGGTGGACTCATTCCCGGCACGCTCTTCTCGCTCGCGGTGCGCGTGGCGCCCGACGAGGGATCGGTCTCGACCACGGTCGGCTGGATGCAGCAGTGGTCGGCGTTCGGCCAGTTCGCGGGGCCGCCGTTGGCCGCCTGGGCCGCGGCGCGCGCCGGCGGATGGCACGTGACGTGGTGGGTCACCGGCGCCTTCGCGCTCGCGGGCATGGGGATCGCCGCGGCCATCGGGCGATTCCTGGCCGGCCATGACGCAGCCGGCCACGGTGCACCATCGCGCCCGTAGAATCGTCCGGGCATGGACCCCCTCGAATCCGCGGTGGCCGACACGCGGCGCTGGCTCGAGCGCGCGGTGGTCGGCCTCAACCTCTGCCCCTTCGCCAAGGCGGTGATGGTGAAGCAGCAGGTGCACATCGTCGCCACGCCCGCGGATGACGCGCAGGCGGTGCTGGCGGATTTCGCACGCGAGCTGGATGAACTCGCCGCGCTGGACCCGCAGGAGCGCGACACGACGCTGCTGGTGATCCCCCGCGGCATGGACGACTTCCTGGACTTCCACGCGCTGACCGCGCAGGCCGAGAGGCTGGTGCGCAAGCGCGGGCTCGAGGGCGTGATGCAGGTCGCGAGCTTCCATCCGCGCTTCGTCTTCGCCGGCGTGGAGGAGGACGACATCACCAACTACACCAATCGCGCGCCGCATCCCACGCTGCACCTGCTGCGCGAGGAGAGCATCGATCGCGCGGTCGCCGCGTTTCCGGACCCGGCCGCGATCTACGAAGCCAACATGGAAACGTTGCGGCGCCTCGGGCCCGACGGCTGGAAGGCGCTAGGCGTGGGAGTGGGCGAATGAAGGCCGCGAGCAAGTCCGACGTGCATGCGGACCTGGGCCTGCAGCCGGGCCAGTCGCTCGCGCTGCTGCAGGAGCTGCACATCCTCACGCGCGAGGGCCGCATCAACCAGGATTCGCGCCGCAAGCTCAAGCAGGTCTACCACCTGTACCAGTTCATCGAGAAGCTGCTGCTGGAAGTGCCGGCAGGGGAGGGGCACCCCACGCTGGCGGACCACGGCGCGGGCAAGTCGTACCTGGGCTTCATCCTGTACGACCTGTTCTTCCGCGCCCGGGGCGAGGGGCACATCTACGGCATCGAGACGCGCGCGGAGCTGGTGGAGAAGTCGCGGGCACTGGCGGCGCGGCTTGGCTTCGACCGCATGAGCTTCCTGCACCTGAGCGCCGCCGAAGCCGCGGATGCGGCGCAACTGCCGGCCGAGGTCGACGTGGTCACGGCGCTGCATGCCTGCGACACGGCGACCGACGATGCGATCGCCTTCGGCCTGCGCAAGAACGCGCGCTTCATGGTGCTGGTGCCGTGCTGCCAGGCCGAGGTGGCGGGCTGGTTGCGCGAACAGAAAGCGATGGCGCTGGCGCGCACGCCGCTGTCGGAGTTGTGGCGCCATCCGCTCCACACGCGCGAGCTGGGCAGCCAGGTGACCAACGTGCTGCGCTGCCTGTACCTGGAGGCGATGGGCTACCAGGTGACGGTGACCGAGCTCGTGGGCTGGGAACACAGCATGAAGAACGAGCTGATCCTGGCGCGCCGCACGGGCCAGCGCAAGCGCACGGCGGCAGAGCGGCTGCGGGCCATCCTGCGCGAATTCGGGATCGAGGAGATGGAGGCGCGCCGCTTCCCGGGGCTCTCCTAATTGGGGTCAGATTCCAATTAAGATGCGCCCATGGCGCGTCTTCCCCGGCTCACGGTCCCCGGCTATCCCCACCACATCATCCAGCGCGGGAACAACCGGCAGGCGATCTTCACCGGGACGGCAGACTATGAACTGCTCCTGTCGCTGATCGACGAGCACGCCCGCAAGCAGCGCGTCGCCGTGCATGGTTACGTGCTGATGAGCAATCACTTCCACCTGCTCGCCACGCCGGAGACCGAGGAGGGCATCCCGCAGATGATGCAGGCGATCGGTCGCCGCTACGTGCGCAACTTCAACCTGCGACACGCGCGCACCGGCACGCTGTGGGAGGGGCGGTACCGGTCTACGCTGATCCAGGCCGAGCGCCACCTCCTGGCGTGCATGGTCTACATGGACTTGAATCCGGTTCGGGCGTCCATGGTCACAGATCCGGAGGACTACCGCTGGTCCAGTCACCAGCACTACATCGGTCGGCGGGCGGACAAGCTGATCACGCCACACCCCTTGTACTGGGAGCTCGGCAACACCCCGTTCGCACGCGACGAAGCGTATCTCGCACTCGTGCGCTCCGGGATCAGCGACAAGGAGAAGCAGGCGCTCACTGAATCCGCCATGCGCGGTTGGGCCCTGGGTGAGCCCGACTATGTCGCCGATCTCCAGAGGCGTACGGCTCGACGGGTGCTACGGGCGCAAGCGGGGCGTCCCAAAGCTATCAAGGCCGACTAACCTGTCCCTAATTCGAGGAGCGCGCCTGATGTAAGCGGAATAATTGGAATCTGACCCCAATTATTTCCAATTATTTTGCTTGGCAGCCCTGATGCGCTGCACTATCCTCGGGTTTTCCCCGAAATCCCGAGGTGCGCGCCATGACGACGGCTGCAGAGATCGCCCATTTGCAAGAACAAGGCCTGTACACGGGCGCGAACGAGCATGACGCCTGCGGCGTCGGCTTCGTGGCCCACATCAAGGGCGAGAAGAGCCATGCCATCGTCCGGCAGGCGCTGAAGATCCTGGAGAACCTCGACCACCGCGGCGCGGTGGGTGCGGACAAGCTGATGGGCGACGGCGCGGGCATCCTGGTGCAGTTGCCCGATGCGCTTTACCGCGAGGAGATGGCCAAGCAGGGCGTGGAACTGCCGCCGCCGGGTGAGTACGGCGTCGGCATGATCTTCCTGCCGAAGGAACACGCCTCCCGCCTCGCCTGCGAGCAGGAGCTCGAGCGCGCGATCAAGGCCGAAGGCCAGGTGCTGCTCGGCTGGCGCGACGTGCCGTGCGACCGCGAAATGCCGATGTCCCCGGCCGTGCGCGCCAAGGAGCCGATCATCCGCCAGGTGTTCGTCGGCCGCGGCAGCGACGTGATCGTGCAGGACGCACTCGAGCGCAAGCTCTACGTGATCCGCAAGACCGCCAGCGCCGCCATCCAGCGCCTGCGCCTGAAGCACAGCAAGGAATACTACGTTCCCAGCTTCTCCAGCCGCACCATCATCTACAAGGGCCTGCTGCTCGCCGACCAGGTCGGCGTGTACTTCAGGGACCTGCAGGACGCGCGCTGCGTCTCCGCCCTGGGCCTGGTGCACCAGCGCTTCTCCACCAACACGTTCCCCGAGTGGCCGCTGGCCCACCCCTATCGCTACGTCGCCCACAACGGCGAGATCAACACGGTCAAGGGCAACTACAACTGGATGAAGGCGCGCGAGGGCGTGATGTCCTCGCCCGTGCTCGCCGCCGACCTGAAGAAGCTGTACCCCATCAGCTTCCCGGACCAGTCCGACACCGCCACCTTCGACAACTGCCTCGAGTTGTTGACGATGGCCGGCTACCCGCTCGCCCAGGCGGTGATGATGATGATCCCCGAGCCGTGGGAGCAGCACACGCTGATGGACGAGCGCCGCAAGGCCTTCTACGAGTACCACGCCTCGATGCTCGAGCCGTGGGACGGCCCCGCTTCCATCGTGTTCACCGACGGCCGCCAGATCGGCGCCACGCTGGACCGCAACGGCTTGCGTCCTTCGCGCTACTGCGTGACTGACGACGACCTGGTGATCATGGGTTCCGAGTCCGGCGTGCTGCCGGTGCCGGAGAACCGCATCGTGCGCAAGTGGCGCCTGCAGCCCGGCAAGATGTTCCTGATCGACCTGGAGCAGGGCCGCATGATCGACGACGAGGAACTGAAGTCCTCGCTCGCCAACGCGAAGCCCTACAAGCAGTGGATCGAGAACCTGCGCATCCGCCTGGACGACCTGTCGCAGACTTCCGGGGATGCGCCGCCCAGCCAGATCGAGCTGCTGGACCGCCAGCAGGCGTTCGGCTACACGCAGGAAGACATCAAGTTCCTGATGGCTCCCATGGCCACCGCGGGCGAAGAGGGCATAGGCTCCATGGGCAACGACAGCCCGCTGGCCGTGCTGTCCGACAAGAACAAGCCGCTCTACAACTACTTCAAGCAGCTGTTCGCGCAGGTGACCAACCCGCCGATCGACCCGATCCGCGAGGCGATCGTGATGTCGTTGGTGTCCTTCATCGGCCCGAAGCCGAACCTGCTGGACATCAACCAGGTCAACCCGCCGATGCGGCTGGAAGTGTCGCAGCCGATCCTCGACTTCGCCGACATGCAGAAGCTGCGCGAGATCGAGAAGCACACGCACGGCAAGTTCCGCAGCTACACGCTGGACATCACCTACCCGCTGGCCTGGGGCCACGAGGGCGTGGAGGCCAAGCTGGCGTCGCTCAACGCGGAAGCCGTCGATGCGCTGCGCAGCGGGCACAACATCCTGATCATCAGCGACCGCAGCGTGTCGGCGACGCAGATTGCCATCCCGGCGCTGCTGGCGCTGTCGTCCATCCACCAGCACCTGGTGCGCGAGGGCCTGCGCACCACCGCCGGCCTGGTGGTGGAGACCGGGTCCGCGCGCGAGGTGCACCACTTCGGCGTGCTCGCCGGCTACGGTGCCGAAGCCGTGCACCCCTACCTGGCCATGGAGACGCTGGTCTCCATCCACCAGGACCTGCCCGGCGACCTGAACGCCGAGAAGGCGATCTACAACTACATCAAGGCGATCGGCAAGGGCCTGTCGAAGATCATGTCCAAGATGGGCGTGTCGACGTACATGTCCTACTGCGGCGCCCAGCTGTTCGAGGCCATCGGCATCAACACCGACACGATCGAGAAGTACTTCACCGGCACCGCCAGCCGGGTGGAGGGCATCGGCGTGTTCGAGATCGCCGAGGAAGCGATCCGCCTGCACCGCGCGGCCTTCGGCGGCGACCCCGTGCTCGCCTCCATGCTGGACGCCGGCGGCGAATACGCCTGGCGCACCCGCGGCGAAGAGCACATGTGGACGCCCGATGCGATCGCCAAGCTGCAGCACGCATCGCGCGCCAACAACTGGAACACGTACAAGGAGTACGCCCAGATCATCAACGACCAGAGCCGCCGCCACATGACGCTGCGCGGCCTGTTCGAGTTCCGGGTCGATCCTTCCAAGGCGATCCCCGTCGACGAAGTGGAGTCGGCCAAGGACATCGTCAAGCGCTTCGCCACTGGCGCGATGTCGCTCGGGTCCATCTCTACCGAAGCACATGCGACGCTGGCTCTGGCGATGAACCGCATCGGCGGCAAGAGCAACACCGGCGAAGGCGGTGAAGACCCGGCGCGCTACCGCCAGGAGCTCAAGGGCATCGCGGTGAAGACCGGCCAGACCATGGCCGACATCATCGGTCGCGACGTGGTCGAGGTGGACATCCCGCTGCAGGACGGCGACTCGCTGCGTTCGCGCATCAAGCAGGTGGCTTCCGGCCGCTTCGGCGTGACGGCGGAATACCTGTCGTCCGCCGACCAGATCCAGATCAAGATGGCGCAGGGCGCCAAGCCCGGGGAAGGCGGCCAGCTGCCCGGCGGCAAGGTCTCCAAGTACATCGGCAAGCTGCGCTACTCGGTGCCGGGCGTGGGCCTCATCTCCCCGCCGCCGCACCACGACATCTACTCGATCGAGGATCTCGCGCAGCTGATCCACGACCTGAAGAACGTGGCGCCGCACTCCTCCGTCAGCGTGAAGCTGGTGTCGGAAGTGGGCGTGGGCACGATCGCCGCGGGCGTGGCCAAGTGCAAGGCCGACCACGTGGTGATCGCCGGCCACGACGGCGGCACGGGCGCCTCGCCCTGGTCGTCGATCAAGCATGCCGGCTCGCCCTGGGAAATCGGCCTGGCCGAGACGCAGCAGACGCTGGTGCTCAACCGCCTGCGCGGCCGCATCCGCGTGCAGGCCGACGGCCAGATGAAGACCGGCCGCGACGTCGTGATCGGCGCGCTGCTGGGCGCCGACGAGTTCGGCTTCGCCACCGCGCCGCTGGTGGTCGAGGGCTGCATCATGATGCGCAAGTGCCACCTGAACACCTGCCCGGTGGGCGTGGCCACGCAGGACCCCGTGCTGCGCAAGAAGTTCGCCGGCAAGCCCGAGCACGTCGTCAACTACTTCTTCTTCGTCGCCGAGGAAGTGCGCCAGATCATGGCGCAGCTGGGCATCCGCAAGTTCGACGACCTCGTGGGGCGCGCCGACCTGCTGGACACGAAGAAGGGCCTGTCGCACTGGAAGGCGCGCGGCCTGGACTTCAGCCGCCTGTTCGCGCAGCCCAAGGTGCCGGCCGACGTGCCGCGCTTCCACTGCGAGGAACAGGACCACAAGCTCGAGAAGAGCCTGGACAAGGTGCTGATCGAGAAGTCGCGCGCGGCGATCGAGCGCGGCGAGAAGGTGCAGTTCATGGAGGTGGCGCGCAACGTCAACCGCTCGGTGGGCGCGATGCTCTCGGGCGCCCTGACCAAGGTGCACCCCGAAGGCCTGCCGGACGACACGCTGCGCATCCAGCTGGAAGGCACGGGCGGCCAGTCCTTCGGCGCCTTCCTCGCGCGCGGCATCACGCTCTACCTGATCGGCGATGCCAACGACTACACCGGCAAGGGCCTGTCGGGCGGGCGCGTGATCGTGCGCCCCAGCATCGACTTCCGCGGCGAAGCCACCAAGAACATCATCATCGGCAACACCGCGCTCTACGGCGCGACTTCCGGCGAGGCTTTCTTCTCCGGCGTGGCCGGCGAGCGATTCGCGGTGCGCCTGTCCGGCGCCTCCACCGTGGTGGAGGGTACCGGCGACCACGGCTGCGAGTACATGACGGGTGGCACGGTGGTGGTGCTGGGGCGCACCGGTCGCAACTTCGCGGCCGGCATGTCGGGCGGCATCGCGTACGTCTACGACGAGGACGGCAAGTTCGCCAGCCGCTGCAACACCGCCATGGTGTCGCTGGAGCGCGTGGGCACCACGGCCGAACAGCGCGCCGCCTCCGGCAAGACCAAGCTGCACCGCGACGAGACCGACGAGGCGCTGCTCAAGAAGATGCTGGAGGAGCACAACCGCTGGACGGGCAGCCGCCGCGCCCGCGATCTGCTGGACGACTGGGCCAACGCCCGCATGAAGTTCGTGAAGGTGTTCCCCAACGAATACAAGCGCGCGCTCGCCGAGATGTACGAGCGCGAGGTGGAGCTGGCCAGCGCCGGCACCAACCAGGAAGTGGCGATGCAGCACGAGCAGCCGGTGGCTGCCAAGTAAGAGACGACGGAGAAAACGAAGATGGGCAAGGTCACCGGCTTCATGGAGTTCGAGCGCGTCGAGGAGGGCTACAAGCCCGTGCCCGAACGCCTGAAGCACTACAAGGAATTCGTCGTCGGCCTCGA
>SEAY01000067.1 GCA_004144865.1 Comamonadaceae bacterium
GGTAAGAACGGAGGGGTGTCGCCGGCCTGAATGGTACTATGTATAGGACGTTAGGACAACAGTTCGACCCGGCCCCCTTCTCCTCCTTCCGCATGATGTCTGCCGCTTCCGCCGACCGCCCCGTGACGCTGCCGCCCGCGCAGCCGCGGCTGCGGCGCCTCCTCTCCCGAGCCGCGCTCGTGCTGCTGCCCTGGCTGCTGATCGTGGCCTTCTGGTACGCCATCCGCGCCAGCGGCCTCATCAGCCCGGCGCTCGTGCCCGCGCCGCACGCCGTGTTCGCCAAGTTCATCGAGCTGGCGCAGGGCCGGCTCGGGCAGGACATGCTGATGTCCACCCAGCGCGTGTTCCTCGGCGTGAGCCTCGGCGTGGCCCTGGCGGTGCCGGTGGGCTTCTGCCTCGGCTGGTACAAGGGCCTGCGCAGCTTCATCGACCCGGTGATCAACTTCTTCCGCGCGCTGCCGCCGATCGCGCTGATCCCGCTGGTGATCGTGTACTTCGGCATCGGCGAGGTGGCCAAGACGGTCATCCTGTTCTACGCCTCCTTCTTCGCTGGCGTGATCGTGATGTACGAAGGGATCGCGCAGATCAGCCCCATCTTCATCAAGGTGGCGCGCACGCTGGGCGCGACGGATCTCGAGATCTTCCGCAAGGTGATCATTCCGCTGACCATCCCGCACATCCTCACGGCGGTGCGGGTGGCGCTGGGCGTCGCCTGGGCCACGCTCGTGGCCTCCGAGCTGATCGCGGCGCAGCAGGGATTGGGCGCGCTGATCCAGGACGCGTCCTCCTTCTTCCAGCTCGACACCATCTACGTCGGGATCATCTGCATCGGCTTCATCGCGCTGGCCATGGACCTGGCACTGCGCGCCGCCACCCGCCGTCTCGTCGCCTGGCAGGACCGAATCGCATGAGCACAGCAACCCTCGCTCCTTCCGTCGCCGCGGCGCCTTCGGCGGCGCCCGTGCGCATCCGCTTCGACCGCGTCTCCGTCGATTTCCCCACGCAGCACGGCCCGATGCGCGTGCTCGACGACGTGTCGTTCGACATCCGCAACGGCGAGTTCGTCTCCATCATCGGACCTTCGGGCTGCGGCAAGACGACCATGATGAACATCGTGGGCGGCTTCGTGGAGCCCACGCAGGGGCGCGTGCTGCTGGACGGCCAGCCGGTGAAGGCGCCCGGCCCGGACCGCGGCGTGATCTTCCAGGAATACGGCGTCTTCCCCTGGCTCACGGTGCGGCAGAACATCGAGTTCGGCCTCAAGCTGCGCGCCAGCAAGGCGACGGCGGACCAGCGCGAGGAGACCGTCAGCCGCTACATGAAGCTGATGGGCCTGTCGGACTTCGCCAACCACTTTCCCAAGCACCTGTCCGGCGGCATGCGCCAGCGCCTCGCGATCGCGCGCGCCTACGCCGTGAAGCCCGAGTTCCTGCTGATGGACGAGCCCTTCGGCGCCCTGGACGCGCAGACCCGCTCGGCGATGCAGGACCTGCTGCTGGAGGTGCTGCGCAACGAGGGCAAGACGGTCATGCTGATCACGCACTCGGTGGAAGAGGCGATCTACCTGTCCTCGCGCATCGTCGTGGTCACCGCGCGCCCGGCGCGCATCCGCACCATCATCGACGTGCCCTTCGGCTACCCGCGCGCCGAGAACGTGCACGAGGACCCGCGTTTCGGCGAGTTGCGCGCGCACATCCGCGACCTGGTGATGCAGGAATACGCCGCCCAGGCGCGCCAGTCGGTGCGGATGTCCGACTGACCCGCCCGCTTCCAGACGAACCAACCCGAAGGAGACAACCATGGCCATCCAACGCAGGCAACTGATTCGCGCGGCCGCCGCCGCATCGCTGGGCGCCGCCGCGCTGCCCGTGTTCGCGCAGGCGCGCACCAAGGTGAAGGTGGGCTACCTGCACACCCCCGCCGTGGACGGCCACATCTTCATCGGCCAGCAGATCGGCAGCTATGCGAAGCAGGGGCTCGAGCTGGAGCTGGTGAAGTTCACCACCGGGCTGGAACTGTTCCAGGCCATGATAGGCGGCAGCCTCGACATGCTGGCCACCGGCGCCGTGCTGTCCAACTTCCCGGCGCGCGGCCAGGGCAAGGCCTTCCTGATGAACAACATCGAGTACGCCACGGCGCAGCTGTGGGTGCGCGAGGATTCGGGCATCAAGACGCTGGCCGACCTCAAGGGCAAGCAGGTCTCCACCACCACGGGCACCACCGCGCACGTGTTCCTCGACCGCGCGCTGCGCTCCAACAACGTCGACCCGAAGGACGTGCGGGTGGTGAACCAGCGCATGACCGAGGCCGTGAGCTCGTTCATTTCCGGCGCCGTGCCGGCGGTGGCGCTTTGGGTGCCTTTCGATTCCGTCATCAAGAAGCAGCTGCCCAACGCACGCCGCCTGATCGACGCCTCGTCCTTCTTCCCGCAGGCCGCCATCATGGGCGGCTGGGCCGCGCGCAACGACTACTACGACAAGAACCAGCCGGTCATCCGCAAGCTGATCGCCGGTTGGGCGGACGCCAACGCGCTGATCACCGGCAAGCCCGACGAGGCGGCCGAGATGCTGCAGAAGACGCAGTACCAGGACGTGCCGCTACCCGACTTCAAGGAGCAGTTCAAAGCCTCCAAGTACTACACCAATGCCGAGTGGCGCCAGCGCTACCAGGACGGCACGGTCACCAAGTGGTTGCAGCAGGTGACGGACTTCTTCGTGTCCACCGCCAACATCCAGAACGCGGTGAAGGCCCAGGACTACTTCGATCCCAAGCCCTTCCTGGAGACCGTCAAGGCATGACGCCGGGGAGCGCGGGGTACGACTACGTCATCGTCGGCGCCGGCTCGGCCGGCTGCGTGCTGGCCAACCGCCTGACGGCGGACCCGCGCCGCCGCGTGCTGCTGCTGGAGGCAGGCGGCGAGGGCGGGCACTTCTGGCAGCGCCTGCCCGTCGGCTACTTCCGCAGCATCTACGACCCGCGCTTTTCCTGGCAATTCCCGCTGGAGCCGCAGGAGGCCACCGGCAACCGGCCCATCGTGTGGCCGCGGGGCAAGGGCCTGGGCGGCTCCAGCGCCATCAACGGGCTGCTGTACATCCGCGGCCAGCATGCCGACTTCGACGACTGGGCGCGCCTGGGCGCCGACGGCTGGAGTTACCGCGAGGTGCTGCCGTACTTCCGCAAGTCCGAGCGCTACGAGGGCGGGGCGAGCGAGTACCACGGCGCCTCGGGCGAGCTGTGCGTCTCCGACCTGCGCAACGACCATCCTTATTGCGAGGCCTGGATCCAGGCCGGCGTCGAGGCGGGGCATGGCCGCAATCCCGATTTCAACGGCGCGCAGACCGGCGGCCTGGGCGCCTACCAGCTGACGCTGCGCGGCCACTGGCGCTGCGACGCGGCCACCGCCTTCCTCGCGCCGGCGCGCGCGCGGCCCAACCTCACCGTGATGACCGGCGTGCACGTCACGCGCATCCTGGTGGAGCGCGGCCGCGCCACGGGCGTGGAGTGGCTGGAAAAGGGGCAGCTGCGCAGTGCGCGCGCCGACACCGAGGTGCTGCTGGCGGCCGGCGCGCTGCAGTCGCCGCAGGTGCTGCAGCTCTCGGGCATCGGTCCCGCGGACCTGCTGCGCGGCCTCGGCCTGCCCGTGCATGCGGACGCGCCGGAAGTCGGCGCCAACCTGCAGGACCACTACCAGGCCCGCGTGATCGTGAAGCTGAAGAAGCGCATGTCGCTGAACGACCAGGTGCGCAACCCGCTGTCGCTGGCGGCGATGGGTGCGCAGTGGCTGCTGCGCCAGCGCGGGCCGCTGACCGTCGGCGCCGGGCAGGTGGGCGGCATGGTGTGCAGCGAACACGCGGAAGGCGGCCGGCCCGACGTGCTGCTGAACGTGATGCCGTTGTCGGTGGACAAGCCCGGCGACCCGCTGCATGCCTTCTCCGGCTTCTCGGCGTCGGCCACGCAATGCCGGCCCCTCTCGCGCGGGACGGTGCAGGTGCGTTCGGCCGATCCGTTCGCGCCGCCGCGCATCGTGTCCAACTACCTGACGCACCCGCAAGATGCGAAGGTGCTGGTGTCGGGCCTGAAGATCCTGCGCGACATCTACCGCCGGCCGTCCTTCCGCGAGCTGGTGACCGACGAGGAGTACATGCCCGGCAACGCGGTCGGCGGCGACGCGGACCTGGAGCGTTTTGCCCGGGAGAAGGGTGGCACGGTGTTCCACGCGAGCGGCACCTGCCGCATGGGTTCGGACGACCGCGCCGTCGTGGATGCGAAGCTGCGCGTGCGCGGCGTCGAGCGCCTGCGCGTGATCGACGCGTCGGTGATGCCCAGCATGGTGTCGACCAACACCAATGCCGCGGCGATCATGATCGGTGAAAAGGGCGCCGACCTCGTGCTGCAAGGCTGAGGCGGCGCTGCGGCGGCGGGCTCAGACCTCCGCGATCAGTTCGATCTCCACGCAAGCCCCCGTCGGGAGCTGCGCCACGCCGAAGGCGCTGCGCGCATGCGTGCCCTTGTCGCCGAACACCTGGCCGAACAGCTCGCTGGCGCCATTGGTCACGAGGTGGTGCTCGGTGAAGTCGGGCGCGGAGTTCACCAGGCTCATCACCTTGACGATGCGCTTGACCTTGTTGAGGTCGCCGACCGCGGCATGCAGCGTGCCCATGAGGTCGATGGCGATTGCGCGAGCCGCCTGCTTGCCTTCCTCGGTCTGCATGGTCTTGCCCAGCTGGCCGACCCAGGACTTGCCGTCCTTCTTCGCGATGTGCCCCGAGAGGAACACCAGGTTGCCGGTGCGCACGAAAGGCACGTAGGCGGCGGCGGGCGTGGCCACCGGCGGCAGCGTGATGTTCAGTTCCTTGAGTTTGTCGTAGACGTTCATGGCGGCTCCTTGGGATCCGCCGATTCTAGGGAGAGGCTGCTTCCTCGGGGACGTCCGTGTCGGCTGGCGCCACGGTGACCGCCACGCGCAGCGTGTGGTGCGAGCCGCCGTGGATCACGCCGCGCACCGGCGAGACGTCGGAGTAGTCGCGGCCGATCGCGAGGGTCACGTAGTCCTCGCCGGGCGCGCGGTCGTTGGTGGGATCCATGTCCACCCAGCAGCCGGCGCCTTCCGCGCCGGGCACGTAGACGGAGATCCAGGCGTGCGAAGCGTCGGAACCCACCAGGCGCGGCTGGCCCGGCGGCGGCTGCGTCATCAGGTAGCCGCTCACGTAGCGTGCCGGCAGGCCCAGGCTGCGCAGGCAGCCGAGCATCACGTGGGCGAGGTCCTGGCACACGCCGCGGCGCAGGGCGAGCGCCTCCAGCGCGGGCGTGTTGACGTCCGTGGCGGCGGGGGCATATTCGAAATCCGCGTGGATGCGCGCCATCAGGTCGCGTGCCGCCTCCAGCAGCGGGCGGCCCGTGGCGAAGCTGGCCTGGGCGTAGCCGGTGAACGCGCTGTCGCGCGGCACGTAGGGCGAGGCGAAGGCGAACTCCGCGGCCGCGTCGTAGCTGGCGCCGCGGTGGTAGCGCATGCGCTCCGCCACCTCCTGCCAGGGCGCGCTGGTTTCCGGCTCTTCGGCGGGGGCGGTGGAAACCAGGCTGTCGGCGACGACCCGCAGGCCGTCGTGCGCGTACGGCAGGCTGAAGAAGCTGCGGGTGTTGCCGAAGACGTCCACCGTCTCGCTGCGCCGGGCAGGCTGCGGCTCGATGGCGAGGCGGTGCGCCAGCAGGCGCTGGCGTCCGTTGTCCGCCGGCTTCAGGTGCGCCATGTGGTGCGCGGTGCGCACCATGGGCACGTAGTCGTAGGCGGTTTCGTGGACGACTCGCAGCAGCATCGCAGCCTCACGCGCCCAGCGCGTAGCGGCCGTCGCCCGAGTGGGCGAAGTAGCGCGCGGTGAGGTCGTCGGAGAGGCGATAGGCCGCGTCCACGCACTGCTGCAGCACTTCCAGCAGCGGCGCGTAGCGGTCGTGCTCGTCGCGCACGCAGAGGGCTTCGAGCGACCAGCGCTGCGGGTCCGGCACCGGCATCGCCATCACCGGCATCACGCCCGGCGGCGAACCCGCCATGCGCGCGAGCCGGCTGCGCAGGGTCTGCGCCACCCAGCCGAGCGAACGCGGGTTGTCACTGTCCAGCACCAGCAGGTCGAGCAGGGCGGGGATGTCGTGCCGCTGCTGGTACTGCGAGTGGAAGGTGATGGTGCTGTCGAAGAGGGCCACCACCGCCTCGAAGCCGCCCTCGTCGAACACCGCGCCGGTCTCGAAGGCGCTCGCCAGTGCCTGCGCGAGGAAGCCCAGGCGCTCCAGGTGCCGGCCGGTGGACAGCAGCCGCCAGCCGTCGTCGCGCGTCATGCGGTCGGTCTGCGCGCCGGTCATGGCCGCGGTGTGGTGGGACAGCGCCTCCAGTGCGCGCAGGGCCTCTCCCGAGGAGTATTCCCCGCCGCGCACGCAGGCCGCGCAGCCGCGCTTGAACTCCTGCTCGGCGCGCACGATCAGGTTCCATTGTTCCTGCGACAGGCGTTCCCGCACGGCGGCCGACGCGGCGCGCAGCGCGCGCAGGTTGTAGCCGACGCTCTTGGCGCGCGCGTCGCTGCCGAGGCCGGCGACCAGCGCGCGTTCGAACACCCGCCGCGCCTGCGTCGGCGGAGGGACCGCAGGCAGGACCAGGGCGTTGGCGACGGCGACCTCGCCCAGCCAGCGCAGCAGCGGCTGCGAGGACTGGTCCTCGCCGTTGAGGCCCTCGATGGACAGGCGCGCGAGCCGCGCCGTGTTCTCGGTGCGCTCGGTGTAGCGCCCGAGCCAGAACAGGTTCTCGGCCGCGCGGCTGGTCACGGTGCGGCTGCGCTGCGGCGTGTCCACGGACGGGTGGTCGTGGTGCAGCAGGCTGGTGGGGTCCACCTCGCCCTCGGTGAGCACCCAGGTGTCGGCGCTGCTGCCGCCGCGCTGCATGGAAGCGATCTCGCTGTCCTCGCTCGCCAGGCGCGTGAGGCCGCCGGGCAGCACGCGCCAGCCCTGCGCGCCGTCGGACACCGCGAACACGCGCAGCAGCAGCGAGCGCGGCAGAATGCGCTCGCCGGTGGAGGTGGGCCGCCAGGTGGGCATCTGCGACAGGCGCAGGTAGGCCTGCACGGTGTATTCGTCCGGCTCACGCAGGATGCGGCCGGTCCACTCGTCGACCTGGCGGCGGTTCAGGCCCTTGCCCAGCACGGCGCCCGGCCGCCGGCCGCCGTACGTGGACTTGAGCACGCTGGACGAAAGCTGCGGCAGCACGGACAGCATCGCCGCCTGCTCGCCGCACCACCAGGTCGCCAGCGCGGGCAGCTTCAGTTCCTCGCCGAGCAACTTGCGGCTCAAGGCGGGCAGGAAACCGAGCAGGGCGGTCGACTCGAGGAAGCCGGAGCCGGGCGCGTTCGCCACGAGGACATTGCCGGCGCGGACGGCCTGCAGCAGGCCGGGTACGCCGAGATGCGAATCGGAGCGCAGCTCCACGGGGTCGAGGAACTCGTCGTCGAGGCGCTTGAGCACGCCGTGCACCGGCTCCAGGCCCTTGAGCGTCTTCAGGTACAGGCGCTCGTCGCGCACCGTGAGGTCGCTGCCTTCCACGAGCGTGAGGCCCAGGTAGCGCGCCAGGTAGGCGTGCTCGAAGTAGGTCTCGTTGTAGGGGCCCGGCGTGAGCAGGACGATGCGCGGCTCGCCGTCGCCGGCCGGGCACGATGCCATCAGGCTGTCCAGCAGCGCGCGGTAGGTGGCCGCCAGGCGCTGCACCTTCAGGTCGCGGAAGGCCTCGGGGAACAGGCGCGAGGTGATCAGCCGGTTCTCCAGCAGGTAGCCCAGGCCCGAAGGCGCCTGGGTGCGCTGTGCCATCACCCACCACGCGCCGTGCGCATCGCGCGCGAGGTCGAAGGCGGCGATGTGCAGGCGGCGCCCGCCGGCTACGCGCGCCCCGTGCATGGGGCGCAGGTAGCCCGGATGTCCTTGCACCAGCGCGGGCGGCAGCAGGTTCGCCGCCAGCAGTTCCTGCGGGCCGTAGACGTCGTCGAGGATGCGCTCCAGCAGGCGCACGCGCTGCAGCACGCCGGCTTCGATGCGCTGCCAGCTTTGCGGCGTGACGATCAGCGGGAACAGGTCCAGAGACCAGGGGCGCTGCGGCCCGCCCGCATCGGCATAGACGTTGTACGTGATGCCGTTGTCGCGCACCTGCCGCTGCAGGTCGGTGGTACGCCGGTCGAGGTCGGCGAAGCCCTCGCGGCCGAGGTTCTCGAAGAAGCGCGCCCAGGGGCGGATCGGCAGGCCGTGCGGTGCGACCACCGTCACGTTCGGCTGCGCTTCGGGCAGGGGCGTGGAGACGCCGCCGCGCAGTTCGTCGAAGTGGCCGGGCGCGGCCGGGGGGGCGAGCGCCGCCGCGAGGGCGGCCGGGGCCTCCTCGGCCTGCGGCCCGAATAGCGAATCGATGGTGGAGTCCACTCTGGCGCCCATTGTCACCGCAGGGCCGCCGCAGGGTCCACGCCCTTGTTGCCGTCCGGCGACTCGGCGGCCCCCCCTGGCCCTTACGCGCGGCGCAGGTCCAGCGTGAACGGGAATTCGCGGCTGGCCGGCACGTCGACCGTGGCGGGCGGCACCTGCAGCCGGCCCGGCGTGTGTCCCATGCGGGAGAAGCGGGCCAGGCGGCGGCTTTCCGCCTCGTAGGCGTTGACCGGGAAGGTGACGTAGTTGCGCCCGCCCGGATGCGCCACGTGGTACTGGCAGCCCGCCACGGAGCGGTTCATCCAGGTGTCCACGATGTCGAACGTGAGCGGCGCATGCACGCCGATGGTGGGATGCAGCGCGCTAGGCGGTTGCCACGCGCGGTAGCGCACGCCGGCCACGAATTCGCCGACCGTGCCGGTGGATTGCAGCGGCAACGCCCGCCCGTTGACGGTGACCACGTGCCGGCTCTCGTTGAGGCCGGTCACCTTCACCTCGATGCGCTCCAGCGAGGAATCGACGTAGCGCACCGTGCCGCCGATCGCGCCTTCCTCGCCCATCACGTGCCAGGGCTCCAGCGCGGAGCGCAATGTGAGTTCCATGCCCATGGCCTGCAGCTCGCCCGCCACCGGGAAGCGGAACTCGAAATGCGGCGCGAACCACGCGGGATCGAAGCCGAACCCGGCGTCGCGCATTTCCGTGAGCACGTCCTGCAGGTCCATCCAGATGAAGGTGGGCAGCAGCCAGCGATCGTGCAGCTCGGTGCCCCAGCGCGTGACCGGCGCGCGGTAGGGCGCGCGCCAGAAGCGCGCGACGAGGGCGCGGATCAGCAGCTGCTGCACGACGCTCATGCGCGCGTGCGGCGGCATCTCGAAGGCGCGCAGCTCCAGCAGGCCGAGGCGGCCGGTGGCGCCGTCGGGCGAGTACATCTTGTCGATGCAGAACTCGCTGCGGTGCGTGTTGCCGGTCACGTCCACCAGGATGTTGCGCAGCACGCGGTCGAGCATCCACGGCGGCATCGCATCGCCGTGGATCTTGCGGTTGCGCTCGATTTCCTTGAGGGCGATTTCCAGCTCGTACAGCTGGTCGTTGCGCGCTTCGTCCACGCGCGGCGCCTGGCTGGTCGGGCCGATGAAGAGGCCGCTGAACAGGTAGCTCAGGCTGGGATGGTTGTGCCAGTACAGCAGCAGGCTGGCCAGCAGCTCGGGCTTGCGCAGGAAGGGCGAGTCCGCGGGCGTGGCCCCGCCCAGCACGAAGTGGTTGCCGCCGCCGGTGCCGGTGTGGCGGCCGTCGGTCATGAACTTCTCGGCCGAGAGGCGGCTTTCGAAGGCGGCGTCGTAGAGGAACTCGGTGTGCTGCACCAGCTCGTTCCAGTCGTGCGCCGGATGGATGTTCACCTCGATCACGCCGGGGTCGGGCGTCACCTGCAGCAGCTTCAGGCGTGGATCGCGCGGCGGCGGGTAGCCTTCCAGCACGATCTTCACGCCCAGATCGGCGGCTGTCTGCTCCACCGCGGCGAGCAGCTCGAGGTAGTCCTCCAGGCGCGCGAGCGGCGGCATGAAGACGTAGAGCACGCCGCTCTTGCCGCCGTGCTCGCGCTCGGCCTTCGGGCCGTTCGCGCGCTGCGGATCGCGCACCTCCACGCACAGCGCGGTGCGCGCGATCCAGTCGGCCGATTCGTGCCGGGCGGGAACGCGCGCATCCACGCCGCGGGCGTGCGAGGGCTCCGCGCCGCCGCGCAGGTTGGCGGCTTCGGCGTCCGTGGGGCCGTGCCGGCCGGGCGCCTCGGCGCGTCCCACCATGCCGCCTTCGGCGAAGCGCGGGTCGCCGGCGGGAAAGCGCAGCTGCGGCGCCGCCGGCAGCGGGGCGCGCTGGGCGAAGGGATCCACCGGGACCAGGTGCGGGTAGTCGCGCGCCCCCACCCAGGGCAAAGAGTCCAGCGGCAGGCGGTAGCCCATGGGGGAATCGCCCGGCACCAGGTACAGGCGGTCATCGCGCAGGAACCAGGGCCCGGTCTGCCAGCGCGGGCCGGCGAGCTGCGGGTCGTCCTCGCGGGCCTGCAGGGGCAGGGCGTAGCCCACGACGCTGCCCAGCTTCTGCCCGAACACGCGGCGCAGGCGCGCGCGCTCGAGTTCGTCGTCCAGACGCGAGTCGAACGGATCGACGTTGACGGGCAGGCGTCGTTCGCGCCACAGGTAGTAGAAGACGTCCTCGTAGCCCGCCTGCACGTACGTGTCCGGCAGGCCCAGTTTGCCGGTGAGCCGGCGCAGGAAGCGCTCCGCGTCCTCCGTCGTGTAGCGCTCGGGCACGCGCTCGTCGGCGAACAGCGACGGGTCGCGCCAGCAAGGCTGGCCGTCGGCGCGCCAGTAGATGGACAACGCCCAGCGCGGAAGCTGCTCGCCCGGGTACCACTTGCCCTGGCCGAAATGCAGGAAGCCGCCCCGGCCGTACTCGGCACGCAGGCGGTCCACCAGTTCCGTCGCGTAGCCGCGCTTGGTGGGGCCGAGCGCGTCGACGTTCCATTCGGCCGCCTCGCGGTCAGCCACCGCCACGAAAGTGGGCTCGCCGCCCATGGTGAGGCGCACGTCGCCGGCCTGCAGCTCGCGGTCGACCGCGGCACCCAGCGCCAGCACCTCGCCCCATTGCTCCCCGGTATAGGGCTTGGTGACGCGCGGCGATTCGTGGATGCGCGTGACCTGCATGTGGTGGCTGAACGCCACCTCGCATTCGTCGATCACCCCTTCGATGGGCGCGGCGCTGGAGGGCTGCGGCGTGCACGCGAGCGGGATGTGGCCTTCGCCGGCCAGCAGGCCCGAGGTGGGGTCCAGGCCGATCCAGCCGGCGCCGGGCAGGTAGACCTCGCACCAGGCGTGCAGGTCGGTGAAATCCACCTCGGTCCCGCTCGGGCCGTCGAGGGCCTTCACGTCCGGCTTCAGCTGGATCAGGTAGCCGGACACGAAACGCGCGGCGAGTCCCAGCCGGCGCATCAGCTGCACCAGCAGCCAGCCCGAGTCGCGGCAGGAGCCGCTGGCCAGTTCGAGAGTCTGCTCGGGCGTTTGCACACCCGGCTCCATGCGGATCAGGTAGCGCACGTCGTCCTGCACCTGCCGGTTCAGGTCGACGAGGAAGTCGATGGTGGTGCGCGGGCGCCGGTCGATCTTCTCCAGGTAGGCCTGCACGCGCGGCGTCAGCGGCTCGCAGGCGAGGTAGGGCGCCAGTTCCTCGGCGAGCTCCGGCCCGTATTGGAAGGGGAACGTCTCGGCGCCAGGCTCCAGGAAGAAATCGAACGGGTTGTAGACCGCCATCTCCACCACGAGGTCGACGGTCACCTTCAGTTCGGTGGTCTGCTCGGGGAAGACCAGGCGGGCCTGGAAGTTGGCGAAAGGGTCCTGCTGCCAGTTGATGAAGTGCTTCTGCGGCTCCACCCGCAGCGAGTAGCTCACGACCTTGCTGCGGCAGTGCGGGGCCGGCCGCAGCCGCACCATCTGCGGCCCCAGGTTCACCGCCCTGTCGTACTTGTAATGCGTGACGTGGTTCAGGGCGGCGTGGATGGACATGGCCGTCGATGCTAGCAACAGGCGGGCCTGCGAGGGGCCGCGCAAGCCCGCCCGTCGGCGCTGGATGCCGCGCGGCGGGTCGCGGTCGCGAAGGGCCCACCGTTCTGTGACAGTCAGGCTGCACCGTTGAGCTGCATGCGCGCTGTGCCACGCGGTTGCGTGACAAAGTAGCAACCCAACCGCTTGTGACTAAATGTAGTTGCGGCTAGCATGTAACCAAATGCGACAACTTCTCGAGGCCCGCGCCCCGACCGAGTCACCGATGGTGCCCCGGATGAGCGAGTTCGCCCCGTCGTCGCAGATGCTGGGGGCTACCGACCCGAGCATCATCGGCCACAACGCAGCCGTGGCCACGTTCATGTACGCACGGCTGCACCACTTCTCGGCCGTGTGCAACGCGCT
Source organism: Comamonadaceae bacterium (assembly GCA_004144865.1). GTDB lineage: Bacteria > Pseudomonadota > Gammaproteobacteria > Burkholderiales > Burkholderiaceae_C > Ramlibacter. Next base: position 12,399 of record SEAY01000067.1, read on the forward strand.
CGGCCCCGAGAGCGCCTCCTCCTTCGTCACCGAGGTGCGGCGCATGCTGACCGAAGCCGTGATGAAGCTGGGCGGCGAGGTGGCGCAGCGCCGCCCCGATTCCATCCTGGCCGTCTTCAGCAACAAGCCCGACGACCGCAAGCCGAACCACGCCCAGCGCGGGCTGCACGCGGCGATCCTCGCGGTGCACGACACCGTGCAGCTGGCGCAGACCGTGGCCGCGCGCGCGGAGTGCGCAGGGCTGCCGCCGCTGACGCTGGCCGTGGGCGTGCACCTGGGCGCCGCGGAGTTGTTGCCACGCGGCAATGGGAAAGTGCATGCCGTGGGCGACGCCGTGGAAGTGGCGCGCCTGCTGGAAGTGACGGCCATGGACCTGGGTTGGAGCATCGCCACCTCGTCCGGCACGCGGCTCGCATCGGCCGGCCGCGCCGACGGGGGCCGCATCGGCTCGGTGGGCCTCCCCGACGACTCCTTCATCGACATCGTCGAAGTGACGGGGCTGGTGCCGCGCAAGGGGTCCAGCACGCCGATGCGGGTGTTCGAGATGCTGCGCGAATCGCTGGTGTCCAACCAGCAGGCGCGCAAGCGCACCAGCGGCGCGCCGGGCGCGCCCAACATGGCGCCGGTGCCGGGCTCGCACTTCCTGATCGAAGGCTACCGGGTGCTGCGCAAGATCGGCGAAGGCGGCATGGCCTCGATCTTCCTGGCGCAGTCGGCCGAAGGCGGCGCGCCGCAGGTGCTCAAGGTGATGCAGCTGGACAAGGCCGTCGAAGCCGACGGCCTGCAGCGCTTCATCCAGGAGTTCGCGCTGCTCGCGCAGATCCACCACCCCAACGTGGCGCGCATCTTCCGCCAGGACTTCTCGGTGGGGCACGCGTACATCGCGATGGAGTACTTCCCCCTCGGCGACCTGCGCGCCCGCATGAAATCGGCGCCTGTCGACACCCCGACGGCCCTCTCGTACATCAAGCAGACCGCGGCCGGCCTGGCGGCGATCCACGAGGTCGGCATCGTGCACCGCGACCTCAAGCCCGACAACCTGATGTTCCGCCAGGACGGCAGCCTCGCGCTGGCCGATTTCGGCGTGGCCAAGCAGGTCTCGATGAAGATCACGGACACCGGCGACGGCGACATCGTCGGCACCCCGTATTACCTCAGCCCGGAGCAGGCGCTCGGCCAGGTCGTGGATGCGCGCTGCGACATCTACAGCCTGGGCGTGCTCGCGTACGAACTGCTCACCGGCCGCAAGCCCTATCACGCCAGCTCGGCGCAGGAACTGCTGAACCTGCACGTGCACGGCGCCGTCCCGCTGCTGCCGCCGGAACACGCCCACCTGCAGGCCATGATGGAAAGCATGATGGCCAAGGACCGCGAGCAGCGCTATCCCTCCGCGCGCACCCTGCTAGCCGACCTGGAGGAAATGGGACTGTGATGCACGCCATTGCCATGCCTTCGTCGCTCGCCTGGCGCACGCTGGGCACGCCGCGCCGTGGCGCCGCGCTGCTGCACGTCGCCCCGCTCGTGCCGGGCTTCCGCGTGCTGCGCGAGCTGGGCACCGGACGCCGCAGCAGCGCGTGGCTGGCGCTGGAAGAGGCATCGCGCGCAACCGTGGTGCTCAAGCTGCAGCCCGTCGACGGCGCCACGCTGCACCGCGAGTGGGAGATCGGCGCCCGGCTGGCCGACCGCCACGTCGTGCGCATCCACGACCACGGCCGCGACGGCCGCTGGGCCTGGCTGGTCATGGAATACGTTCCGGGCGGCGACCTTGCCCATCGCCTGCGCGCGCCCCTTGCGCCGCAGCAGGCGCTCGCGTGGACCCGGCAGGCGGCGCGCGGCCTCGCCGCGTTGCATCGCCACGGCTACGTGCACCGCGACGTCAAGCCCGCCAACTTCCTGCTGCGCGCCGAGGGCGACGTGGTGCTGGCGGACCTCGGGCTCGCCGCGCGCGCCGGCACTTCCGCGCCGGGCCTCGGCCAGGGCGCCGTGACGGGCACGCCGCGCTACGTGGCCCCCGAACAGCTGCAGGGCGCGCCCGCCGCGCCGGCGGCCGACGTGTACAGCCTGGGCGTGCTGCTGCACGAGATGCTTTGCGGCCGCCCCCCGTTTTCCGGCGAGACGCTGATGGAGGTGCTGGCGCAGCACCTGCTCGCCGCGCCTCCGCGCCTGCCTGCCGCGCTGGCAGACCTGCAGCCGCTGCTGGACCGAATGCTAGCCAAAGAGGTGCAACACCGGCTTCCGGATGCGGAAGCCGTCCTGGACCTTCTGAGCCAAGGTGGTAGTCGTGACCCTGAATGAACAATACCTGGTCGACGTGATCGGCTTCAATCCGGTGGAGCGTTCGATGCTCGCGAGCATCTTCGCCCTGGCGGCGCGCCGCGACCCGGCCTTCGTGCAATACGACCCCAATGCCACGGGCACGGGGTCGGCCGACATCTACCTGGTGGATGCCGAGAACGCGGAGGCCCTGCACGAGTTCAAGACGCTGTCCAAGCGCGCGAACCTGCCGGCCGTGATGGTCGGCTCCGGCGGCGACAGCATGGGATTCGCCATGCTGCCGCGGCCCCTGCAGTGGGCCCGCCTGCTGCAGGCGCTGGAGGAGACGGTGATGACGTCGGCCGCGAAGAAGGGCGGGCGAGACGACGACGAGGGCACGCTGCCGCTGGGCACCACGCTTTCGGCGAGCATGGCCGGCCGTTCCAACCCGGGCGCCTCGGCACCGGCTCTGGATGCCGGGGCGGCCAAGCGCCGCGCGCTGGGCGACACGGTGCTGGTGGTGGACGACAACGCCTCGGTGCGCATGTTCATGAAGGCCAAGCTCGCCCCGTTCAATTTCGAGGTGGACTTCGCCGAGACCGGCGAGGAGGCGGTGGGCCTCACCGGCACGCGCGAATACACCTGCGTGTTCCTCGACGTCGTCCTGCCGGGCATCGACGGCTACCAGGTCTGCAAGCTGATCAAGGCCAACAAGCACGCGATCAAGAAGACGGCGGTGGTGATGCTCACGAGCCGCAGCTCGCCCTTCGACAAGCTGCGCGGCTCGCTGGCCGGCTGCGACGAATACCTCACCAAGCCCCTCGACGAGGACCGCCTCCTCGAGGTGATCGCCCAGTTCCTACCCTCCAGCCGCAAGCGCGACAAGTCCGGGAGCAAACAAAAATGAGCAAATCGATTCTGGTGGTGGACGACACCCGCTCCATGCGCGCCATGGTGGCCGCGGTGCTGCAGGGCGCCGGCTACGAAGTGGCCGAAGCCGGCGACGGCGTGGAGGCGCTGGAGCTGGCGCGCACGCGCGTGTTCGACCTGGTGGTCACGGACCACAACATGCCCCGCATGGACGGCGTGACGCTGGTGAGCGAGCTGCGCGGCCTGCCCAATTACGACCACGTGGCCCTCATCGTGCTTTCCACTGAGGCGAGCCCGGAACTCAAGCAGCGCGGCCGCGAAGCCGGCGCGACCGGGTGGATGGCCAAGCCCTTCGATCCCCAGCGCATGCTGGACATCGTCGGCAAGTTCATCTGACGGGAACCAGGGGAAGGGCCATGTTCCAGCCATCCAACAGCTTCGGCGACCCGGTCGCTTTCCGCACCATCTTCTTCGAGGAGGCGCAGGAGCACCTGGCCAACGTCGAGGCGATCCTGCTGCGGATGGACACGGATGCGCCGCATCCGGACGACCTGAACGCCATCTTCCGCGCGGTGCACTCCATCAAGGGCAGCGCGGCGATGCTGGGCTGCACCGAGATCGCGGCGCTCACGCACCTGCAGGAGAACCTGCTCGACCTGCTGCGCAAGGACGAGCGGCCCATCGTCGCCGAGGACGTGGATGCGATGCTCAAGGCCGGCGACGTGCTGCGCCTGCAGGTGCTGCACCGCCGCGGCTCCGTCCCCGACGCGCCCGATGCCGCCGGCGTGGAGGCCATGCTGCGCGAACGCGTGGCGCAGCCGTCCGCCGATGCGGGTCACGGACACTCGGGCCCGGTCACGCGCAACTTCCGCGTGAAGCTCGGGCCGCTGGAGCAGCCGATCGACGAACTCGAACTCGACATGATGCTCAGCGGCCTGTCCGAGATGGGCAGCGTGAGCGCCACCGTGGTGGACAACACCGCGGGCGGGGGCGTGAGCTTCGACGTGCTGCTGCAGGGCGCCGCCGCAGACCTGCAGGGCGTGCTCTCGCTGGTGGTCGCGCCGGAGCAGATCGCGATCGAGACGCTGGGCGTGGCGCCCGTGCCGGTGCAAGCTGCGCCCGCGATCGAACCCGCGCCCGCCCTGAAGGCGGTGGCGCCGGCCGCACCCGCGGCCAACGAGCTCGACGAGTTCTTCGTCGATCCCGCGGAACTGAAGAAGAAGGCGGCCGCGCGCGCCGCGGCCTCTGACGGCGTCGAGCTCTTCGTCTCCCCCGAGCAGTTCCGCAAGCCGCCGCAGCCGCAGCCGCAGGAGAACGTCGACCTGTTCGTGAGCCCGGCCGAATTGAAGAAGGCGAAGGCGGCCAAGGCCGCCGCGGCAGCCGACCTGCACGATGCGTCGCTGCCCTCGGCCCACGACGCCACCTTCATCCGGGTGTCCACCGAGAAGATCGACCTGCTGGTGAACCTGGTGGGCGAACTGGTGATCACCGAGGCCATGCTGGCGCGCACCGGCACGCTGGGCGAGGGCGCCAACGACGGGCGCTACGGGGGCAACTCGGGCCTGGCGGACCTCTCGCGCCACACGCGCAACCTGCAGGAAGCGGTGCTCGCCATCCGCATGCTGCCGATCTCCAACGTCTTCCAGCGCTTCCCGCGCGTGGTGCACGAACTGTCGGCGCGCCTGGGCAAGAAGGTCGAACTGAAGATGTCGGGCGAGGGCACCGAGCTGGACCGGGGCCTGATCGAGAAGATCTCGGACCCGCTCACGCACCTGGTGCGCAACGCCATCGACCACGGGCTCGAGACGCCGGAGGCCCGCCTCGCCGCGGGCAAGCCGGCGGTCGGCACCGTGATGCTGCGCGCCAGCCAGCGCGGGGGCAACATCATCATCGAGGTCAGCGACGACGGCCGCGGCCTCGACCGCGAGCGCATCCTCAAGCGCGCTGCCCAGCGCGGCATGGCCATCCCCGCCGACGCGAGCGACGCCGAGGTGTTCCAGCTGATCTTCGAAGCCGGTTTCTCCACCGCGGAGAAAGTGACCGACGTGTCCGGCCGCGGCGTCGGCATGGACGTGGTCAAGCGCAACATCCAGGCGCTGGGCGGCACCGTGGACCTGTCCTCTGTGGCGGGGCAGGGCATGCGCGTGACCGTGAGCGTGCCGCTCACGCTGGCGATCATGGAAGCCATGACCATCGCCATCGGCGGCGAGACCTACGTGCTGCCGCTGGCCTGCGTGGTCGAGTCGCTGAGCGTCGTCGCCGACCAGATCCACACCTTGCCGGGCCACGGCGACGCCCTGCGCGTGCGCGAGGAATACCTGCCGGTGCTGCACCTGGCGAAGCTGTTCCCGCCGCAGAAGCCGCGCGAACAGGCCAGCGGCATCGCCGTGATCGTCGAGACCGACGGCTCCAAGGCCGTCCTGCTGGTGGACGAGCTCGTCGGGCAGCAGCAGGTGGTGGTCAAGAGCCTGGAGACGAACTTCCGCAAGGTGCCGGGGCTGTCCGGCGCCACCGTGATGGGCGATGGTTCCGTGGCCCTGATCCTGGACGTCGCGCACCTGGTGCGGCTGTCGGGCCGCGAAGGCGCGATGCTGCTCTGAACCCCCGCGACCGGGGAAGGAAATCGATGAAAGTCTGGCACAAGATCCTGATCCCGCCCGTGCTGGCGATCCTGTTCCTGCTCGCACTCGGCGCGGTCTCCGTGCTGCTGATGGCGCGGCAGGGCATGGCGATCAACACGCTGATCAAGAACCGCGGGGGCAGCATGACGCTGGCGCTGACCGTGTTCCAGGAGACCGGGCGCGTGCAGTCGAGTGCCTACCGCACCTACCTGAACGGCACCGAGCTGGGCGAGGAGAAGGTCAAGGCGGCGGCGGCGGAACAGCGTGGCCATCTCGACGCGATCCTCAAGCGCGCCAACGAATACGTGGCGCTGCCCAACCTGGAGCCGGAGGAACGCGACCTCGTGCAGGCGGCGCTGGTGCGGCTCGCGGATTACCGCCGCCACCTCGAGGCGGCCATGGCCAACGCCATCTCCGACCCCAACGCCGCCGTGCAGGCGCTGCAGGCGTCCGACCGGGAGTTCCAGGAGATCGGCGCGCTGTTCACGAAGATGCACGATCTGCAGTCCAAGCTGGCCGCGCAGAGCTCCGCGCAGGGCGCAGCCGATTTCCGCAACATGCTGATCTCCATCCTGGGCATCGCGGTGTTCGCCGCCGCGGCTGCGCTGGCCACCGCCCTGCTGATGGCGCGTCACGTGGTGCGGCCGCTGCGCGACGCCACCCGGGTGGCCGGGCGCATCGCCGGCGGCGACCTGGGCTCCACCATCGCAGTGCGGGGCAAGGACGAAACCGCCGAACTGCTGGCGGCGCAGTCCCGCATGCAGGAAGACCTGCGCCGGCTCGTCAACGAGGTGATGACGGGCGCGCGCGCGGTGGCGGACACCAGCGCGCAGATCGCGCAAGGCAACGTCGACCTGTCGCAGCGCACCGAGGAACAGGCGAGCACGCTGGAAGAAACGGCCAGCTCGATGGAGGAGCTGACGTCCACCGTGCACCAGAATGCCGAGAACGCGCGCCAGGCCAGTGAACTCGCCGTGGCGGCTTCGCAGGTGGCGCGCAAGGGCGGCCAGGCGGTGGGCGAAGTCGTGAGCACGATGAGCGGCATTTCCGAATCGTCGCGCCGCATTGCCGACATCATCGGCGTGATCGACGGCATCGCCTTCCAGACCAACATCCTGGCGCTGAACGCGGCGGTGGAAGCCGCGCGCGCGGGCGAACAGGGCCGCGGCTTCGCCGTCGTGGCGGCGTGGTGCAGCAGAACGCATCGCTGGTGGAAGAGGCCACGGCCGCCACTGAATCGATGAAGGAGCAGGCGGGCAGCCTGCTGCGCACGGTGTCGCGCTTCCGGTTGGGCGGCGAGTCGGCGCAAGCCGCGGTACCGCCCGCCATCGTGCCCATCCGCTTCCAGCGCACCCCGCTCCCCGCCGGCCCGGCCCTGCTCGAAAAGCGCGGCGACGACGGCCCACCCCCGGGCGAGTGGCGCACGTTCTGATCGCGACCCGTCGCCAATGCGCGACGGCGCGCGGTCCTGAAAGGCGTCCGCGGGAGGACGAGCGGCGCGGAGCGCGATGGAGTTGCGCAGCGTGCCGCGGCGCGAGGAATGTAACTGGATATTAGGATTGCAACAGCGCGCGTGCGGTGGCATGCTGACCCGCCGGAGCGCACAGGAGAGAGAGCAGGACATGAACGCACAGAGCCCGACCCACACCGCCAAGTCCGCCCGCAGCGCCGGCGCGGACGCGCAGGCGAGCGAGTTCCTCACCTTCCGGCTGGGTGCCGAAAGCTATGGCATCGAGATCCTGAAGGTGCAGGAGATCCGCGGCTACGAGCAGCCGACCTCCATCGCCAATGCCCCGGCCTTCATCAAGGGCGTGATCAACCTGCGCGGCGTGATCGTTCCCATCCTGGACCTGCGCATCAAGTTCCAGCTGGGCGAGGCGCGCTACGACGAGTTCACGGTGGTCATCATCCTGAACATCGCCGGCCGCGTGGTCGGCGTGGTGGTCGACTCCGTGTCCGACGTGCTCACGCTGTCCGGCGACAACATCCGCCCGACGCCGGAGTTCGCCTCGGCGACCTTCGACACCAAGTACATCACCGGCCTGGGCACCGTCGAAGAGCAGATGATCATCCTGCTGGACATCGAGAAGCTGATGACCGGCGCGGACATGGCGCTGGTCGACAGCGCCCTCCACTGAGCGCGCGGGCACCGGCCATGGCCCCGGCGAGCACCGGCACATCGGCCCGGAGGCCGGACGACCAGGAGGTCGACCGCTCCGCCCTGGGCTTCTTCCGGCGGTCCACGATCCGGGCGCGGCTCACCATCGCATTCCTGGCCATCGCCGCGATCCTCGCCCTGCTGGGCGGGCTCGGCGCCTGGCAGCTGCAGGCGGTCGCCGACGTGGCGGCTGCCAACGCGGGGCCGGAGGCGGTGCGCGCCGCCGTGCGCTCGGCCCAGGTGCTGTTGCTGGGCGTCACCGCGGTGGTCGTCACCTTCGCATTCGTCCTGTGCTATCCGCTCACCGTGGCCATCGTGAAGCCGGTGCGCGTCGCTGCGCGCATCGCCACGCGCGTCGCCGCCGGCGACCTCACGCTGAAGGTGCGCACCGGCGGCACCGACGAGGCGGCGCAGCTGATGCGCGCGCTGGCCGACATGACGTCCAACCTGCGCACCGTGATGGGCGGGGTGGTGCAGGGTGCGCATACGGTGAACGCCACCAGCGCGCAGATCGTGCAGGGCAACCTGGACCTGTCTCAGCGCACCGAGGAACAGGCCAGTACCCTGGAGGAAACCGCCAGCTCCATCGAGGAACTCACCGCCACCGTGTCGCAGAACGCCGACCACGCGCGGCAGGCGAGCCAACTCGCGGCCGATGCGTCGGCGGTGGCGCGGCGCGGGGGCGAGGCGGTCGACCAGGTCGTGCAGACCATGGACGAGATCCAGGACGCGTCGAAGAAGATCACGGAGATCATCGCCGTCATCGACGGCATCGCCTTCCAGACCAACATCCTGGCCTTGAACGCAGCGGTGGAAGCCGCGCGTGCCGGCGACCAGGGGCGCGGCTTCGCCGTGGTGGCCGCCGAAGTCCGCAGCCTGGCGCAGCGCAGCGCGGGCGCCGCGCGCGAGATCAAGGACCTGATCGGCGCCTCGGTGGAGAAGGTCAGCATCGGCTCCACGCTGGTGGATGCCGCCGGCCACACCATGGTGGAAGTGGTCCTGTCCTTCGAGAAGGTCAGCGCGCTGATCGCCGAGATCGCCCAGGCCAGCCAGGAGCAGAGCTCCGGCATCGGCCAGGTCAACACCGCCATCGGCCAGATGGAGCGCGCGGTGCAGCAGAACGCCTCGCTGGTGGACGAAGCGGGCCGGGCGACCGAGGCGATGAACGCGCAGGCCGCGGCCTTGCTGCAGATCGCGTCCCGGTTCCGGCTGCAAGCATCGTCCGGTGCGGCGCGGGCTCCGGCGCCCCGCGTGGCCGACGCCGCGGCGGCCTCGCCGCAGCCGATCCGCTACCGGCCCGCAGCCGCCTTGCCTTCGGCACCCGTGTCCGCACCTGCCGCCCCGCGCGGCGGCGAGTGGACCGAGTTCTGACGCCCGGCGTCCCTACATTCTGTAACCTGCGGTGAAAAAACCGTCGCGATCGCGCAACGCGCGGGCGCCGATGGTCCCTCGGGTCGCATGACGAGCGGCCTCTTTTCCTCGAATACCAAGGCCGTCCAAGCAATAGTGCACACGGCACGACTCGGTTACATCTACTAACTCCTTGCAACACACTGAACGGGATGGCATCCTCGACGAGGTCAACGGGAGCCGGCCCATCCGGTCAGTGCAACGTGAGGAAAGTGCGATGAAGAAGACTGTTCTGGCGATCACCGTGGCGCTTGGCGCCGTGTTGGCGGGCGGCTCCGCGGTGGCCGAGGAAAAGCGTGTCACGGCCAAGGAGGCCGAAGCGATGGTGAAGAAGGGTGTCAGCTACATCAAGGCCAACGGCCGCGACAAGGCGCTGGCCGAGATGACCGACAAGACCGGCCAATTCGTGGACCGCGAGCTGTACCTGACCGTCTACAAGATGGACGGCACCGCGGTGGCCCACGGCGCCAACGCCAAGTTCGTCGGCAAGAACATGATCGACCTGCGCGACGGCAACGGCAAGGAGCACATCCGCGAGCGCATGGAGATGGCCAAGACGAAGTCTTCCTTCTGGCAGGACTTCACCTTCCTGAACCCGGTCAACAAGAAGATCGAGCCGAAGCAGATGTACTGCGAGAAGACCAGCGACGGCGAGCTGGTGGTCTGCGGCGGCATCTACAAGCAGATGTGACGCATGGGCGGGCCCGTTGGGCCCGCCATCCGCACGGGGCCGCAGGGAGCGCCCCGTCCCTTCCCCAGAAGATTCCTGAAGGCAAGCCATGAAGATCTGGCACAAGATTCTGATCGCCCCCGCCCTGGCCATCGTGTTCCTCCTCGGCTTCGGGGCGGTCGCGTACGGCGTGGCCCTCCAGCAGAACCAGGCGCTCGACGACCTCTCGAAGAAGCGCCTCGCCGGCGTTTCCGTCGCGATGGACGCCGCGCAGGACATCAGCGAGGTGCACTCCACCGTCTACCGCCTCGTCACCTGGATCGCCAACCTGAGCGAGGACAAGGTGAAGGCCGCGATCGGCGAGCAGAACGGCAAGATCGCCGGCATCGTGGCGAGCCTGAACAAGTACCGGACCCAGGAGCACCTCATCGAGGAGGAGCGCAAGGCGATCGACGCCGCCCTGCCGCTGCTGGCGCGCTACCGCAAGCTGGCCGAGGATTCGATCGACGTGGGCACCATCGACGCGTCGATGGGCGCCATGAACATGCAGGGGGCCGACATCCAGTTCCAGGCGGTCCTCAAGCAGCTGGACGACCTGGTGCGGGTGGAGAAGCGCCTCGCCCAGGAAGCGTACGAGAACGCTGCGTCGGCCTCGCGCGCCGCCACGTTCCTGATGATCGGCATCCTGGTGGTGGCCGCCCTCGCGTCGCTGGCCGCGGCCCTGCTGATGAGCCGCGCCATCGTGCGGCCGCTGCACGTGGCCATCCGTACCGCGCAACGTATCGCACAGGGCGACCTGAGTGCGGAAGTCGCGGTGCACGGCAAGGACGAGACCGCCGAACTGCTGCGTGCGCTCGCCCAGATGAACCAGAACCTGCGCGAGCTCGTGGGCGAAGTGGCCGGCGGCGCGCACATGGTCGCGGATACCAGCGCGCAGATCGCGCAGGGCAACCAGGACCTGTCGCAGCGCACCGAGGAGCAGGCGAGCACGCTGGAGGAAACGGCCAGCTCGATGGAGGAGCTGACCTCCACCGTGTCGCTGAACGCGCAGAACGCGCGGCAGGCCAGCCAACTCGCCGTGGGTGCCTCCGACATCGCCCGCAAGGGCGGCCAGGTGGTGGGCCAGGTGGTCAGCACGATGAGCGGCATTTCCGAATCGTCGCGCCGCATCGCCGACATCATCGGCGTGATCGACGGCATCGCCTTCCAGACCAACATCCTGGCGCTGAACGCGGCGGTGGAAGCCGCGCGCGCGGGCGAACAGGGCCGCGGCTTCGCCGTCGTGGCGGC
>SEAY01000068.1 GCA_004144865.1 Comamonadaceae bacterium
CTAGGGGCTAGGGGCTAGGGGCTACGGCGCTCTGGAGCGACAGCTTACCCCTAGCCGCCAGTCCCTGACCCCTCCGGTGTTACAGTTCCCGATGCTCATGAAAGCCGATCCGACCAGCCAGCTGACCGCGGCCGTCCCCGACGAGGGCACCCCCGTCTCGGTCAAGATCCGCGAGCGCATCGTCGCGGCGCGCAAGCGCTTCCACTCCAACGACAACATCGCCGACTTCATCGAGCCCGGCGAGATGGAGGCGCTGCTCGACGAGGTGGAGCACAAGATGCAGGCCGTGCTGGACAGCATGGTGATCGACACGACCAACGACCACAACACCGGCGACACTGCCCGCCGCGTGGCCAAGATGTACCTGAACGAGGTGTTCCGCGGCCGCTACGTCAAGGGCCCGACGATCACCGAGTTCCCGAATGCCGAACACCTCAACGAGCTGATGATCGTCGGCCCGATCACGGTGCGCTCGGCCTGCAGCCACCACCTGTGCCCCGTGATCGGCAAGCTGTGGATCGGCGTGATGCCCAACGAGCACACCAACGTGATCGGCCTGTCGAAGTACGCGCGCCTGGCGGAGTGGATCATGGGCCGCCCCCAGATCCAGGAAGAGGCCGTGGTGCAGCTGGCCGACCTGATCATGGAGAAGACGCAGCCCGACGGCCTGGCCCTCGTGATGGAAGCCCGCCATTACTGCATGGCCTGGCGCGGCGTGAAGGACCTGGACAGCAAGATGATCAACTCGGTGATGCGCGGTGCGTTCCTCAAGGACGCCGCCCTGCGCCGCGAGTTCCTCGCGCTGATTCCCCGCAACAACGGATAGCCATGCTGGTTCGCCTCCTCTATTGCAGCCGCGCCGTGGACACCACCCCCGACGCGATCGAGTCCATCCTCACGCAGTCGCGCCAGCACAACCCGGTCAGCGGCATCACGGGCATCCTCTGCTACGGCGGCGGCATCTTCCTGCAGTGCATCGAGGGCGGCCGCATGCAGGTGAGCGAGCTGTTCGGCAGCATCCAGAAGGACCCGCGCCACAAGGACGTCGCCCTGCTGCACTTCGAGGAGATCTTCGAGCGGCGCTTCGGCGGCTGGAGCATGGGGCAGGTCAACATCTCCAAGCTGAACCACTCGGTGCTCCTGAAGTATTCCGAGAAGCCGGAACTCGATCCGTACGCGGTCTCCGGCAAGGTCTCCCTCTCCCTGCTCGAGGATCTGGCGGCCACCGCCGCGATCTGCGGCCGGGCCTGACGCCGCGTGCCTGCCGGTGCGCTGGCGCTGGTCCTGCTGGCGGGATTGATCCACGCCAGCTGGAACATCGCCGCCAAGAAGGCCGGCGGCGACGTCCGCTTCGCCGCCTTCACCACCGTCGTCAACATCGTCGCCTGGGCGCCGCTGGGCCTCTGGCTGGCCTGGGACGCATTGCCGCTATGGGGCCGCCAGGAGTGGGCGCTGCTCGCCGCCAGCGCCTTCCTGCACTGCGGCTACTACCTCTTCCTGCTGCGCGGCTACCGCAAGGCCGACCTCACCGTGGTGTATCCGCTCGCGCGCGGTTCCGGGCCGCTGCTCTCCTCCCTCGCGGCGGTCGTGCTGCTGGGCGAGCGGATCTCCGCGCTGGGCGCCGTCGGCATCGCGGGCGTGGTGGGCGGGGTGTTCCTGATCGCAGGCGGCCCCGGCCTGTGGCGCCGGGGCCAGGATGCCGCGGCGGCGCAGCGCATCCGCAAGGGCATGTTCTACGGCGTGCTGAGCGGCGTCTTCATCGCGAGCTACACGGTGGTCGACGGCTACGCGGTGAAGGTGCTGCTGCTGTCGCCCATCCTCGTGGATTACGTGGGCTCGATCCTGCGCATCTTCGTGGTGGGCGTGCCGGTGCTGCGCGACCTGCCCGCGGCCCGCGCCCTGTGGCGGCAGCAGTGGAAGTACGCCGTCTTCGTGGGCGTGGTAAGCCCGGTGTCCTATGTGCTGGTGCTGTATGCGATGCAGTCGGCGCCGCTGTCGCACGTGGCGCCGGCGCGCGAGGTCTCCATGCTGTTCGCCGCTCTGATCGGCGGGCAGCTGCTGGGGGAGGGCGACCGCTGGCTGCGCCTGGTTGGCGCGGGCTGCATCGCCGCCGGGGTGATGGCCCTGGCCCTGGGGTAGGTCGGGGTGAGCGCGCCTTGCGCCGAACCCCGACGCCGGACTCCGTTAGGCTAGCGCCATGATGCTCCTGGGCTGCGATTTCTCCAGCACGCCGACGCGGCGCAAGCCCGTCGTGCTGGCGATCGGCACGGCGGCGGCCGGACGCGTGCAGCTCACGCGCATCGAGAAGATCGAATCCCTCGCCGGCTTCGGCGCATGGCTGCGTGAACCCCGCGCCTGGATCGGCGGCTTCGATTTCCCGTTCGGGCTGCCCCGCGAGCTGGTGGAGCACCTCGGCTGGCCCACCACGTGGCGCGATTGCATGCGGCACTACGCGGGCCTCACGCGTCCGCAGATCCGGGAGACCTTCGCGGCGTATTGCGCAGCGCGCCCCGCCGGCGCGAAGTTCGCGCACCGCCGCTTCGACCGGCTGGCGGGCTCCAGCCCCTCGATGAAGTGGGTGAACCCGCCGGTGGCCTACATGCTGCACGCGGCCGTGCCGCTGCTGCTGGAAGCCGGCGTCCATATCCCGGGCCTGCACGAAGGCGACCCGCAGCGCGTGGCGCTGGAGGCCTATCCCGGCCTGCTGGCGCGCGAGCTGGTCGGCCGCCGCAGCTACAAGAGCGACGAGAAGGCGAAGCAGACGGCCGACCGCCTGATCGCGCGCAAGGACATCATCACGGCGCTGGAGCAAGGCCGCACGCGCCTGGCGCTGCGGCTGAAGCTCACCCATGCGCAGCGCGACGCCCTGGTGGAAGACGCGAGCGGCGACAGCCTCGACGCCGTGCTGTGCCTGCTGCAGGCCGCCTGGGCCGCGCAGCATGGCGCGCCGCGCTACGGCCTGCCCGAGGAACTGGATCCGCTCGAAGGCTGGATCGTGAGCGCATGACATGCTGTACCGCGTGCTGGCCGACGCCGTGTTGCTGTTCCACCTGCTGTTCGTCGCGTTCGCGGTGGCCGGCGGGCTGCTGGCGTTCTGGCGCCGCTGGATCGTTGCGCTGCACCTGCCCGTGATGGGCTGGGCCGCGTTGGTGGAGTTCACCGGCCGCATCTGCCCGTTGACGCCGCTGGAGAACCGGCTGCGCGCCGCTGGCGGCATGGCGGGCTACGAAGGTGGCTTCGTCGAGTACTACCTGCTGCCGGTGATCTATCCCGCGGCCCTCACGCGGGAACTGCAGTGGACGCTGGGCACCGGGCTGCTCGCCTTCAACGCCCTCGTGTACTTCCTGCTCTGGCGCAGGCGCCACCGCTGAGCAGGCTGCGCGGCTGTTACGTAGTGCCCCGCGCCAGTCGCGGTTCCACTAGGCTTGCAGTTTTGGATCCGGGAGAAAAAGCGATGGCCGGCGACGAGGATGCGGTGCACGCGATGCTTCGACGGTTTGCGCGCGCTTTCACTTCCGGCGACGGCCCGGCCGCGGCAGCCTGCTGGGAAGTGCCCGCCCTCGTCGTGGCGGACGAAGGCACCCGCGCCGTCTCCACGCTGGAGGAAGTGGCCGCGTTCTTCGGCGGCGCCGCGAAGGAATACCACGCGCAGGGCGTGACCGGCACGCGGGTGGACGTGCAGCGCATCGAGTGGCACACGCAGCGCCTCGCCTCCGTCACGGTGCGCTGGCCCTGGCTGGACGGGCAGGGCGCGGAAGTGGGCCGCGCCGAATCCAGCGTGTACGTGGTGCGCCTCGACGGCGGGGCAGCCAGGATCTGCGCGGTGGTGATGCGGGGCATGCAATGAAGCCGCAGGTGCGCAAGGGCCAAGTTCCCCCCGCGCTCACGCGCGAGCAGTTCGGGCAGCGCTTCCGCATGCGCTTCTACGACCCGGCCTTCCGCGGCGAGGACGCGGCCATCGAGCGGCTGGAAGCCATCGCCTACGACGGCTACTGCCAGGCGCGCAAGGCGCCCATCACGCGCAAGGCCGGGCCGGAGTTCCAGGACCCGGACTACGACATGTCCGTCGAGTGGTACGAGGCGCGCCAGCGCCTCATCGCCGCGCAGCAGCGCTGGTGCGACCCCGGCGCGCCATCGCGGGTGCTGGTGATCTGCGGCTCGCCGCGCAACGACGGCACGTGCCCGGGCGAGATGTCCAAGACCTTCCGCCTGGCGAAGATCGCCGAGGACGCGCTGCGCGCCCCCGGCATCGAAACCGATTTCCTCGACCTGAGCCTGCTGGCCTCCGACTACGACCGCCACATCCATCCGTGCAAGGGCTGCGTTTCCACCGCGATGCCGCTGTGCCACTGGCCTTGCAGCTGCTATCCCAACCACGAGCTGGGCCAGGTGAACGACTGGATGAACGAGATCTACGAGCGCTGGGTCTCCGCGCACGGCGTCCTGCTGGTGACGCCCACGCACTGGTACACGATGTCCAGCCCGCTCAAGCTGATGATGGACCGGCTGGTCTGCGCCGACGGCGGCAACCCGGACCCGACCCGCACCGGCGGCAAGGATCCGGAGAAAGCCAAGGTGCTGGAGCTGCAGGGATGGGACTATCCGCAGCACCTCGCGGGGCGCGCTTACGGCGTGGTGGTGCACGGGGACGTGGCCGGCATCGAGGGCACCCGCAGGGCGCTCAGCGACTGGCTGGACTGGATGGGCCTGGTCGACGCCGGTCCGCAGGCGCGGCTGGACCGCTACATCGGCTACTACGAACCCTATGCCACCAGCCACGACACGCTGGATGCGGACGAGGCCGTGCAGGGCGAGGTGTGCAATTCCGCGCATGCGTTGGCCGAGGCGGTAGCCCTCCTGCGAAAGGGGGAGCTGAGCGCGCCGGGCAAGGACCTGGCGCGGCCGCGGCGCAAGTAGGCCGACCCCGCGCGCCTACTGCGCCGTCCAGCCGCCGTCCACCGGGATCGCGGCGCCGGTGAGGTTGTGCGCAGTGGGTTCGCAAAGCCAGGCCACCACCCGGGCGATCTCCTGCGGCAGCGAAGTGCGCAGGCTCGGCTGCTTCTCGCGCAGCAAGTCGCGCACGGCGTCTTCGCGCGGCACGCCGAGCGCCCGGGCCCGGGCGTCGATCTGCGGCTCGATGATCGCCGTCTCCGTCCAGCCGGGGCACACGCAGTTGACCGTCACCCCGCCGCTCGCGCGGCTGCCCGCATCCGCATACTCCAGGGCGGCCACGCGGCTCATCCCGACGAGGCCGAACTTGGCCGCGACGTATGGGGCCTTGTTCACCGAAGCCACCAGCCCGTGGACCGAGGCGATGTTGACCACGCGGCCGTATCCGGCGCGGGCCATGCCGGGCAGCGCGAGCCGCATCGTGTCGAAGGCGGCGGACAGGTTGATGGCGAGGATCGCGTCCCATCGTGCGCGCGGCATTTCCGCCAGCGGTGCGGTGTGCTGGATGCCTGCGTTGTTCACGAGGATGTCGACCGGCCCGCCGGCCAGCGCAGCCTGCATGAGCGCCTCCACCTCGCCGGCCTGCGACAGGTCGTTGCCGAAGAATTGCACCTCGGTGGCTCCCGCCGAGAGCACCGCCGCGCGGGCCGCCTCGATGTCCGCCGGCCGGCCCAGCCCGTGCAGCACGAGGCTGCAGCCCTGCGCGGCCAAGGCCTCCGCCACGGCCAGGCCGATCCCCTGCGTGGATCCCGTCACGAGGGCGCGCCGGCCCTCCAGCATCCTGGCGTTCATTCTTGCTTCTCCTTCAGCCGCGCGCGCAGCTCCGTCTTCAGCACCTTGCCGTAGTTGTTCTTCGGTAGCGCCGCTACGAACTCGTAGCGCTTGGGCCGCTTGAAGCGCGCGATGTGCTGCAGGCAGGTGGCGTCGAGTTCCGCCGGCGTGACGGCGCGGCCTGGCTGGGCCACGACGAAGGCCACCACCACCTCGCCCCATTCGGGGTCCGGCGCGCCGACGACCGAGACTTCGGCAACGCCCGGCGTGAGCAGCAGCGCCTCCTCCACCTCGCGCGGGTAGATGTTGGAGCCGCCGCTGATCACCAGGTCCTTGCTGCGGTCCTTCAGCGTGAGGAAGCCGTCGGCGTCCAGGCTCCCCATGTCGCCGGTGAAGAGCCAGCCGTCGCGCACCGCGGCGGCCGTGGCCGCTTCGTCGCGCCAGTAGCCGGCCATCACGGTGTCGCCGCGCACCAGCACCTCGCCGATCTCGCCCAAGGGCAGGGGGCGGCCTTCGGCGTCGGCAACGCGCACTTCCACCGGGGTCTGCGCGACACCGACCGAGGCGATGCGCTGCGCGTGGCGCGGATGCTCGCTGTCCTGCAGGTGGGCGCGCGACAGGGCGGTCGCCACCATGGGCGTCTCGCCCTGGCCGTAGATCTGCACGAAGCGCGGGCCCAGCACGCGCTGCGCACGCCGGATGTCCTCGGCGTACATGGGCGCGCCGCCGTACACGATGGTCTTGAAGCCTTCGCCGTCGAGGCCGTGCGCCTCGGCATGGTCCACGAGGCGCTTGACGATGGTGGGCGCCGCGAACATCGTGAGGCGGCCGACCTCCCGCGCCAGGCCGAAGATCTCGCCGGCGTCGAAACCGCCCGACGCCGGCACGACGTGACGCGCACCTGCCATCACGTGCGGGATGGCGTAGAGACCGGCGCCGTGCGACATCGGGGGGCCGTACACGATCGCGTCGCGCGCATCGACGGGGTCCACGTCCACGAAGTAGGTCAGGCCCATCGTCATCAGGTTGCGGTGCGTGAGCATCACGCCCTTGGGCCTGCCCGTGGTGCCGCTGGTGTAGAAGAGCCAGGCGAGGTCGCCGGGCGCGCGATGCTGCAGCTCGCAGGGCGCGCCGCCGAAGAGTTCCGCGTATTCCGGTGTCTCCACGTCGACGCAGCGGCCGGGAACCTGCAGGCCGGCGCCGACCTCCGCCGTGACGAAAGCCCAGCGCGCCTGCGCATGCTCCGCGATCCACTGCGCCTCGCGCAGGTGCAGCTTGGCGTTGACGGGCACCACGGCGAGTCCCGCCCACCAGCAGCCGTACACCAGTTCCAGGTAGGCAGGATGGTTGCGCATGAAGACCAGCACGCGATCGCCCGCCGCGAGGCCTTGCGCGCGCAACGCGCCTGCCAGCTGCGCAGCACGCGCCGCCAGTTCGCCGTAGCTGCAAACCAGCCGCGTGCCCTCGTACAGGGCTGGCCGTTGCGGATCGGCCAGGCCGATGCGCCGCAGTGTGTTTGCCAGATTCATGGACTTCGCCCTCGCAACAACGGCGGTGACGATAGCCTGCCGCGGTGCGGCGGGCCAGAGCGTAGAAACACGCTGCGCCGCCGCACGTAACTGTACGTAATGGCTTTCGCCATGGTCCCGCGCGCGGGGTGCCCCTACGCTGCCTGCCTCGACGGCCGCCGCTGACGGCCGCTTCCCTGTGGAGACAAGACATGAAGAGACGTGAATTCGCGCTGGGGCTGGGCTCCGCGCTGGCGCTGCCGCACGCGCGGGCCCGCGCCCAGGAACTGGTGATCGCGCAGGTGGCACCCCTGTCCGGCGTGCTCGCGAGCACCGGCGCGCAGATGGTCGTGGGCGGCCGCATCTGGTTCGAGCACGTGAACGCCAACGGCGGCGTCCACGGGCGTCCGATCCGGCAGCTGGTGGTGGACGACGGCTACAAGGTGGACGAGACGGTACGCCTCACGCGCGAGGCGCTCGCCCGTCCCGAGGTGCTGGCGCTGTTCGGCTTCGCCGGCACCGCCAACATCGGCAAGTTGCTCAGCGAAGGCGTGCTGGAGCAGGGCGGCGCGGCGCTGGTGGCGCCCTATACGGGCGGCGAAAACCTGCGCAACCCCTTCAATCCGTGGATCTTCCACCTGCGCGCCGGCTACGCGGACGAGACCGAGCACATGGTGCAGCAGGCCACCACGCTGGGCCTGCGCCGCATCGCCGTGATGTACCAGGATGACGGCTTCGGCCTGGCGGGTCTGGAGGGCGTGCGGCAGGCGCTTGCGCGGCGCCAGCTCACCTTGTCGACGGCTGCGGGCTACGAACGCAACACCGACAAGGTGCAGGAAGCGGCCAGGCGGATCAAGGAGTCCGACGCGCAGGCGGTCATCATGATCTCGGTGAACAAGCCGACGGCGGCCTTCGTGAAGCAGTACCGCGAGCTGGGCGGCGGCGCGCAGCTTTACAACATCTCGGTGGTGGACCCGGCAGAGATCGTGAAGCTCGCGGGCCTGCGCAACGCGCACGGCCTGGGCATCAGCCAGGTGGTCCCCTATCCCTACACGCCGCGCCTGCCCGCGGTGCGCGAGTACCAGGAACTGCTGAAGCGCTACGCGCCGGGCGAGGCGGTGAACTACACCAGCTTCGAGGAGTTCCTGGGCGCCAAGGTGCTGGTGGAAGGCCTGCGCCGCGCCGGGCCGAATCCGACGCGGGGGCAGGTGGTCGCCGCGCTGGAGTCCATCGCCAGTCTGGACCTGGGCGGGATCACCGTGGGCTACTCGCCGCGCAACCGCATCGGCTCGCGGTACGTGGAAGTGACGGTGATCGGCAGCTCGGGGAGGCTGCTCAAGTAGCGGCGCCGGCGCCGACCAGGCGGGCGACCAGCTCGCCGTGCGTCGCCGCGCCCAGCTTCTTCATCAGCCGCGCGCGATGGGCTTCCACCGTGCGCGGGCTGAGCTCGAGGTGGCGGGCGATCTGCTTGCTGGTGCAGCCTGCCACCAGGTGCTGCGCCACTTCGCGCTCGCGCGCCGTGAGCTCGCCCGCCACGCGGCGGCGCGGGGAGATGTCCTCGAACATCCACACCGCGTGGGCGAAGGGCCGCGCGCGGTCCAGGGCGCGGCCGACCACGTGGCACCAGAACAGCGAACCGTCGCGCCGCTTCATGATGCGCTCGTCGCCGTAGGTGCCCTGGTCGCGCATCACGGGCAGGCCGAGCCTGCCGATGTGGAGGTACTCGTTCTCCGACGGATAGAGCGGCGCCAGGGGGCGCCCGGCCAGCTCCTGCGGCGCATAGCCGAACATCTGGCCGAACGCAGGGTTGCACAGGACGACGACACGCTCCTCGGTGACGCACATCCCCACGGGGGCCAGATCGAAAGCCAGCCGCAGGGCGTCGATGGCGTGGGGCTCGGACGGCTGGGACATGGCCGGATTGTGCGGCGCGTCCGCCGCCCGCCCATCGGCACTTACGCGCACCCGCGCCGGCGCCGCGCGCGCCCGCTAGGCACTCAGCCGGCCGAAGGCGAGCAGCGCCTCCGTGTCCGTGCGGTACATCTTCAGCAGCGGCCCGGCCTGCAGGGCGCCGGCCTTCTCCAGCACGCGCTCCACCGGCAGCTTGATGCCGCTGATGTGCAGCGTGATGCCGCGTTCCATGAGCAGCTTGCGCAGCTGCGTGAACATCTCCACCCCGGTGGCGTCGACGCGGTTGATCGGCTGCGCGAACAGGCAGACGTGGCGCACGTCCGGGTGCGCCGCGAGGTGTTCGACGATGGCCCGCTCCATGGCGGTCGCCGAAGCGAAATCCAGCTCGGCATCCATGCGCAGCGCGTAGAGCCGGGGGGCGAGCGGCGGCAGTTCCCACAGGTGCCGGTCGCGCAGGCTGCCGTCCGGGTGCAGGCCCACCTCGATGATGCGCGGGTGCAGGCGCAGGAAGAGGAAGTGCGCGAGGCCGATCAGCACGCCGGTGAGCACGCCCCAGTAGATGCGCGGCGCCGAGAGGATCGTGACGGCGAAGGTGGTCAGCGCGGTCAGCGCCTCGACGCGGTCGACCTGCCACAGGTCCTTGAAGGTGCTCGGCTTGAACAGGCTGCTCACGGCCGCGATCACCACGGCCGCGAGCACCGCCTTCGGCACGTGCGACAGCGCCGGCGTGAGGAACAGCAGCACCAGCAGCACGAAAACCGTGGCGATCACCGTCGCCCAGCCCGTGCGGGCGCCGGAGTAGAGGGTGAGCGCCGAGCGCGAGAACGAGGTGCTGGTGGCGAACGCCCCCGAGAAGGCGGACGCCAGCTTGCCCATGCCCTGGCCCACCAGGTCCTGGTTGGCGTTCCAGCGCCGGCCCTCGCGCTGGTTCTCGATCTTCGCGCTGGCCGCCATCTCCAGCGAACTCACCAGCGTGAGCACGAGGGCCGGCGCGATCAGCGTGGAGAACTGTTCCCAGCCTGGCCACCCCGGCCAGTAGAAATCGGGAAGGCCCTGCGGAAGGGCCCCCACCACCGCGCCCTCGCGCGAATACCCGGTGAGCCACGCCAGCAGGCCGGCGGCGGCCAGCGCGATCAGCATGATGGGCAGCCGCGGTGCGAGGCGCTTGGCGAGGGTGAAGAGCACCAGGCTCACCACGCCATAGGCCAACGCTTGCAGGTCCAGCCGGGGCGCATGCAGCAGCTGCGACAGCGATCCGTCCAGGCCGATCAGCGCCGGCAGCTGCGAAGCGATGATCAGCAGCGCCGCCGCCTGGCTGAAGCCCGCGAGCACCGGCGAGCTCACCAGATTGAGCACCCACGCGGAGCCGGTGAGGCCCACGAACAGCTGCAGGCCGCCGGCCAGCAGCGCGAGCCACACCGCCAGCGCCACCCAGCTGGCGCTGCCAGGCTGCGCCATGCCGATCAGGGACGCGCCCACCAGCACGCTGGAAAGCGCCGACGGCCCCACCGACAGGCGCGTGGAGGCGCTGAACAGCACCGCCGCGAGCATCGGCAGGAAGGTCGCATAGAGGCCCGTCACCAGCGGCATGCCGGCCAGGCCCGCATAGGCGACCGACTGGGGGATCATCACGACGGCCACCGTCACGGCGGCGATGGCCTCGCCGCGCAGCAGCTGCGGAGTGGGGCGGGGCCAGTCCAGGAAGGGAAACCAGCGGGACGACTTGCGCATCGGGACGAGTATGCCTGCGCGCCCGGGGGCCGTGCCGGAGCCCCCCGCCCACGCATCGCAGGGCGACAATCCTGCCTTCGACATGCCTCGCGGTCCGGACGTCCTCGCAGAACCCGCCTCGCTGGCCGCCGGCTGGATGCGCCAGCGCGGCTGGCAGGCCTTTCCCTTCCAGCAGGAAGCGTGGCAGGCGATCGCCGAGGGCCGCAGCGGCATGCTGCATGCCACCACCGGCTCGGGCAAGACCTATGCGGTGTGGCTCGGCATGCTCGACGTGCTGCTGCGACGCCACCCGCATGGCCGCGGGGCCGAGCCCCTGCGCGTGGTCTGGCTCACGCCGATGCGCGCCCTGGCGGCGGATACCACCAAGGCGCTCGCGGCGCCGCTGCGTGAACTGGCGCCCAACTGGACGATCGGCCTGCGCACGGGAGACACACCCAGTGCGGAGCGGGCGCGGCAGGACAGGCGCATGCCCACCGTGCTCGTCACGACGCCCGAGTCGCTCACCCTGATGCTCACGCGCGAGCACGCCCGCGGGGAGCTGGAGGGCGTGGAATACGTCGTCATCGACGAGTGGCACGAGCTGATAGGCAGCAAGCGCGGCGTGCAGGCGCAGCTCGCGCTGGCTCGCCTGCGCAGCTTTCATCCCGGCCTCGTCACCTGGGGCCTGAGCGCCACGCTGGGCAACCTGGAGGAAGCGATGCGGGTGCTGTGCGGCCCGGATCCCCAGCCCGCGCCCCGCCTCGTGCAGGGGCGCATCGACAAGACCCTCGTCATCGACACCCTGATCCCGCCGGATCCGGGCAAGTACTCGTGGGCCGGCCACCTCGGCGCGCGCATGCAGCTGCCCGTGGTGGAGGAGATCGAGCGCTCCGGCACCACGCTGGTGTTCACCAACGTGCGCTCGCAGGCCGAGGTCTGGTACCAGCTGCTGCTGGAGGCCCGGCCGCAATGGGCGGGGCACATCGCCTTGCACCACGGTTCGCTGGACAAGGCCACGCGCGAGTGGGTGGAGCAGGGCCTGAAGGAAGGCACGCTGCGTGCGGTGGTGGCCACGTCCTCGCTCGACCTCGGGGTCGACTTCCTGCCGGTGGAGCGCGTGCTGCAGATCGGCTCGGCCAAGGGCGTGGCGCGCATGATGCAGCGCGCCGGCCGCAGCGGGCACGCGCCGGGCCGGCCGAGCCGCGTCACGCTGGTGCCCACCAACACGATGGAGATCATCGAGGCGGCGGCCGCGCGCTGGGCCGCGCGCACCGGCCGCGTGGAACAGCGCGCGGCGCCCGCCAAGCCCTTCGACGTGCTGGTGCAGCACATCGTGACGGTGGCGCTGGGCGGCGGCTTCAAGCCCGACGCGCTGTATGCGGAGCTGGTCACGGCGTGGTCGTACCGCACGCTCACCCGGGCCGAGTTCGACTGGGCGCTCGCCTTCTGCGAGAAGGGCGGGGAGAGCCTGGGCGCCTATCCCGAGTACCACCGCATCGTCCCCGACGAGGACGGCGTCTACCGGGTGAAGGACACGGGCGTGGCGCGCCGGCACCGCCTGGGCGTGGGCACCATCGTCAGCGATGCGGCGATCCACGTGAAGTACCTCAGCGGCGGCAGCATAGGCATGATGGAGGAGAGCTTCATCGCCCGCCTGCAGCCCGGTGACTGCTTCTTCTTCGCGGGCAAGCTGCTGGAGTTCGTGCGCGTGCGCGACATGGCGGCCTACGTGCGCAAGGCGACTCGGAACAAGGGCACCGTACCGACGTGGATGGGCAGCAAGATGGCGCTGTCCACCGAGCTGAGCGACGCGGTGCTCGAAATGATGCAGGACGCGGCGCAGGGCCGCTTCGCCGAGCCGGAGCTGGAGGCGGCGCGCCCCATGCTGCTCACGCAGCAGCGGCTGTCGCGGATCCCCACGCCGTCGACCCTGCTGGTGGAGGCCTTCCAGTCGCGCGAAGGCCAGCACCTGTACATCTATCCCTTCGCCGGGCGCAACGTGCACCTGGGGCTCGCGAGCCTGCTGGCCTGGCGCCTGGCGCGCGACCAGCCCAACACCTTCAGCATCTCGATCAACGACTACGGCTTCGAACTGGTGAGCGCGGCGCCCTTCGCCGTCGAGCCGGTCACGAGCCAGCGCCTGTTTGCCGGCGAGAACCTGCTGGAGGACGTGCTGGCCTCGCTCAATTCCTCGGAGCTCGCCCAGCGGCGCTTCCGGGAGATCGCGCGGGTCGCGGGGCTGATCTCCACCGGCTACCCCGGGCAGCCGAAGAGCACGCGGCAACTGCAGGCCTCCAGCGCGCTCTTCTACGAGGTCTTCCGCAAGTACGACGCGGGGAACCTGCTCCTGAACCAGGCGGAGAACGAAGTGCTGAGCCAGGAGCTGGAGATCTCGCGGCTGGGCGCGACGCTGCGGCGCATGCGCGAGAAGACGCTGGTGTTTTCGCCCTTGCGGCATCCGAGCCCGATGAGCGTGCCGCTCATGGTGGAGCGCTTTCGCGAGAAGCTGTCGACCGAGCAGTTGTCCCAGCGACTCGACCGCATCCTGCGCGAGATGGAAGGCGACGTCGGCGCCTGACGCAAGCGGCCTGCACTTTTCCTACAGGCTCTTCCGCCGTGTCCCGACCGCCCGCCCGCGAGTGCGGGCCTAAAGTCCGTCGCAAGCAAGGACATCGTTGGGAGACGATCGATGAAATCGAAGATGGCACGGCCGGCGCTCGCGGCCTGCGCGCTCGCCTCGCTGCTGGCCCTGGCCGCGTGCGGTGACCGTATCGAGGACACGGAGATGGCGCAGGCGCAACAGGCCAACGTGGAGATCAACCGCCAGGGCATGGACGGTGCGAAGGCCGCCGAGGAAGCAGCCGGGGTTCGCAACGACGGCTCCGTGCAGCTCGCCACGGGTGACAGCAGCGTCTTCGACCCCGACGTGCTCATCGCCGAGCAGGTGAAGGCAGCGCTGTCCGCCAACCCCGACTTCGGCGCCGTGAAGATCGACGTGCACAGCGACGAGGGCGACGTGACCTTGCGTGGCACCGCCCCGGACCCGTCGTCGCGCGACCGGGCGAGCGACATCGCCCGCTCCGTCCGCAACGTCAAGTCGGTCGACAACCAGCTCACCCTGGGCTGATCCCCACCCCGACGAAAAGGGCCGCTCTCGCGGCCCTTTCTTCTTGGTGCGTTCGGCGCCCTATTGCGCCGGTTGCGCCTGGGCGTCGGCGGCGGGTTCCGGTGCCGGTGCGGGCATCGCCTGCTGGCCGTCGGCGGACGCTCCCTGGTGGGGCTTCGCGCCGCTGCGCGGCGACTGCGTGCGCGTCTCGCTGATCACGTCGTGCACGTAGCGCAGCTTCTCCAGCGCACCCGTCGAGAGCGCGAAGGGATAGGCGTCCTCCTGGCCCAGGCTGCGGTTGAGGCTGTTCACCAGCAGGGTCACCGGCACCCACTGCTCCACGAGCGTGTTGAAGTCCGGCTGGCCGGTTTCCAGCGGATTGACCACGTCCTCCACCTCCACGTCCTGGCCGGGCACGGTGAGCTTCATGTTGTACGAGGCGGCCGTCTCCAGCAAGTCCACCATGTGCAGGTAGTGCGCCCAGGTCTCGGCCCAGTCTTCCCAGGGATGCGCGGTGGCGTACTCGCTGACGAAGCTGTCCTTCCAGTCCGGCAGCGTGCCGCCGCGCGCGTAGTGGTCCTGCAGCGCCTGCGCATAGTCCAGGCGCTCGTCGCCGAACACCTGGCGGAAGCCCTCGTGCCGGCCGCCCTCGTCGATCAGGCGGTCCCAGTAGTAGTGGCCCGATTCGTGCCGGAAGTGGCCCAGCAGCGTGCGATAGGGTTCGTGCATCTCGACGCGGCGGCGCACGCGTTCGTCGTCGTCGGCCTCGGCGACGTTGATGGTGATGAGGCCCTCGGCGTGGCCGGTCATCACCGGCTGGCCCGGGAGGTCGGCGAGGAAATCGAAGGTGGGGCCGTTGGGTTCCCCGTCAGGCGGGCAGGCGGCGGCGAGTCCCAGCTTGGCCAGCGTGTAGAACAGGCGCCGCTTGGCCACCTCGAGCTTGTACCAGCGCTGGGGATTGCCCTCCTGGGTCAGGTCGGGCAGCGTGCGGGTCAGCCTGCAGGCCACGCACAATGGATTGGGATCCCCGGCCGGCACCGCGAAGTTGCAGGCGTTCTGGGCGGTGTGGTTGTGGCAGAGGCGGTAGCGCGAGGCTGCGCCCTTCTTCCTGCCGCGCGCGCGGGGGCGCCACAGGCCTTCCTCGCCGTCGGGCACGGGTTCGATGGCCGCCATGCTCAGGCGGTCCGGCAGGAACGCCAGCGCGCTGCTGCATTGCAGGCACTTCACGTTCTCGAAGAAGACCGGGTGGCCGCAGTGCTGGCAGTGGAACGTCTTCATGGGTCCTCC
This sequence comes from Comamonadaceae bacterium, assembly GCA_004144865.1. Classification (GTDB taxonomy): domain Bacteria; phylum Pseudomonadota; class Gammaproteobacteria; order Burkholderiales; family Burkholderiaceae_C; genus Ramlibacter. The sequence continues at coordinate 15,244 of SEAY01000068.1, forward strand.
TCGGGGTCGGAAAGGCAAAAAAGGCAGGCGCGCCGCCGGCGGGCCTGCCTGGACACGGGGCGGCGCATGCCGCCCCGCGACCGCGCCGGGCAATTACGGCCGCACGACGAGGTTGTTGCGCACTTCGCGCACGCCCTTGGTGGACGCGGCGATCTGGCCGGCGCGGTCCTTCTCGGCCTGCGACTTGGCGAAGCCGGAGAGGGCCACGGTGCCGTTCAGGGTGTCGACGTTGATCGACAGGCCGCCGGTCGTCTTGTCCTCGATCAGCTTGGCCTTCACGGCGGTGGTGATGGTGCGGTCGTCGACATAGGTCGCCGCATCGGTCTGGCCACGCATGACGGCGCAGCCGGTGGTGCCGATGACGGTGATGCCGGTGAGGATCGCGAGGGCAATGGCGCGGGTCTGTTTCATCTGGAACTCCCTTCCTTATGGGTTGCTTGTGTTCGGGTGCGGTGGTTACCGGGAAGCACCTGGGGAAGCCGCACCGCTCCTCCCCCTGGCGCCGTTTTTCTCATTCCTTCCACTCGGGACGGCTGGCGTCCTTGCGGTAGTCGGCCGCCGACATCGCGGCCGTGAACAGGTGGGAGAGCTGCGACGACTTCAGCAGCGCAACGATCAGCGTCGTGACCGAGATCAGCCGCCAGGGTCGCGCGAGCGTGAGCGCCGCGCCCAGCCCGAGCGAGATGGCGAGCAGCTGCACCGGCTTGCGCCGCGCGTAGCCGCGCATCAGGGGCGTGGCCAGCTCCACCGCCATGTGCGCCGGGTGGTAACGCCACCAGGTGCGCAGGGCGTGCCCCAGGTGGCCGAGCCAGCCGCTGCCGGCATCCGGCGGCGGCCCTTCGTCCGCGAAGCTGCCCATGTCTTCGAACCCGCCTTGCGGCGACTGCGTGCGCGGGTCGTGCTTGCGCTCGCGCCGCGCGATGTGCTCCAGGATGGCCTGGCGGCTCCGGGCCAATTTGTCGGCCGCGTCGCTCATGAACGCGCACCGATCGCGCGCAGGGCCTGCGCATCGGCATCGAGCTGCGCCTTGAGCTCCGTGAAGGCCTTCTCGGGCAGGGGCTTGCGCGCCTGCAGGAAGCCGAGGATGGCGATGGCCAGGGCCGCTGCCGGCACCAGCACGAAGGGCCAGTGGAACCGGTCCTGGATGGCCGCGAGCATCACCGCCACGCCGGCGAGGATCAGGAAAACCAGCAGCGCGAAGAGCGTCACGCCCCACGCGACCGCCCGCTTGGCCATTTCCTTGCCGACGGAGGAAGCCTCGTCGCGCATCAGCGCGGCGTAGCCTGCGGCGTGCTCCATCACCAGTTCCGGCTTGGAGACCAGCACCGAGAAGATCGGGTGCAGCATGGCGCGGGCGGTCAGAAGTAGCGCTCGTTCCGTTCGCGGCGGTGCCGCAGGGCGATGATCAGGCCGGCGACGGCCGCGCCGATGGCGGCGGCGACCAGGGCGGACTTCAGGGGATGGTCGGCGACATAGGTCTTGCTCGCCACGGCGTAGTCGCCCATGTAGCGGCTGGCGGCGGAAGCGCGGTCGGACACGCCGGAACGCAGGTCCTTCATCGTGCTGCTGGCGCGCTCCAGGGCGTCCTGGGCGATCTTGCGGGTGCTGTCGAGCGGATGGATGTCGTTCATGTCGGGTCCTCTTTTGTTGGGGAGTACGGATTGCCTACGGCTTGCGCGCGATGCTGATGGCGAAGGCCACCGCGGACAGCGCCACGAAGACGAAGAACAGCAGCTTCGCGATGCCCGCGGCGTCCGCGGCGATGCCGCCGAAACCCAGCACCGCCGCGATGAGGGCGATCACCAGGAAGACGACGGCGTAATGCAACACGGGGGGCTCTCCTCACCAGGTTTCTTGCGCAAGGGCACGCGGGCATTCGTGCCTGCGGCTAGCTTAGGCATATGCGCCGACGCAAAGATCAGGAGCGGGCGTGACCGGTTGTAGTCGCCGCGACAGGTGCCCCTGTAGGACGGCGACTACCCGTGGCCGGGGACGTCAGGCGGCGTCGACGGTGGCGGCGCGCGCCGGAGCGGCTGCGATGGCCTTGGGCAGCATCGCCATGATGCGCGTGCCGCCGCCCGGGCGCGACTGGATGGAGAGCCGGCCGCCCGCGGCTTCCACGCGGTGCCGCATGCCCGCGAGGCCGTGGGTCGAGGGCGGCATGGCGGCGACGTCGAAGCCGCGCCCGTCGTCGCGCACCTCGGCCTCCACGTGGTTGCTGAAATCGCGCAGGCTCACGTCGACCTGCGTGGCTTCCGCATATTTGCCCACGTTGGTGAGCGACTCCTGCACCACGCGGTAGATCGTGAGCTGGCTGCCCTCGTCGATCTCCACGCTCTCCAGGCTGCTCGCGACCTCGATGCCGGAGCGCTCGGAGAACTCGCGCGCGAGGATCTCCAGCGCAGCGGTGAGGCCCAGGTTGGCCAGCGAGGACGGCCGCAGGTCCTCGATGATGCGGCGCTTCAGCGCGATGCCGCTGTTGAGCGATTCCGTCAGGTGCTGCAGCCGCTGGCTCACCTCCGGCGGCGCCTGCGGCCCGAGCTTCGACTTCAGGCGGGCGACATCGAGCTTGGCGGCCGTGAGCAGCGCGCCGAGCTCGTCGTGCAGTTCGCGCGCGAGGTGGCCGCGTTCCTCCTCGCGCACCTGCTGCAGGTGGGTGGCGAGCCGCGCCAGCGAGGCCGTGCGTTCGCGCACCTGGGACTCCAGCAGGTCGCGCTCCTGTTGCAGGGCTGCCTGCTGCTGTTCGCCCGCGAGCTTCAGGCGCGTGGTCTGGCGCAGGTAGAGGTAGAAGGCGAGCAGGGCGGCCGTGGCCACGAGGGCGATGCCCAGGCGCCCCAGGCGCAAGGACCGCGTCACCTGCCGCTGGGCGGCCATCATGCCCTCGGTGGCGGACTGCGTGAGGCGGGCCGCCTGGCCGCGGATGGCGTCCATGTGCTCCTTGCCGACGTCCGTCATGAGCACGAACTTCCACGCCTCCTCGTTGCCCTGCTGGCGCATGCGCACCGAGAGGTCCATCTCCGCGAGCTTGCGCTGGACGTGGCGGGTGAGCAGTCCGACGGCGGCGGTTTCGGCGGAGCCCGCGGGGTAGCTGCCGCGGAGGCGGTCGAGGTTCTGGCTGATCTCGGAGACCGCAGCGCTGTAAGGCTCCAGGTAGCGGGGGTCGCCGGTGAGCAGGTACCCGCGCGATCCGGTCTCCGCATCGAGCACCAGTTGCAACAGGCGGTTCACGGCGGTCCGCGTCGCGGTGTATTCCTCGATCCGCTCCAGCGCCCGGGTGGACTGATTGAAACCCGTTTCGTTGATGCCGATGAGCAGGAGAGCCGCGCCCAGCGCGAGGATGAGGCTGATGAGCCCGCGCGTGTTGCGCAACGATGCCGGCAGTTTCACCCTAAACACTCACTGTTGTGAATAAAATCCGCGCACGTCATGACTCAAGGGTAGGCCATTTCCATCCGGAAGTGGGGCACAATGAAACAGCTTGACGTAGAAGGTGAAGCATGATCAAAGTGGGCATTGTGGACGACCACGCCATCGTGCGGTCGGGCCTCAAACAGTTCTTCTCGGAACAGGTCGACCTGCGTGTCGTTGGGGAAGCTTCGAGCGGCCGCGAGGCCATCGACCTCGTGCGCACCACGGAGATGGATGTGCTCGTCATGGATCTCTCCATGCCGGGCCAGAGCGGCATCGACGCGCTTGGCATGATCCGCGCCAAGGCGCCGGACGTCGGCATCCTGATCCTCTCGGGCTATCCCGAGGAACACTACGCGATGAACCTGATCCGGCAGGGCGCGAGCGGCTACCTGAACAAGGAATGCGAGCCCATGGAGATCGTCAACGCGATCCGCACCATCGCGCTGGGCCGCCGCTACATCTCGCCGGCGGTCGCCGAGCTGCTCGCGCAGCAGCTCAATCGCAAGGAAGGCGGCGCGCCGCACGAGCAGCTGTCGGAGCGCGAATTCCAGGTGTTCCTGAAGCTGGCCAAGGGCGAGACGGCCGGCGACATCGCGAAGGCGCTGTCGCTGTCGGTGAAGACCGTGAGCACGTACCGCACGCGCCTGATGGAGAAGATGAACCT
>SEAY01000168.1 GCA_004144865.1 Comamonadaceae bacterium
AAGGTGTACGACGCCTTCCTCGAAGGGAAGCTGGAGGACATCCGCCGCTACTGCGAGACGGACGTGATGAACACCTACCTGCTGTACTGCCGCTTCCAGAAGATGCGCTGCGGCTTCACCGAAGCGGAGTACGACCAGGAGATCGCCTTCGTGAAGGAGTCGCTGGCCGGGCTGGCGCAGGACGAGCCGCACTGGAAGGAATACCTGGCGGCCTGGGGGTGAGCCGCAAGTGCCTGTCATCCCGGGCTTGACCCGGGATCCATGGATTGCGGGTCAAGCCCGCAATGACAGGCAGGGCGCCTGCCCTGAGACAATCGGGGCATGACAGAGAAGCAGTTGCCCGCCCCGCATCCCGAGGGCTGGCTCGAGATCGAATCGCTGGACATCGAGGCGCAGGGCGTGGCCCGCCGTCCCGACGGCAAGGTGGTGTTCATCGACGGTGCGCTCCCCGGCGAGCTGGTCACCGCCAACGTGCACCGCAAGAAGAACAACTGGGAGCAGGCCTCGCTGGTCGCGGTGCACCGCGAGTCGCACCTGCGCGTGACGCCCCGCTGCCCGCACTTCGGCCTGCACGCGGGCGCCTGCGGCGGCTGCAAGATGCAGCACCTGCACGAGGGCGGCCAGGTGGCCATCAAGCAGCGCGTGCTGGAGGACAACCTGTGGCACCTGGGTAAGGTGCGCGCCGACACCATCCTGCCGGCGATCCACGGCCCCGCCTGGGGCTACCGCTGGCGCGCCCGCTTCTCGGTGCGCCACGTGCGCAAGAAGGAGGCCGTGCTGGTCGGCTTCCACGAACGCAAGAGCCGTTACGTGGCCGACATCCGCGAATGCCACGTGGTGCCGAAGCACGTGAGCGACCTGCTGCTGCCCTTGCGCGCGCTGATCGGTTCGATGGATGCGATCGAGACCTGCCCGCAGATCGAGCTGGCCTGCGGCGAGCGCGTGACGGCGCTGGTGCTGCGCCACCTGGAGCCGCTCTCGCCCGGCGACATCGCGAAGCTGCGCGCGTTCGCCACGCAGCACGCCGCCGCGGGCGTGCAGTGGTGGCTGCAGCCCAAGGGGCCGGATACGGTGCGGCTGCTGGAAGACAGTGGCGAGGAGCTGGACTACACGCTGCCTGAATTCGGCATCACGATGCCGTTCAAGCCGACCGACTTCACGCAGGTGAATCCGCACATCAACCGGGTGCTGGTGGACCGCGCGGTGCGGCTGCTGGACATCCAGCCGCAGGAACGCGTGATCGACTGGTTTTGCGGCCTGGGCAACTTCACCCTGCCGCTGGCCACCCGCGCGGGCGAGGTGCTGGGCATCGAGGGCAGCGAGGCCCTGGTGGCGCGTTCGCGCGAGAACTACGCGCGCAACAACGCGGGCCGTCCCGTGCCGCTGGCGCCCACGCGCTTCGAGGCCCGCAACCTGTTCGAGATGACCCCGCAGCTGCTGGTGGCGGACGGCCGCGCCGACCGCTGGCTCGTGGATCCCCCGCGCGAGGGGGCTTTCGCGCTGGCCAAGGCCCTGGCGGACCTGCACCAGGACCCGTCGCTGCGCCCCGCCGGCTGGACGCCGCCCCGGCGCATCGTGTACGTGAGCTGCAATCCCGCGACGCTGGCGCGCGATGCCGGCCTGCTGGTGCACCAGGCGGGCTACGCCTGCAGTGCCGCCGGCGTGGTCAACATGTTCCCGCACACGGCGCACGTGGAGTCCATCGCGGTGTTCGACCACCCATGAAAAAGGGCCCCGAGGGGCCCTTTTGCGTTGCCGTGGGCGGCGCTCAATCGTCGCCGGAGGTGATCCCCAGGAGGATCAGCAGGCTCTGGAACACGTTGAACACGTCCAGGTACAGCGCCAGGGTGGCGGTGATGTAGTTGGTCTCGCCGCCGTCGATGATGCGCTTGAGGTCGTACAGCATGTAGAGGCTGAACACGCCGATCGCCAGGGTGCTGATCACCAGCATGCCGACGGTGGAGCCGACGAACACGTTGATGACGGCGCTCACCAGGATCACGATCGCGCCGACGAAGAGCCACTTGCCCATGCCGGACAGGTCGCGCTTGATCACCGAGGACAGCGTCGCCATGACGAAGAACACGCCGGCGGTGCCGGCGAAGGCGGTCATCACGATGCCGCTTCCGCCCTTCATGCCCAGGATCACCGCGAGCAGGCGCGACAGCATCAGCCCCATGAAGAAGGTGAAGCCCAGCAGCACGGCGACGCCGGCGGCGGAGTCCTTGGTCTTCTGGATGGCATACATGAAGCCGAAGGCGCCGCCCAGGAAGACGATCAGCCCCAGGCCGCCGCCCAGCCCGGCGGTGATGCCCGTGGCCATGCCCACCCAGGCGCCCAGCACCGTCGGGACGAGGCTCAGGGCCAGCAGCCAGTAGGTGTTGCGCAGGACCTTGTTGCGCTGTTCGAGGGACGTGGCGGTGGCGCCATATCCGAAGGGAACGGTCCGGACGGGTTCGTTCATGCGGGCACTCTCCTTTGCTTGACAGCAATTAGATGAGTCCATTCTAGGGGGGTTCCACCCCAGCTCGTCAAATTCACGCCGGGGCCGCCTCGCGGGAGCCGTTATGCTCCCCGCTTTTCAGCTGTCCCGAGAACCATGAAGACCAAAGCCAGCCTCGAACTCGCCGACGTGAAGGCCGTCGCCGCCGCCGCCGAAAAGGAGGCCCTCGCCAACCAGTGGGCGGTGTGCATCGCCATCGTCGACGACGGCGGGCACCTGCTGTGGCTGCAGCGCCTGGACGGCGCCGCGCCCATCTCCGCCCAGATCGCCCCGGGCAAGGCTCGCACCGCAGCGCTGGGCCGCCGTGAGAGCCGCGTCTACGAGGAGATGATCAACGGCGGGCGAGTCTCGTTCCTGAGCGCCCCCGGCCTGGAAGGCCTGCTGGAGGGCGGCGTGCCCATCCTCAAGGATGGCCACTGCATAGGCGCCGTGGGCGTGAGCGGCGTCAAGTCCATCGAAGACGCGCAGATCGCGCGGGCCGGCATCGCGGCGCTGGGGCTGTAGCACGGGTCACTTCGTCAGGATCAGCTTGCCCAGGCGGGTGGCCTGCAGGCGGTAGACCTCGCCGTTGTGCAGGATCTCCACCAGGCGCCGGCCCTGGAGCAGGCTCTCGCTGGCCAACGCGGCGGGGCGGTCGTGCTCGCGGGGCGCCAGGGGCGCGTGCTGCACGGCTTCCGCGGGGGAACGGTCGAAAGGTGCGCTCATGGCGTCTTCGGCTCCGTGATGAATCCGATCTTGCGCAGGCCCGAGCGCTGCGCGGCCGCCAGCGCCTGTGCCACGCGCTCGTAGCGTGCGTCCTTGTCGCCGCGCAGGTGCAGCTCGGGCTGCGGCTCGCGGCGCGCCTCGGCTTCCAGGCGCGGGAGCAGCTCCTGTTCCGAGACGCGCTGCTCGTTCCAGAAGTAGTCCCCGTGCTCGTCCACGCTGAGGCGGATGGTGTCCGGCTTCGCGTCCTGCGGCGCGCTGGTGGCGCGGGGCAGGTCCACGTTCACCGAATGCTTCATCACGGGCACGGTGATGATGAAGATGATGAGCAGGACCAGCATGACGTCCACCAGGGGCGTCATGTTGATCTCGTTCATCACCTCGTCGGTCTCGTCCTGGGTGCCGAAGGCCACGGTCACACTCCCTTCTTCATGGGCACGACGCGCGAGGCCTGGCCCCGGGCGACGCGCGCACCGGTGACGAAGAAGGCGTGCAGGTCGTGCGCGAAGCGGTTGAGCTTCTGCAGGATGGACTTGTTGCCGCGCACCAGGGCGTTGTAGCCCAGCACCGCCGGGATTGCGACCGCGAGGCCCAGCGCCGTCATGATCAGCGCCTCGCCGATGGGGCCCGCCACCTTGTCGATGGTGGCTTGGCCGGCCGCGCTGATCGCGATGAGCGCGTGGTAGATGCCCCAGACGGTGCCGAACAGGCCCACGAAGGGCGCGGTGGACCCGACGGAAGCCAGCACCGCCAGGCCCGATTGCAGGCGTGCCGTGGACTCGTCGATCGAGTTGCGCAGCGTGCGCGTGAGCCACTCGCTCGCGTCCAGCGAATCGTGCAGCTGCGGCTGCGCGTTGTGGTGCGCCGCCGCCTCGCGGCCTTCCAGCGCCAGCGCGCGGAAGGGGTTGGCGGGATCGGCGCCGAGCTTGTTGAGGCCGTCGGCGAAATCGGCGGCATGCCAGAAGCTCTCGATCTGGCGCGACTGGCGCGCATAGCGGCGCAGGTCCAGCGCCTTCGCGATGATCACCATCCAGCTCGCGAGCGACATCCCGAGCAGCAGCAGGGCCACGCCCTTGGTCACCAGGTCGCCCTGGTTCCACAGGTTCAGCAGGCCGAAATCGTTGTTCATCTTGTTCTCTCCAGCACGAAATGGATCGGGACGTTGAACCACATCGCCTCCGGCACGCCGTTGCGCTTGCCGGGCACGAAGCGCCAGCGGCGGACGGTTTCCAGGGCGGCGCGGTCGAGGCGCTCGTAGCCGCTCGAGCGGCGCAGTTCGACCTGCTGGGCGCTGCCGTCGGCGCCTATGAGGACGCGCAGCATCACCTGCCCTTCCTCGCCGAGCCGGCGGCTGATGGCCGGGTAGTCGGGTTGCGGGTTCTGCAGGTAGTCGGCGCTGGTCGAAGGCAGCTCGATGCGGGGCGGCGCGGGCGGTGCCACGG
>SEAY01000069.1 GCA_004144865.1 Comamonadaceae bacterium
GTGAAGGAGATCACCGGCGGCAAGGGCGTGAAGGTGGTGTACGACTCGGTCGGCAAGGACACCTGGGACAAGTCGCTCGACTGCCTCGCGCCCTTCGGGCTGATGGCCAGCTTCGGCAACGCCTCCGGCCCCGTGCCGCCGTTCGCCCCGCTCGTGCTGGGGAACAAGGGCTCGCTGTACGTCACGCGCCAGACCCTCTTCACCCACATCGCCACGCGCGAGTCGACCCAGCAGATGGCCGACGACCTGTTCGAAGCGGTCACCAGCGGCAAGGTGAACATCCGCATCGACCAGAAATTCCCGCTGGCGCAGGTGCAGGAGGCGCACCGCGCGCTGGAGGCGCGCAAGACGACGGGCAGCACCATCCTCACGGTGTGAGGTAGTTCGCCGCCGCGTGGCGCGCGTCACGCTCGCGTTGGACTGTCCTACAAGCGCATGGCTCGCCTGCTTGCAGGCGGGCGCCTTCCCGGCGCCTACAGTCGCTCTCCAGACGGCCGCCCGGGAAGGGCGCCGCTGGAGAACACAGAGATGACGTTTCGCGTCTACATCGTCGACGACAGTTCGACAGTGCGCACCAACCTGAGCGAGACGCTGAAGGAGCTCGCGCAGATCGATCCCGTGGGAACCACCGATACGGAACACGAGGCCAAACGCTGGCTCGCGTCCAACGATTGGGACCTCGCCATCATCGACCTGTTCCTGCGCGAAGGCAGCGGCATGAACGTGCTGCAGGCCGTGCGCAAGGCGCGGCCGCAGCAGCGCATCGTGGTCCTGAGCAACCATTCCTCCCCCGACGTGCGCTGGCGCTGCCGGCAGCTGGGCGCGGATGCCGTGTTCGACAAGTCCACGGAGATCGAGGCGCTGGTGGAGTTCTGCGCCGGGGTGCGCGGGCCGGGCGTCGCGCAGGATGCCGCCGTGCTGCCTCAGTCGACTGCGCAGGCGGCGATGTAGCGCGCCTCGTTTTCCAGCACGTGCTCTCTGAGCATGCCGCAGGCGGCCTCCACGTCGCCCCGCTGCAGCGCATCCACCAGGACCTGGTGGCTGTCGACCATGTTGCTGATGGGGGAGCGATGCCGCAGCGCGATCAGCTGGTAGCGGATCAGCTCGTACGCCGCGCGCAGGTACGGGTTGGGGCAGGCGGCGATCACCTCGAAATGGAAGTTCATGTCCAGGCGCGAGAGCCGGGTGCGGTCGCCCGCGACTTCCGCCCGCGCCATCTCGGTGACGTGGCCGCGCAGCCGCTGCAGCAGTTCCTCGCGGTCGCCGGCGGCCGCCTCGCGCAGCGCCGCGGTCTCGATCATCGCGCGGTAGCGGCATAGCTGCCCGACCTGTTCCGGGGTGAGCCGGAAGACGAAGGTGCCGCGCTGCGGCTGGATGTCCACCAGCCCTTCCATCTTCAGGCGCACGAGCGCCTCCCGCACCGGCGTCTTGCTGATGCCCAGGCGTTGCGCGAGCTGCGCCTCCGACACCTGCTGTCCCAGCTTGAGCTCCCCGGCCACGATGCCTTCGCGCAGGCGTTCGTACGCCAGGTCTGTGAGCAACTGCGGCCGCTCGAGGAGGAGGGGAGCGTTCATGCTAGGGTTTATTCGGAGATGTCAGATCTGAGATATTAGATACGATCCCGCTCCATTCGACAACCGGGAGCGCTGATGGAAAACCCCATGCCGGCCGCCGCACGCTGGGAACAGTGGTTCCTCGCGGCCAACCGCTGGGTGCTGGTGGTGCTGGTGGCCGTGATGGCCGCGCTGGTCATTGCCAACGTCATCTCGCGCTACGTGTTCCTGCATTCCTTCACGTGGGTGGAGGAAGCGTCCCGCTACCTGATGATCTGGACGGCATTCCTCGGCGCCGGGCTCGCCCTGCGCGTGGGCGGCCACATCGCGGTCGATTCGCTGCAACAGGCCCTGCCGCCGCAAGGTGCGCGGTGGCTGCGCGCGCTGCTGGTGGCGATCGTCGGCACTACGCTCGTTGCGCTCACCTGGCTGGGCCTCGAGTACGCGCAGTTCGGCTGGGAGCAGGAGACGCCGGTGCTCGGCTGGTCGTTCGGCATGGTGTACCTGGCCATTCCCATCGGGGCCCTGCTGATGCTGGTGCACCTCGTGCTGATCGCCCGCGGCTGGATCGCCACCGGCCAGTGGGAGCACGTCGAGGGTTTCGACCCGCAGGCGCTGTGAGGGCACGATGAGCGCCGTCCTCACCTTCTCCTTCATCGGCCTGCTGGTCCTGGGTGCGCCGATCGCCTTCGCCATGCTCATCGCCGGCCTGCTGGCCGTGTGGATGAAGCCGGGGCTCACCGCGCTGGTGGTGGTGCAGAACATGTTCAGCGGCCTCGACAGCTTCCCGCTGCTGGCCATCCCCTTCTTCATCCTCGCCGCCGAGCTGATGACGGGCGGCGCGCTCACCGACGTGCTGCTCCATCTCGCCGCGCGCCTGGTCGGCCGCCGCCGCGGCGGCCTGGGCCACGCGAACATCCTCACGCTCACCTTCTTCTCCGGCATCAGCGGATCCGCGCTCGCGGACGCCGCCGGGCCGGGCGCGATGCTGATCAAGATGATGAAGAAGGCGGGCTACAGCGACGCGTACGCCGCGGCGCTCACCGCCTCCGTGGCGATCGTGGGACCGATCATCCCGCCCTCGATCATCATGATCATCTACGCGCTCACCGACAACAGCGTCACGGTGACCGGCCTGTTCCTGGCGGGCGTCGTGCCCGGCCTGCTGATCTCGGGCGCGCTGGCCGTGGTGAACCACATGGTCAGCACGAAGCGCAACTACCGCGCCTCCGAGGAGCTGATGGACAGCACGCCGATGCTGCGCCTCTTCGTGCGCGCGCTGCCGGCGCTGATGCTGCCCTTCATCATCCTGGGCGGCATCCACTTCGGCGTGTTCACGCCCACGGAGGCCTCCGCGGCCGCGGTGCTGTACGCGCTGCTGGTGGGCCGCTTCGTCTACGGCACGCTGCGCATGCACATGCTGCCCGCGATCCTGTTCCGCACGGCGCTGATGACGGCTTCCATCATGTTCATCGTGGCCACGTCGGCCGTGCTGGCCTGGGTGCTCACCGTGGGGCAGATCCCCCAGACGGTCACCGCGTGGGTCGCCGGGCTGGAACTGTCGCCCTTCGCGCTGCTGCTCGCCATCAACGTGTTGCTGCTGATCGTGGGCATCTTCATCGAGCCGCTGCCGGGCGTGATGATCATGGTGCCCATCCTCGCGCCGCTCGCCGACGCCGCCGGCCTGAACCCGCTGCACTTCGCCATCGTGGTGATCGTCAACCTCACGCTGGGGATGATCACGCCGCCGGTGGGTGGCCTGCTCTTCGTCACCTCCATCGTCTCCGGCGTGCCCATGGGCCGCATGGTGCGCGAGGCGCGGCCGATGCTGGTCGCGCTGCTGGCGGTGCTGCTGCTTCTGACATTCATTCCCGCGTTGTCGACCTGGCTGCCGGGCCTGATGGGCTACAGGAACTAAGCCTGCATATTCTTCCAAGGAGACAGTGATGAACAGCAAGCGATTCACCCTGGCCGCGATGGCGGTCGCCGCCTTCGCGGCGCTCACCGCGCTGCCTGCGCACGCGCAGAAGGTGATCAAGTACGCGCACTTCCAGCCCGCCAAGAGCGACCAGCCCAAGCACGTCGCCGCGCTGGCCTTCAAGGAGCACGTGGAGAAGGCCTCCAACGGCTCGCTGAAGGTCGAGATCTACCCTGCGGGGCAGCTCGGCACGGCGCAGCAGATGATGGAAGGCCTGCGCATGGGCACGGTGGAACTCGCCGTGGTGCACGACGGCGGCATCCCCGGCGTGTACAAGACCTTCAACATCTTCGGCCTGCCCTACCTGTTCAACGACCACGCGCATGCCTACCGCGTGCTGGACGGCCAGTTCGGCAAGGAACTCGCCGAGGACATGCGCAAGAAGACCGGCATCCGCCTGATGGCCTACGCCGACAACGGCATCCGCCACTTCACCAATTCCAAGCGCGCGATCAAGGCGCCCGAGGACATGAAGGGCCTGAAGATGCGCGTGCAGCCGAGCCCGGTGTTCGTGAAGCTGGTCGAGTCCCTCGGCGGCAGCCCCACGGCGATCGACTGGGGCGAACTGCCCGCCGCCCTGGCGCAGGGCACGGCCGATGGCCAGGAGAACGGTGTCACCAACATCCTGGCCGCCAGCCTGTACCAGCACCAGAAGCACGTGACGCTGGACGGCCACGTCTACAGCCTGCATGCCTACCTGGTGAGCGACCGCTTCTACAACGGGCTCTCCGCGACCGAGAAGAAGGCCGTGGACGAGGGCGTCGAAAAGGCCAAGAAGATCCACCGCGACCTGACCCGCGAGCAGGACCTGTCGGCCAAGAAGGTTCTGAGCGAGAAGGGCATGACCGTCACCGAGCTGTCGCCCGCCGAGGTGGACCGCTTCCGCAAGATGTCGCTGCCCGCCGTGCAGGCCTACCTGGAGGCGGACGTGAGCAAGGAATGGACGCAGAAGCTGCTCAAGGCCGCGGACAGCACCCGCAAGTGAGCATGATGCAGGAGGGCGCAGCGCGGCGCGTGGTCGCCCTGGACGACGGCTACGCGGCGTACGACCAGGAGACGTCGCTCTTCGCGGCGGAGGGGGCCTCCTTCGAGGTGCGCCCCTGCCGCCGCGACGTGCAGGCGGCCGCGCAATCCGTGCGCGGCGCCGACGTCGTGCTGGTGCGCGAGTCGCCCGTGCCGCGCGAAGTCGTCGCGGCGATGGACCGCTGCAAGGCCATCATCCGCTACGGCATCGGCGTGGACAACATCGACATGGCGGCCGCGCGCGAGCGCCGCATCGCCGTGGCGAACGTGCCGGACTACGGCACCGACGAAGTGAGCACGCAGGCGGTGGCGCTGGCGCTCGCCGTGGTGCGGCGCGTGGCGCTGCACGACGCGGAGGTGCGCTCCGGCCGCTGGTCGACCGGCGTGCTGAAACCCATGTACCGCCTGCGCGGCCGCACGCTGGGCTTGGTGGGCTACGGGCGCATCGCGCGCATGACGCACGAGAAGCTGGCCGGCTTCGGCTTCGGCCGCGCGCTGGTGAACGACCCGCACGCGGACCTGCCGCCCGGCGCGGAGGCCGCGAGCGTGGACGAGATCTGCCGCGAGGCGGACCTCATCTCGCTGCACGCGCCGCTGACGGCGCAGACGCGCCACCTCATCGACGGGAGGCGACTGGCGATGATGCGGCCCACCGCGATCGTGGTGAACACCGCCCGCGGCGGCCTGGTCGACCTGGATGCGCTGCATCGCGCGCTGGCCGAAGGGCGCATCCTCGGGGCCGGGCTCGACGTGTTCGAGCAGGAGCCGCCGGACCCCGCGCACCCGCTGTTCGGGCTGGACAACGTGGTGGTGACCAACCACATTGGCTGGTACAGCGAGGAAGCGCTGCGCGAGCTGCAGCTGAAGACCGCGCAGGAAGCCGTGCGGGCGTTGCGGGGCGAACCGCTGAAGCACTGGCTCAACCGCTGGTGAAACGAGATTCTTTTCCGGGAGTGAACATGAAAGACCTGATCGAGGGATTCCAGACCGTGGCGGTGGCCTCCGTGGCCGACGCGGTGGACAAGGTGTGCGGCAAGCGCGGTTACATGCACAGCAGCATCCAGCCGCGCATCAACGACAAGCGCGTGGTCGGCCCGGCCGCGACCGTTCTGGAAGCGGCCACCGACGAATTCCTGCCGCCGCAACACGCGCTCGACCTGATCGACGAAGCGCCGGCCGGCAGCGTGATCGTGATCTCGATCGCCGGCGGTGAATCCGAAGTCGCGGTGTGGGGCGGGCTCATGACGGCGGGCGCGTTCGCCAACGGCCATGCGGGCGCCATCCTGGATGGCGGCGTGCGCGACATCCCGGAGATCCGCCGTGACTACGACTTTCCCGTCTTCTCGCGCTCGGTGAGTCCGGGCACGACGCTCGGCCGCTTCAAGACCGTGGCCTCGCAGGTGCCTGTCGAAGTGGGCGGCGTCATCGTGCACCCGGGCGACCTCATCGTCGCCGACATCGACGGCGTCGTCGTGGTGCCCAAGGACAAGGCGGCCGAAGTGCTGGCCATGGCCCGCGACATCGATGCGCGCGAGCTGGAGCAGGCCAAGCTGATCGTCGCCGAGAAGTCGCTGCGCAAGGGCCTGGCCAAGTACGGCCGCATCTGAGGCGGAGGCAGGCGTGCGCACGGACATCCTGGCCCTGGGCGAGCCCATGGTCGAATTCAACCAGACCGGCGAGGGCGGCGGGCGCACCTACCTGCAGGGCTTCGGCGGCGACACCTCCAATGCGGCGATAGCCGCCGCGCGGCAGGGGGCGAGCGTGGGCTACCTGTCGGCGGTGGGCGAGGACGTGTACGGGCACATGCTGCGCGAGCTCTGGCAGCGCGAGGGCGTGGATGCGCGCGGTGTGCGCACCGACGCCCAGGCCTTCACCGCCGTCTATTTCGTCACCCACGACGCGCAGGGCCACCATTTCAGCTTCTTCCGCAAGGGTTCCGCGGCGAGCCGGATGACGCCGCAGGACCTGCCGCGCGAGCGCATCGCCGCGGCGAAGGTGCTGCACCTGTCCGGCATCTCCGCCGCGATTTCCGACAGCGCCTGCGACACCTGCTTCGCCGCGGTGGACATCGCGAAGGGCGCGGGCGTGCGGGTGTCCTTCGACACCAACCTGCGCCTGAAGCTGTGGCCGATCGCCCGGGCCCGCGCGGTGATGCGCGAGCTGATCCGGCAAAGCGACATCTGCCTGCCCAGCCTGGAAGACGTGCAGGCGATCAGCGGGCTGGACGATGCCGACGCGCTGGTGGACTTCTGCCACGAACTCGGCGCCGGCGTGGTGGCGCTCAAGATGGGCGCGCAGGGCGCGCTGGTGAGCGACGGCAAGCAGCGCTGGCGCCTGCAGCCGCACCGCTGCACGCCGGTGGACGCCACCGGCGCCGGCGACACCTTCGGCGGCGCGCTGCTGGCGCGGCTGGTCGCCGGCGACGCACTGCCCGACGCGGCACGCTACGCCGTCGTCGCCTCTGCGCTTTCCACCGAAGGCTACGGCGCCGTCGAACCCATCCCGCGCGCCGAACAGGTGCGCGCAGCGCTGGAGGGATACCCGGCATGAACCCCCATTCGAGCTACGCGCCCGGCCTCTTCGACGGCCGCCAGGTCCTGGTGGTGGGCGGCACGTCCGGCATAGGCGCCGGCATCGCGGCGGCCTTCGCGCAGGCCGGCGCGCAGGTGAAGGTCACGGGGGCCACCGCGGCCGACGTGGACGGCGCCGCGCGCGACGAGGCGCTGCAGGCTTGCGCCCGCGAAGTGCTGGACGTGCGCGACGATGCTGCGGTGCGTGCCTGCGTCGGCGCGCTGCCGCGGCTGGACGTGCTGGTCAACTGCGCCGGCATCCTCAAGCGGGGCAGCGAACTCGATCCCGCGGTGTTTGCCGAAGTGGTGGACATCAACCTCAACGGCAGCATGCGGACTTGCGCCGCAGCACGCGACAAGCTGCGCGCCAGCGGCGGCAGCATCGTCAACACCGCATCGATGCTCAGTTTCTTCGGCGGCGCCCTGGTGCCCGGCTACTCCGCCAGCAAGGGCGGCGTGGCGCAGCTGACCAAGTCGCTCGCCATCGCCTATGCGGCCGACGGCATCCGCGTCAACGCCGTGGCGCCCGGCTGGATCGCCACGCGCCTCACGGGCGCGCTGCAGGAAGACGCTGGCCGCAGCGCCGCCATCCTGGTGCGCACGCCCCTGCAGCGCTGGGGCCGGCCCGAGGACGTCGCGGGTGCCGCGCTGTTCCTGGCCTCGCCGGCTGCTTCGTTCGTCACGGGCGTGGTGCTGCCCGTGGACGGCGGCTACCTGATCACCTAGGAGACGCACATGATCGTGCAGATGCCCGGCATCCAGCCGGAACTCGCCCTGAAGGCCATTCCCGACGACGAACGCGTGTGGGTGCCGCAGGCGCCGCAGGTGTGGTTCCGCCCGCTGCTGCTGAATACCGTCACGGGCAGCTGGTGCAACCTGCTGCGCGTGCGCAAGGCCGGCGTGCTTTCGCGGCACATCCACCCGTCGTGGGTGACGGGCCTGGTGCTCAAGGGCGCGTGGCGCTACCTGGAGCACGACTGGGTGGCCAGCGAGGGCAGCTTCGTCTACGAGCCGCCGGGCGAGATCCACACGCTGGTGGTGGACGAGGCGAGCGGCGCGCAGGAGATGATCACCTTCTTCAACATCCACGGCGCGATGGTGTACGTGGACGAGAAGGGCACGGTCACCGGCTACGAGGACGTGTTCACCAAGATCGAGATGTGCAGGAAGCACTACGCGGAGTGCGGCCTGGGCGCGGAGTACGTGGACCAGTTCGTGCGGTAGGCTGCGAGAACCCGGCCTACAGCAGCGCGCTCTGGCGGCTGTCCGGCGAGCGGTAGCGGCTCGGCGCCAGTGCCCCGGCCGAATCGAGGATCGGGTAGGCGATCGAGCAGATGTGCGAGTTGATGCGCTTGAGGTCGCTGATGAGGTCCAGGTGCAGCGAGCTGGTCTCGATGCTCTGGACCGTGTTCTCGGACAGGCGCGTGAGGTGCGTGCCGGCGTAGGCGCGCTCGAGGTCGCGGAAGCGCGCCTTCTCCTCCAGCAGCTTCTGCGCGTCGCGCACCGAGCCGTTGAGGAACACGCTCATGCCCAGGCGCAGGTTGTCGATCAGCCGCGCGTGCAGCTCGCAGATTTCCGCCATGCCGGCATCGGAGAAGCTGCGGCCCTTCTTGATCTTCTTGTCCTCGATGTCCAGCAGGATCCGCTCGATGATGTCGCCGATCTGCTCCATGTTGATCGTGAAGCTGATGATGTCGGTCCAGCGGCGGCTTTCCTCCTCGCCCAGCGCCTCGCGCGAGATCTTGGTGAGGTAGTACTTGATGGCGGAGTAGAGCTGGTCGACGGTGTCGTCCATCCTGCGCAGTTCCTCGGCCAGCCGCAGGTCGTTCTCCTTGATGACCCGCAGCATGCCGATCATCATCGTCTCGACGATGTCGGCCTGGTGCAGCGCCTCGCGGGCGGCGTTGGAGATGGCGAGCGAGGGCGTGGAGAGCGCGGAAGGATCCAGGTGGTGCGGCCGGCCCGCGACCATCGACTTGTCCGGCTTGGGCAGCCACTGCTCGACCCAGCGGGCGACCACCTGCGTCCAGCCCAGGAAGATCAGCGCGATCAGCACGTTGAACACCAGGTGGTACAGCACGACCACGGTGGCGGGCTCCGGCAGGTAGGGGCCCAGCGTCCGCAGCCACAGGCCGACGAAGGGCGCGGCGATCATCACGCCCACGCACTTGAAGACCAGGTTGCCCATGGGCACCTGGCGCACTTCGACCGCGGACTTCGCCGTGGCGATCACGCCCAGCAGCCCGCTGCCCAGGTTGGCGCCGAGCGTCAGGCCGATCGCCACGTCCAGCGGGATCGCGCCCGAGGCCGCGAGCGTGGCGGTGAGCAGCACGATCGCGAGGCTGGAGTACGCCACCACGGACATGACGGCGCCGACGGTGATCTCCAGCAGGACGTCGCTGGCCAGGGACAGCAGCAGCGCCTTGACCGCCGGCGAGCTGACCATGATGGAGGTGGACTCGGACACCAGGCGCAGCGCCAGCAGCATCAGGCCGAGGCCGATCAGCACGCGGCCGAAGCGCCCCAGCGGCGAGGACTGCCGCGTGATGAACAGCACGACGCCGATGAAGATGAACAACGGCGACAGCCAGGACAGGTCGAAGGAGAAGACCACCGTCATCAGGCTGGTGCCGACGTCGGCGCCCAGCATCACGGCCAGCGCGGTCGGCAGGGCGACGATGCCCTGGCCCACGAAGGAGGAGACGATCAGGGCGGTGGCCGTGCTCGATTGCACCAGCGCAGTGACCCCTAGCCCGGCGATGGCAGCGGCGGGACGGGTGTCGATGCTGCGGGCCAGCACGTGCCGCAGGTTGGCGCCGAAGACGCGCAGGATGCCCGTGCGAACGAGGTATGTGCCCCAGACCAGCAGCGCCACGGCCGCCAGCAGGTTCAGCAGATGCTTCATGTTTGAAGCAATGATACGCCGGGGCAGCCGCCCGCTGGGCAAACCTGTCGCCCCCCGGCCACGCCGCGGGGCGAGGCTACTTGCTGCGCCGCACCCGCAGCAGTTCGTCCAGGATCAGGCTGGCCGCCCCGACCGTGATGGCCATGTCGGCCACGTTGAAGGCCGGGAAGTACCAGCGGTTGGCCCAGTGGAACTGCAGGAAGTCCACCACGTAGCCGTGCAGCATGCGGTCGATCACGTTGCCGACCGCGCCGCCCAGCACGCAGGCCAGGGCGAAGCAGAACAGCTTCTGGCCCGCATGGGTCTTCAGCAGGTAGACGATGAACAGCGTCGCGGCGATGCCGATGCCGGTGAACAGCCAGCGCTGCCAGCCGTCCGCGGAGGCCAGGAAGGAGAACGCGGCGCCCGTGTTGTGGGCGCGCACGATGTTGAAGAACGAGGTGATCGTCGTCGAATCGCCCAGCCGGTAGTAGCCGAGGATCAGCACCTTGGTGAACTGGTCGGCGATCACCAGGATGAACGCCAGCGCGAGCCAGGGCAGCATGCTGCCCGTGGCGGTGCGCGTGAAGGTGAAGCTGCCTTCGCGGGCCATCATGCGTGCTCCCGGGGCTCGCCCGCGCCGAACAGGTTGCTCACGCAGCGCCCGCAGATCGTCGGGTGTGCCGCGTCCGCGCCCACGTCGGGGCGCCAGTGCCAGCACCGGTCGCACTTCGTCTCGGTGCTGGGGACAGCACGGATCGCGAGCTCGTCGCCGCGCTCCAGCGCCACCGCCGACGTGATGAAGATGAACTTCAGGTCCTCGCCCAGGCCTTGCAGCAGGGCGTGGTCTTCCGCCGGCGCGGTAATCGCCAGGTTCGCCTGCAGCGAGGAGCCGACCTGGCCCTTCGCACGCAGCGCCTCGATCTCCTTGTTGGCGGCGTCGCGGATGGCGCGGATGCGCTCCCACTTCGCCAGCAGCGCCGGATCGGGCCCGCCGATTTCGGCGTACTCCTCGAGGAAGATCGAGTCCGAGCCGCCGAAGACTTTCCAGGCCTCTTCCGCCGTGAAGCTGAGGAAGGGGGCCATCCAGCGCAACATGGCGTGGGTGATGTTCCACAGCACGGTCTGCGCGCTGCGGCGGGCCAGCGACTTCGGGCCGGTCGTGTAGAGCCGGTCCTTCAGCACGTCGAGGTAGAAGGCGCCCAGGTCCTCGGAGCAGTACACCTGCAGCTTGGCGACCACCGGGTGGAACTCGTAGACCTCGTAGTGCGCCAGCACCTCGGCCTGGAACTGCGCGGCGCGCGAGAGCGCGTAGCGGTCGATCTCCAGCATCTCGGCAAGCGGGACCGCGTCTTTCGCCGGGTCGAAGTCGCTCACGTTGGCCAGCAGGAAGCGCAGCGTGTTGCGGATGCGGCGGTAGGCGTCCACCACGCGAGCGAGGATCTTGTCGTCGCCGGCGATGTCGCCCGAGTAGTCGGAGGCGGCCACCCACAGGCGGATGATCTCCGCACCCAGCTTCTTGCTGGTCTCCTGCGGGTCCACGCCGTTGCCGAGCGACTTGCTCATCTTGCGGCCCTGGCTGTCCACCGTGAAGCCGTGCGTGAGCAGGCCGCGGTAGGGCGCGCGGCCATACATCGCGCAGGCGGTGAGCAGCGAGCTGTGGAACCAGCCGCGATGCTGGTCGTGGCCTTCGAGGTACAGGTCGGCCTCGGGGCCGTTCTCGTGCGCCGCGCCCGCGTGCGAGCCCTTGAGCACGGTGGTGTGCGTGGTTCCGGAGTCGAACCAGACTTCCAGGATGTCCTGGCTCTTGGTGTATTGCGGCGCGTCGGCGACCGCGCCCACCTTCGCGAGGACCTCCTGGGTGGTGGCCTTGCTCCAGGCCTCGATGCCACCGGCTTCCACCATGTCCGCCGCGAGGTCGAGGATCTCCATGGTCTTGGGGTGCAGCTCGCCCGAGTCCTTGTGCAGGAAGAAGGGCAGGGGCACGCCCCAGCTGCGCTGGCGGCTGATGCACCAGTCGGGCCGGCCGGCGATCATGTCGCGCAGGCGCGCCTTGCCGTTCTCCGGGTAGAAGCTGGTTTCCTCGATGGCGGCGAGGGCCATCTTGCGCAGGGTCTCGGGCGCCTTGTCCTTGGTGAACACGCCTTCGCCTTCGTCCATGCGCACGAACCACTGCGCCGCGGCGCGGTAGATCACCGGCGTCTTGTGGCGCCAGCAGTGCGGGTAGCTGTGCGTGATGCCTTCGGTGGCCATCAGCCGGCCGCCCTGGTCCAGGGCGTCGATGATGTGCGGCACCGCCTTCCAGATGTGCTCGCCGCCGAACAGCGGGAAGTCGCCCGCGTAGGCGCCGTTGCCCTGCACCGGGTTCAGGATGTCGTCGTACTTCACGCCGTGCGCGATGCAGCTGTTGAAGTCGTCCACGCCGTAGGCGGGCGAGGAGTGCACGATGCCGGTGCCGTCTTCGGCGGTGGCGTAGTCGGCCAGGTACACCGGCGACAGGCGCCGGTAGCCGGCGTCCACGTCGTACAGGGGATGGCGGAACTCCAGGCCGCCGAGGTTCTTGCCCTCGGTGGTGGCGAGCACCTGGCCTTCGAGCTTGTAGCGCGCCAGCGCCTTCTCCACCAGCACCTCCGCCAGGATCAGGCGGCCCTTGGGCGTGTCGACGAGCGCGTAGACGATCTCCGGATTGAGGTTGAGCGCCTGGTTGGCCGGGATGGTCCAGGCGGTGGTGGTCCAGATGACGGCGAAGATGTCCTTGCCTGCGGCGGGCGCGCCGAAGGCCGCGGCGACCTTCGCGTTGTCGTCCGCGCGGAAGGCGACATCCAGCGTCTGCGACTTCTTGTCCGCGTACTCGATCTCGAACTCGGCCAGCGACGAGCCGCAGTCGAAGCACCAGTACACGGGCTTGAGGCCCCGGTAGACGAAGCCACGCTCGATCACGCGCTTGAACGCGCGGATCTCGTTGGCTTCGGTGCGGAAGTCCATCGTGCGGTACGGGTTGTCCCAGTCGCCCAGCACGCCCAGCCGCTTGAAGTCGCCCTTCTGGATGCCGATCTGCTCGGTGGCGAAGGCGCGGCTTTTCGCCTGCATCTCGTCGCGCGGCAGGTTGCGGCCGAACTTCTTCTCGATGGCGTTCTCGATCGGCAGGCCGTGGCAGTCCCAGCCGGGGATGTAGGCCGCGTCCAGCCCCTTGAGCTGGCGCGACTTGACGATCATGTCCTTCAGGATCTTGTTGACCGCGTGGCCCATGTGGATCTGGCCGTTGGCGTACGGGGGGCCGTCGTGCAGGATGAACTTCTGCCGGCCGGCACGGGCCACGCGCAGGCGCTTGTAGAGGCCCTGGTCTTCCCACTCCTTGACCCAGCCCGGCTCGCGCTTGGGCAGGTCGCCCCGCATCGGAAAGGGCGTGTCGGGCAGGTTCAGGGTGGCGCGGTAGTCGGTCTTGTCGGTCATGGGAAGCCTTCGGAAGTCCTGTCATGCCGGGCTGGCTGGAGCCGGCGTCCCCGGACGGCGCGTCCGGGGCGTGGATTGCGGGTCAAGCCCGCAATGACAGGGACTTCAAATTCGGTCGCGCGTGGTCTGCCGCCGCGTCTCGGCGTGCGTCGAGGCGAAGAACGCGCGCGCGGCGTCGCAGTCGCGCGCGATGCCCGCCTGCAGGGCCTCGAGGCCGTCGTAGCGCAGTTCGTCGTGCAGTTTGTGCAGCAGTTCCACGCGGATGATCTTACCGTACCCCCCCTCCAGCCCGAGGGAAGCCGGCCATTGCAGGCAATGCGTCTCCAGCAGCACGCGCCCGCCGTTGACGTCCAGCGGGTCGAGCGAGGGCCGCACGCCCAGGTTGGCCACGCCTTCCAGCGGGGTGTCGCCCAGGCCATGCACCAGCACGGCGAAGATGCCGCTGGCGGCGGGCTTCCAGTGGGCGAAGCGCAGGTTGAGGGTCTTGAAGCCCAGCTCCCGGCCCAGCTTGCGTCCGTGCACCACGTGGCCGCTGATGCTGTACGGCCGGCCGAGCAGGGCGGCCGCCCCGGCCATGTCGCCCCGCGCCAGCGCCTCGCGCACCGCCGAGCTCGACACCCGCAGCCCGTGCACCTCGTAGCTGTTCATGCGCGCCACGTCGAAGCCGTGCCGGCCGCCGGCCGAGTCGAGCATGGCGTAGTCGCCGGCGCGCTTGGCGCCGAAGCGGAAGTCGTCGCCCACCAGCACGTACTTCGCGCCCAGGCCCTTCACCAGCACGTCCTCGATGAAGGCCTCGGGCGTCTGCATGGAGAAGCGGGCGTCGAACTTGAGGATCACGCACTGCTCGACACCGCACTTCTGCAGCTCCGCCAGCTTGTCGCGCAGGGTCGCGATGCGGGCCGGCGCCAGCTCCGGCTTGCGGTGCAGGGCGGCGAAATAGTCGCGCGGATGCGGCTCGAAGGTCAGCACGCAGCTGGGCACGCCACGGTGGCGGGCCTCGTTGTTCAGCAGGGCCAGCATGGCCTGGTGGCCGCGGTGCACCCCGTCGAAGTTGCCTATCGTGAGCGCGCACGCCGGGGCGATCCGGGAGTGCTGGAGGCCGTGCAGGATCTGCATGCGAAGTGGTATCTTTTTGATAGCAGGCGGCGTGCGTTGGGCGAGGCCAACGGACGGATGGCCTGCCCGATGCGCTTCACGGAAACACTGTATATTGTCTCTCACGCTTGGAAGCCTGGGCCAAGCCCGGGTTGCTGGAGGCGCTGTCGGTCTGTTCGTCGTTGAATGGAGGCGCGTTTTGAAGGTGTTGAAGCTGTCCGCCCAGGGACTGCCCCAGTCGTGGATCTCGCTGGAGCAGGCCGTGCTGCACTACGCCGCCGACCAGGTGCGCTGGGAGGCCGGGGCGGACGTCGCCGTGTTCCGCGGGGGACTCAACGCCCGCAGCGGCCAGCAGTCGATCATCCGGGTCAACAGCATCATCGGCACCAAGGGCGTGCCGAACATCAACCCCTTCGACCTCAAGCCCGGCCTCACCAACGGCAAGCTGTTCGCGCGGGACCGCAACATCTGCGCCTATTGCGGGGCCCAGCACCACGAGGAAGAACTCACCCGCGAGCACATCATCCCCTTCGCCCAGAACGGCAAGGACCACTGGATGAACGTGGTGACGGCCTGCCGCGCCTGCAACCACCGCAAGGGCAGCCGCACGCCGGAACAGGCGGGCATGACGCTGCTGTACACGCCCTACGTGCCCAGCCTGTGGGAAGACTTCATCCTGCGCAACCGCCGCATCCTGGCGGACCAGATGGAGTTCCTGATGGCGCATTTGCCGAAGAATTCGCGGCTGCATGCCTGAATCGCGGGCATGCGGGGCGTGTCCCCCCCTGTTGTCATTGCGGGCTCGACCCGCAATCCACGCCGGCGCCTGAGCGAGCACCGCATGGATCCCGGGTCCAGCCCGGGGTGACGGCGGCAGGTCAGTAAGTCAGCTCTAGCACCGCCACGTGCCCCTCGGCCATCGGCCAGTTCCGTCCCACGATCCGCTCTCCGTTGAACTCCGCGACCACGGGCCGCGGCGGCAGCGCAGGCCGGATGCGTGAACTGGAGACGCCGGCGCCTGGCACCGCACCTGGCGGCGGGTTCTGGCCGTCGAACATCATGCGGTCGCGGCCCGGGTCGAAGTAGCCGCGCGGCCGGTCGAGGATGACGAGTGACGCCGCGCTGCGGTCTGCGTCCGCGGTGACTCGCTGCGGTCGCATGTTGACGTACGCGCTGGAGCGCGGGAACGGGCTGCGGTAGATGTGCGTCGTCGCGTAGCCCGGCGCGCTGATCACGAACTCGTACGGCGTGCCCGGTTGCGCGGTGAACGGGCCCCAGCGTCCGTCGCTGCCGATCCCCTGCGCGTGGGCCGGAGCGCCGCGGCGCACGCCGGTGGCCGGGTCCGTGGCGTGGATCTCCAGCCGCGCGCCCGGCAGCGGCAGGTTGTTCGCGAAGCTGCCGCTGGCCGGATCCGTGGAGGACACGCCCAGCCCGCTCACCTTCCCGGACAGCACGATGCGCTGCTCCGGCACGATCTCCTGCGTGCGGGGCGCGCGTCCCGTGATGAAGCGGTAGGTCGCGTCGAAGGCGGCCGGCGAGAAGGAGGTCTCGCGGTGGTCCACGCGCGGGAGTACCACGTTGGTCGCGCCCTTCAGCTCGGGCCCGGCATGCGTCACGCCGGTGGGCTGGCCGCGCTTGCCCAGCCACAGGCCGTCCGGCTGCGCGTACTTGTCGTTGCTGTCGGAGCGGAGCGTGAGCCACTTCACGGGGCCGGCCACCTCGTCGCCCGCCGCGTTCTTGGGCGCGTTCAGCGCTCGCAGGAAAGGGCCGGCGCCCGCGAACTCGCTGCCGCCGGACATGCCCTGCATCTCGTGCCACACGCCGTGGTTCGGCACGCCACCCAGGATGGCATGGCTCACGGTGTGCGCGCCGCCGCCGTTCTGGATGTAGTTGCGCACCGCATAGCCGCCGCGCGAATTCGCCACCAGCACCACTTGCGAAGCCCCGGTCGCCCGCAGCACCCTCTCGACTTCCGACTTGAGGAAGGCCATGTACTCGGCGCTGGAGCTGCGCCCCGGTTGCGGGCGGCCGTCGTCGTCGCGCGCGAGCGGGTAGGGCAGGTCGAGCGCGTGCAGGCGCTCGCGCGGCCAGCCGTTGGACTCGAAGCGCCAGATCGTCGTCTGCCACAGGCCCGCGGTGTCGCCGTTGCCGTGGACGAAGACGATGGGGGGCGTGTCGGTCATGGAGGGTGTGGTGGCGCAGGCGGTCACGCCGAGCGCGATGGTCGTGGCCAGGAAGGTGCGGCGGGTGGTCATCCGGTCTGTCTCCTGTCTTCGTCATTCCCGCGCAGGCGGGAGCCAGGGCTCCCCAAAGAAAAGCGGCCAGTGGCCGCTTCTCTGGGCCCCCGCCTGCGCGGGGGTGACGGGTTCAACGTGCCATCGTCACGCGAACACGCCCGCCGTGTCCTGCATCCTCTCCGAGACCTCGCCCAGGTGGTGCAGGGTATCCCCGAAGGCCAGCTCCAGCTGCGTGAGCTTCTTGAAATAGTGGCTGCCCACGTATTCGTCCGTCACGCCGATGCCGCCATGCAGCTGCACCGAGTGCTGGCCCACGAAACGCATGGACACCCCCAGCTGGTACTTGGCGCGCGCCATGGCGCGCCGGCGTTCGTCGGCGGGCGCATTCAGCTTCAGCGAGGCGTAGTAGCTCATGGACCGCGCCAGCTCCTGCTGCATCTTCATGTCGGCCATGCGGTGGCGCAGGGCCTGGAAGGTGGCGAGCGTCACGCCGAACTGCTTGCGCGTGTTCATGTATTCGGCGGTCAGCTGCATGGTGCGGTCGATCACGCCCACCGCCTCGGCGCAGGTGCAGGCGATGCCGATGTCCACGGCATGCTCCAGCGCCGCCATCCCCTCTTCGGCGACCAGCATGGCCGGCGCGTCGCGCAGCGTCACTTCGGCCGCGCGGCCGCCCTCCAGCGTGGGATAGCCGCGCGTGGTGACGCCCGCGGCGGCGCGCTCCACCAGGAACAGCGCCAGCTTGCCGTTGGCCTTGGCCGGCACCAGGAAGGCATCGGCCTGGTCGCCCGCGGGCACGATGCTCTTGTCGCCGCTCACCTTCCAGCCGCCGCCGGCCTGCGTGGCCTGCGTTTCGCAGGCATCCAGGCGGTAGCGTGCCTTGCGCTCCTGGTGCGCCAGCACCACCAGCGCCTCGCCGGCGGCCATCTTCGGCAACCACTCGCCGCGCAGCGCTTCGGGCGCGTAGGCGCCCAGCACGCCGGAAGTCACCAGCGTCTGCGCCAGCGGTTCCAGCACGATGCCGCGGCCCAGTTCCTCCAGCGCCACCATCGCCTCGACGGGGCCCATGCCCATGCCGCCGTGCTCCTCGGCCACGTAGATGCCGGTGAGGCCCAGTTCCGCGAGCTCGCCATAGGCGGCGCGATCGAAGCCGCCGACGCGGGTGATGCCCTGGCGGCGCTCGAAACCATAGCTGCGGTCCACCCACTTGCGCACGGCGTCGCGCAGCTGTTCCTGGTCGTCGGTGAAATTGAAGTCCATGTCCTTGTCTCCCGCTCAGCCCAGCACGGTTTGCGCGACGATGTTGCGCTGGACCTCGTTGGATCCGCCGTAGATGGTCGTCTTGCGCATGTTCAGGTAAGTGGCGGCCAGGGGTGCGATGTACGCCGCGCCCACGTAGTCGCCCTGGTAGCCCGCCTCCATCGCCTCCTTGATGAACGGGACGGCGTAGGGGCCGGCGGCGAGCATCATGAGTTCCGTGTAGCGCTGCTGGATCTCGCTGCCCTTGATCTTCAGCAGGCCGGCGATGTCCAGCGGGTTCTTGCCGGACTTCTCGGCCGACAGCACGCGCAGCACCAGCATCTCCAGCGCGACGACGTCCACTTCCAGCTTGGCGACCTCGTCGCGGAAGCGCGCGTCGGTGTAGACGCCCTCGTTCCTGGCGATGCGCTTGAGGCGTTCCAGCTCGCGCTTGGCGCGGTTGACGTCGGCGATGTTGGTGCGCTCGTGCGAGAGCAGGTGCTTGGCATAGGTCCAGCCCTTGTTCTCCTCGCCGATCAGGTTTTCCGCGGGCACTTCGACGTTGTCGAAGAACACCTCGTTCACCTCGTGGCCGCCGTCCAGCATGATGATGGGGCGCACCGTGACGCCGGGCGACTTCATGTCGATCAGCAGGAAGGAGATGCCGGTCTGCGGCTTGCCCTCGGTGGACGTGCGCACCAGGCAGAAGATCCACTCGCCGTACTGCGCCAGCGTGGTCCAGGTCTTCTGGCCGTTGACGATGTACTTGTCGCCCTTGCGTTCGGCACGGGTCTTCAGCGAGGCGAGGTCGGAGCCCGAGCCCGGTTCGCTGTAGCCCTGGCTCCACCAGACTTCGCCGCTGGCGATGCCGGGCAGGAAGCGCTTCTGCTGCTCGGGCGAGCCGAAGGCCATGATCACGGGCGCGACCATCACGGGGCCGAAGGGCACGATGCGCGGCGCGCCGGCCAGCGCGGTCTCTTCCTCGAACAGGTGCTTCTGCACGGCCGACCAGCCGGGGCCGCCGAACTCCTTGGGCCAGCCGTAGCCGAGCCAGCCCTTCTTGCCCAGGATCTTCGCCCAGCGCTGCATGTCGTCGCGGGTCAGGTGCAGGGCGTTGTGCACCTTGTGGGCAATGTCCTGCGGGAGGTTGGCGCGCACCCAGGCGCGGACCTCCTCGCGGAACTTCTGTTCTTCAGGGGTGAAGGCGAGGTCCATGCTGGGCGCTCAGGTCCTGGAGCTGTGCGCGCAACTGCGCCACCTCCGACTCCAGGACGCTCACCCGGGCGGCGAGGCCACCTGCCGAAACCGGCGGCGTTTCCGCCTCCGGGGCGGCACCGGCTTCCACGGGCCCGCACAGCAGGTGCGCCCAACGCGCCTCGCGCGAACCCGGCGCGCGCGGAAGCTGCACCACCAGCGGGCCGCCCTTCTCCTCCGTGCGCTCGCGCATCTCTTCCAGGAAGCCTTCGACCGAGGAGATGTCGGCGAAGCGGTACCAGCGCTCGGAATGGGTGCGCAGTTCGCCGGCAGTCTGCGGGCCGCGCAGCATCAGCAGGCCCAGCAGCACGGCGCTCTGTTCGGGCACCACCATCGCGCGCTGGAAGTTGTGCTCCCAGCGGTCGGTGCGGGTGCCGCGCGAGGTGAAGGCGAGCGAGCGGCGCTTGAGGCCGTCCAGCGCCTCCTGCACTTCCGCGTCGCCGAGGTTGGTGATCGGCTCGCGGCTGCTCTTCTGGTTGCAGCCCGCCACGATCGCATTGAGCGTCATCGGGTAGCTGTCGGGGACGGTGCGGGCCTTTTCCATCAGCGTGCCCAGCACGCGCGCTTCATTCGGGCTCAGGGGCGTCATCTCTGCAAATGGATAATCGCGGTCGACATGAAGAACATCGTGATCCTGGTCTCCGGCGGGGGCTCGAACATGGCCGCCATTGTGCGCGCGGCGCAGCGCGACAACTGGCGCGGACGGTTCGGCGCGGCGGTCAGCGCAGTGGTCAGCAACCGCCCGGACGCCGGCGGGCTGGCGTTCGCGCGCGAGCAGGGCATCGCGGCGCAGGTGGTGGACCACAAGCAGTTCGCCACCCGCGAAGACTTCGATGCGGCCCTGGCCGCGGAGATCGACCGCTTCGAGCCGGCGCTGGTGGTGCTGGCCGGCTTCATGCGCATCCTCACCCCAGGCTTCGTGGCCCGCTACGCCGGGCGGCTGCTCAACATCCATCCCTCGCTGCTCCCCGCCTTCCCCGGCCTGAACACGCACCAGCGTGCGATCGAGGCGGGTTGCCGCTTCGGCGGCGCCACCGTGCACCAAGTGACCGCCGAACTGGACTTCGGGCCCATCCTCGCGCAGGCCGTCGTGCCCATCGTGCCGGGTGATACGCCCGCCACGCTGGCCGCGCGCGTCCTGAGCCAGGAGCACCTCCTCTATCCGCGCGCCATCGCGGAACTGCTGCAGGCGAGTCGGTAAGATCCGCGCCGGGGAGGAGGGCCCCTGGTATGGAAAGAGCGGACTTCGTGCACCTGGTCCGGCTGTCCGAGCACGCGAGCGCGGAAGACAGCGGTGCGTACCGGCGCAGCGTCGCCGCCTTCGCGAGCCTGGGCTATGCGTGGGTCGTGGGCTGCTTCGTGCTGGCGGCGGCCGGCCTGTGGTGGATCGCTTCCCTCGCGCTGCAGGGCCGCTTTCGCGCCGTCTTCGTGACGGGCGTGCTCGCGGCCGGCGCGCTGCTCTGGAGCAGTGCCCGTGCGCTCTGGTGCAAGCTCGACCCGCCCGAAGGCGTGCGGCTCGAGCCCGCGGACGCGCCCGCGCTGTTCGAGGCGCTGGAGCGCATCCGCCGCAAGGTGAAGGGCCCGCCGCTGCACGAGGTGCTGCTGGACGCGGAGTTCAACGCCTCCATCATGCAGCGGCCGCGCTGGGGATTGTTCGGCGGCGCTCGGAACTACCTGGTGGTCGGATTGCCGCTGCTGCTGGCCCTGGACCGGCAACGCGTGCTGGCGGTGCTGGCGCACGAGTACGGGCACTTGCGCGGCGGCCACGGCCGCTTCGCCGCTTGGGTGTACCGCACGCGCATCAGCTGGAGCCGCCTGCACGAGAGCATGCAGGGCGACGAGACCCTGGCCGCGATGCTCACCGAAGGCTTCCTGAAGTGGTACTTCCCGCGTTTCGTGGCGCGCACCTTTGCGCTCGCGCGCCAGGACGAGTACGAGGCCGACCGCATCTCCGGGCGGCTGCTGGGCAAGGAAGTCGCCGGCGCGGCGCTGACCGAGATCGCCGTCCGGGCGCACTGGATAGACGAGGAATTCTGGCGCGAGCACTGGGCGCTGGCGGCGGACCGGCCCCAGCCGCTCGGCCCCTATGCGCACATGCGCAAGGCGCTGGCGCTGCCGCCGCCGGATGCCTTCGCACGCACGAGCCTGCGCGGGGCGCTGCGCCGCATCAGCGACGTGGACGACACGCACCCCGTGCTGCGCGATCGGCTGGATGCGCTGGGCGTGGCGCCGGCGCTGCCCGCCTGGTCGCGCCGTTCGGGCATCGACCTGCTGGCGAAGCCGGACCACTGGATCGCGCACTTCGACAAGGAGTGGTGCCGCGACAAGGGCGGCGCCTGGAAGCGGCACCACGCCTGGCTGGGCCGGGTGCGCGAGCGCGTGGCGGAACTGGCTGCGCGCGGGCAGAAGAATGCGGGCGAGCTGGTGCAGCTCGCCGACCTGCAACGGCGCCTCGATGCGAACGCGCCGGTGCGCGTGCACTACGAGGAGGCGCTGGCGCAGTCGCCTACGCACGGCCCCGCGCTGCAGGGCTTGTGCCGCAGCATGGCGCCGGATGCGCCTGCCGAGCGGCTGGCCTGCCTGGCGCGCCTGCACGAAGCGAGCCCGCCGCACCGCTGGTGGGCCGCGCAGGCCGCGGTGGCCGTGCTGGAGGACGACCCGGCGCACGACGCCCGCGAGCTGAAGCTGTGGCGCGAACGCCTGAAGGCCGCGGAGGAGGCGGAGGCGCGCGCCTGGGCCGAGTTGTCGGAGCCGCCGTTCCTCGAGCGCACCTCGGCTCCCGATCTCGAGGCGTTCGACCGCCGCGAGCTGGAGATCGAACTGGCCGCCTGGAAGCCGGTGCGCCGCGCGTGGCTGCTGCGCAAGCAGCTGCGGGAGTTCAGCGCGCGGCGCTGCTACGTGCTGGTGCTGGATCTCGCGGGCGTGGAGGGCGAAGACGCGTGGGACCTGTGCCGCTCGCTGGAGCGCGCGGTGTCGCTGCCCGGCCCCGTGGTGGTGGCATGGACCGGGCAGGAGCCCGAACTGGGCACCATCGCCCGCATGGCAGGGGCGCCCCTCTACGCGGCGGGGGGCAAGGCCTGAGCCGAGGGGGCAACCGGCCGCGCGCGTGCCGGGCCAGGAGCGATTCCTCTCTCCCCGCGCGATCAGGGAGTTGCAGTCGCTGCCTCGGCCGAACCAGCCGCCGACGGGAACCTGTAGATGCTGACAGGCTCCTCCATGCTCGCAATATCCGCTTCCACCCGGCCCAGCAGTTCCAACCGGTCGGGAAATCCGACACGCGCCAGGCAGGCCGCGAGCTCGGCGTCGATATGCTTCGCCCGATGCACGATGAGGATGGCGCCGTGCAGGCGCTCCGGGTGTCCCGTGATGGCCTGGCAGTTGTACGCGTTGTCCTTGGTGCGCGGCTGCTCGTAGTTGGACAGCCACGGATCGAGGACTACCCAGGGCCGCCCGAACACGTATTGCATTCCCGGCAGGTCGAAGAAGACCAGGGTCGGAGCTCCCGGGTGGCGATCGAGGATTCGCTTGGTCTGGAGCAGGAAGTCGCGCGTGGGTTTGTCGACCAGCATGCCGCGCAGCGGCGTCAACTCGCCAACGGCGTGCTTCTGTTCGCGCAGCGCGCCCTGTCCGGAAAAATTCTGGGGCTGCTGCTGCCGATACACGTACACCGCTCCTATGGCGAGGAACGCCGCCAGGAAGAGACCGGCATGCACGCGAACGGCGACCATGCGCGTGCCGGTGAAGACGATCGCGAGGCCCGCCAACAGGAGCCAGGGAGCGGCGTAGATCTGCACCTGGCCGAAGCCGTTCAGCGTACCGACGGCGAGTCCGAGTGGGGTGGCCGCCAACAGTGCGGCCAGCAGCAGCAGGGGGCCGGCGCGCCGCCATCCGGCGGCAAGGCTCGCGACGGCGAACGTCACCAGACTGATGGTTGCCAGGATCAGGAGCGTCGTCGAGGAGTACACCCACCAGTACCACCAGTGAATCTGGAACGATGTCCAGATTTCCTGTGGCAGGAAGAATCGCCACGCGAACCACAAGTGCGTTGGCGCCAGAACCAGCAATGCTGCCGTCAGCGCGTGGCGCGCCGTGCCGCCCAGCCGCTGCCGCAGGGCTGCGCTTGCAGAGAGCGCAAGACCGCTCACGATCACGCCGGCGCTGGCTCGGAACATGTCCCCCGCGCTGGACAAGAAAGACACGAGCACCGCGAGGGGCTCGTGCGCCTTCTGCTCCCGCATGAGGGACAGGTAGGAGGCCCACTGGGAGGGAGGATAGAAAAGCAGGAGGGACGCCGCGAACGAGGCGAGACAACCCGTCAGCAGCGCTGCGGCGAGTCTTCCCCTCGTGCTCCAGGTCCGTGCATGAAGCAATAGAAGCGCCAGCTCGGCCAGCAGGATCGAAATGAAGCTGGGGGGCTTGACGTAGATGTCGAGCGCCAGCGTGGCACCCGCGGCGAACATCAGAAGCCCGCTGCGGACCGGCCGGTCACTCTCCGCCAGTGCGACGAGGCACAGCGCCAACGACACCAGCACGAGGAACTCATTGAGGTGGTTGTAGCTCAGCGTACTGACCGAGATCGGGTACGTGTACGCGGCCGAAAGGCAGGCGAGAGCGATCAGCAGGCGCGCAGCGGCGGGGGGCAGCCCGGCGTGGTGGGCCCGGATGTACCGGATCACACCATAGGCCAGCGATACCGCGCCGGCGAAATTCAGGACGAGGTGGATCAGGCGGTAGCCGATCAGGCCTGGTCGAAACGGTTCGAACAGGAAAGCTACCAGGAACGGAGTGTTGTTGAAGTGCCTGTAGAAGCCTTCCACCGCCATCTGGTAGCTGAGGAGGTAATAGGCCTCGTCCCAAAGGCTGAAGCCTTTGTTGACCGCATAGAAGTTGAAGGCGGTGTACAGCAGGGCGCCGAGGCCGGCTGCCCACGTGAGTAGCGTGACGATCCCGTCCGCAGGATCCTGCTGCCGCGCGTAGGGAGTCGCTCGCGCAGCGGGTGCGAGCGAAGTGAGCCTTTGATCCATCCTGCCGGGAAATACGCCGGGAGTGGTGCACCGGCCGGACCGCGACTGTACCACCGGCGCTCGGGCGACCTGAGCAGGATGGGACAATCCGGCGCATGCATCCCAAGGCCTTGCTGGACGCGTGCGCAGAACTGCTCGCCCAAGTCCTGAAATTCGACCATCCCGCCGACGCCGTGGTGTCGCGCTACTTCCGCGAGCACCGCTCGCTCGGCCCGCGCGAGCGCGCCACGCTCGCGGAAACCGCGTATGCCGTGCTGCGGCGCAAGCTGCTCTTCGAGCACCTCGCCGGCTCCGGCAGCGGCTCGCGCGAGCGGCGGCTCGCCATCCTGGGCTTCTTCGGCCCGCGCGACTTCCTGCAATCGGCGCTCAACGAGCAGGAGAAGGCCTGGCTGGCCCATTGCGACGCGGTGGACCCTTCCACGCTGTCGGAGCGACATCGCCACAACCTGCCCGAATGGCTGGTGCAGCCCCTGAAGGCGCAGCTGGGCGACGACTTCTGGCCGCTCGCCGAGGCGCTGAACGCAACGGCGCCGCTCGACTTGCGCGTGAACATGCTGACCGACAAGCGCGAGGACGTGCGGCGCGAACTCGAACTCGCCGGCCTGCACGCGCGACCCACGCCGTATTCGCCCTGGGGGCTGCGGCTGGACGGCAAGCCCGCGCTCACGCGGCTGGACGCGTTCGCCCGCGGGGCCATCGAAGTGCAGGACGAGGGCTCGCAGCTGCTGGCCTTGCTGGCCGATGCACGGCGCGGGCAGATGGTGGTGGACTTCTGCGCGGGCGCGGGCGGCAAGACGCTCGCGCTGGGCGCTGCCATGCGCAACACCGGGCGGCTCTACGCCTTCGACGTTTCGGCCCATCGGCTGGAAAACCTCAAGCCGCGCCTGGCGCGCAGCAAGCTCTCCAACGTGCATCCCGCAGCCATCGCCCACGAGCGCGACGACCGCGTGAAGCGCCTGGCCGGCAAGATCGACCGCGTGATCGTGGACGCGCCGTGCTCGGGCCTGGGCACGCTGCGCCGCAACCCCGACCTCAAGTGGCGCCAGTCGCCGCAGGCTTTGGCGGAGCTGACCGCCAAGCAGGCGGCGATCCTCGAAAGCGCCAGCCGGCTCTTGAAATCCGGGGGCCGCATCGTCTACGCCACCTGCAGCCTGTTGCGCGCGGAGAACGAGGACATCGCCGCGGCCTTCAGCGCCTCGCACCCGGGTTTGCGCCGCCTTTCCGTGCGGGAATTGCTGGAAAGCGCGAAAATCGACCACGCTGCAGGGCTTTGCAGCGAAGATGGCGTCGATTTGCGGCTCTGGCCGCACCGGCACGGAACCGACGGTTTCTATGCCGCGGCGTGGGAAAAAGTCCAGGGATGACCCCGCAGGGGCAAATAAACGCCCTCGACAGGAACCCCCCGACCTAAAATCCCTCCAACCCGCAGGCTGCGACGTTGCAGCTTTCGTTTTACAAGAAAGAGACCTCCGCTACATGTTGCTTCCCGACTGGGCCGTGCTCAACGCGGCGATTGACTGGCTCGCCAACGGCCTCTGGAACCTGTCCTGGTGGCAGATCGTCCTGTACACGCTGGTGACCACGCACATCACCATCGCGAGCGTCACCATCTTCCTGCACCGCGCCCAGGCCCACCGGGCCATGGACCTGCACGCCATCCCGTCGCACTTCTTCCGCTTCCCATCCACCGCAAGCACCACGCGAAGTGCGAGACCGAAGAGGATCCGCACAGCCCGCAGACCCGCGGCATCGAGAAGGTGTTCTGGCAAGGCGCCGAGCTGTATCGTGCCGAGGCGAAGAACCAGGAAACCATGGCCAAGTTCGGCCACGGCACGCCGGACGACTGGATCGAGCGCAACCTGTACACCCGCTACAGCTGGCAGGGCGTGGGCCTCATGCTGATCCTGAACGTCGCGCTGTTCGGCTTTGCCGGCCTCGCCGTGTGGGCGGTGCAGATGGTCTGGATCCCCGTGACCGCCGCCGGCATCATCAACGGCATCGGCCACTACTGGGGCTACCGCAACTTCGAGGCGCAGGACGCCAGCACCAACATCTCGCCCTGGGGCCTGATCATCGGTGGCGAGGAGCTGCACAACAACCACCACACCTATCCGACGTCGGCCAAGTTCTCGGTGAAGCCTTACGAATTCGACATCGGCTGGTTCTACATCAGCGTGATGCAGAAGATCGGCTGGGCCAAGGTCAAGAAGGTGCCGCCGAAGCTGCGCCTGGGCACCATCAAGCCGGTGGCCGACGAGAAGACGCTCGAGGCCGTGATCGCCAACCGCTACGAAGTGATGGCCGGCTACGCTCGCGAAATGCGCCGCACCTGCAAGGCCGAAATCGCCGGGCTGAAGGCCAAGGGCCATGACTCCGCGATGCTCAAGTCGGCCAAGCGCTGGCTCCACCGCGATGCCGAGAAAGTGCCCGCGGCGGTGCGTCCGCAGCTGGAACAGGCCCGTGCCGCCCACCCGGTGCTGGACCAGATGGCCAGCATGCGCGAGGAACTGCGCCAGATGTGGCTCAACACCAACCGCTCGCGCGAGCAGCTCGCCGCCGACCTGCAGGCCTGGTGCCGCCGCGCCGAGGAAAGCGGGATCGACGCCCTGCGCCAGTTCTCGCTGAAGCTGCGCTCCGCGCACGCGTAACGGCAGCGCCGGCAAGTGGAACAGGAACAAGGCCCCTCTCGGGGCCTTTTCCTTTTTTTGGGGCCCGCCGGCTCAGGCCTTGAGCCGCTCCAGCAGCTTCTTGTGCAGCCAGACGTTCATGGCGGCCGTGTCGCTCTTGTCGCCGGTGTAGCCCATCTCGTCGGCGAGCTCGCGGCGCTCCTGCAGCGTGCTGTCCATGCCGACCAGCTTCATCAGGTCGACGATCGAGTTGCGCCAGTTCAGCTTCTGGGGGTTCTTCGCCGCCATGTCGTCGAGGACCTTCTCCATGTCGACGCGCTCGATGGCGGGAGCCGCCGCGGGCGAGGCCGCGGGCGCTGCGGGAGCCGCTTGCGGCTGGGCCACCGGGGCTGGCGCTGGCGCCGGGGCGGGGGCCTGGGCCACCGTGGCGGATGGAGCCGGAGCCTTGTCCGCGTGGCCGCGGATGCGATCGAAGATCTTGCCGAGGATGCTCATTGTTCTCTCCTGGAAGGGGAGAGCATCTTCGGCCGTGTTTCCGGTTGAGCCTGTCGGACGGCGGCTGTTTCCGTCGGCTGCTGAGCAGGCGACGCCTACGAAACCTGCCAACCGTTGCGTACCCCCCTGTAGACCCCCGCCGCTGGCGACCGCGCTGTCGCGGCGCTGCAATGGGAACATGCGGACGATCCCGCGCAAACAGGAGCAACCAACATGAAGAAGATCTTCCTCACGGCCGTGGCGGCGGGCGCCCTCGCCGCCGGCGGAGCGGCCTCGGCGCAGGACATCGGCGCGGTCATCGGCAACATCTTCGGCTACGGCACGCCGCAGTATTCGTACGGCACGCAGTACCCGTACGGCGCGCCGGCCACGCCGGCCGTGGTGGCCGGCACGCAGCCGTACTACGGCAACCGCCAGCCGTACAACACGGTGTACGTCGACCAGTACGGGCGGCAGGTCTACGTCGACCAGTACGGCCGCCACGTGGTGCAATCGAACAACGTCTACGGCAACAACGCGTACGGGGGCGCCGTCTACCAGGGCACGGACGCGTGGGGCCGCCCGGTGTACAACACCGCCCCCTACGGCACCTATGCCTATGGCGGCAGCAACTGGGACCTCGACGGCGACGGCATCGCCAACACGCGGGACCGCTGGCCGGACGACAGGCGCTACTACTGACGCGCAAAGAAAAAGCCCCGCGGTGCGGGGCTTTTTCGGGCTCCCCGCCTGCGCGGGGATGACGGGCCGAATTACTTCAGCTTCGTCTCCTTGTACTCGACGTGCTTGCGAGCCTTCGGGTCGAACTTCATGATCGACATCTTCTCGGGCATCGTCTTCTTGTTCTTGCTGGTCGTGTAGAAGTGGCCGGTGCCCGCCGTGGACTCCAGCTTGATCTTTTCGCGTCCGCCTTTGCTAGCCATGGTGTGTTCCTTTCAGTGGGATCAAGCCTGGCCGCGGGCGCGCATGTCCGCCAGCACAGCGTCGATGCCGTTCTTGTCGATCAGGCGCACCGCCGCGTTGGAAACGCGCAGTCGCACCCAGCGGTTCTCGCTCTCGACCCAGAAACGGCGGTATTGCAGGTTCGGCAGGAACCGGCGCTTGGTCTTGTTGTTGGCGTGGGAGACGTTGTTCCCCACCATCGGGCCCTTGCCCGTCACGTCGCAGACGCGTGCCATCTGAACTCCTTGATCCGCCCGTCACTCCCGTGAGGGGCTCACCTCGCCCTGACGGGGGCGGTAACCGGCCGGTTTCCCGGCGAAGCCCGCGATTATAGCCTGGGGATGCTGGGGTGCGCTTCGCGCAACCCAGCCTACGGGAAATGCCGGCCAGCGGAAACGCCGGACGAACGCGGAATCCCGCCCTGTAGGCTGGGTTGCGCGAAGCGCACCCCAGCGCTGGCCTCACTCCTGCTCGAGGAACCGCTGCGCGTCCAGCGCCGCCATGCACCCCGTGCCCGCGCTGGTGATGGCCTGGCGGTACACGTGGTCCTGCACGTCGCCGGCGGCGAACACGCCCGGCACGCTGGTCATGGTGGCGAAGCCGTTGAGGCCGCCCTTGGTGAGGATGTAGCCGTCCTTCATCTCCAGCTGGCCCTGGAAGATCTCGGTATTCGGCCGGTGGCCGATGGCGATGAAGGCGCCCTGCAGCTTCAGCTCCTCGGTCTCGCCGGTCTGCGTGTCCTTCAGGCGCACGCCCGTCACGCCGGTCTGGTCGCCCAGCACCTCGTCGAGCACCTTGAACAGCTTCAGCTCGATCTTGCCCTCGGCGACCTTCTGCTTCACCTTGTCGACCAGGATCGGCTCGGCGCGGAACTTGTCGCGGCGGTGCACCAGGTAGACCTTCTTCGCGATGTTCGACAGGTACAGTGCCTCTTCGACCGCGGTATTGCCGCCGCCGATGACGCAGGTGACCTGGTCGCGGTAGAAGAAGCCGTCGCAGGTGGCGCAGGCGCTCACGCCCTTGCCCATGAAGGCGGTCTCGGACGGCAGGCCGAGGTACTGTGCCGAGGCGCCCGTGGCGATGACGAGCGAGTCGCACGTGTAGGTGCCGCTGTCGCCCGTGAGGGTGAAGGGGCGCTTGCTGAAATCGACCTTGTTGATGTGGTCGAAGACGATCTCGGTCTTGAAGCGTTCCGCGTGCTCCAGGAAGCGCTGCATCAGCTCGGGACCCTGCACGCCGTGGACGTCGGCCGGCCAGTTGTCGACGTCCGTGGTCGTCATCAGCTGGCCGCCCTGCGCGATGCCCGTGATCAGCAGCGGCTGCAGGTTGGCGCGGGCGGCGTAGACGGCGGCGGTGTAGCCGGCGGGGCCGGAGCCCAGGATCAATACTTTGGCGTGCTTGCTATTCGTCATGGTGGAAAACCTGTGTGGGAAAGACGACAGGTCGGTGTACATTTCTTGCCGATTCGCCAAGTATCAACCGGGCAGGCGTCAACATTGCTTGCGGCACCTCAATCACCACGATTGTAAGAAGCCATGACCGGCCGCCTGACAGGAGGGATTTGAAACATGTCGATGCTGTCCAACCTGGAGTTGATCCGCAGGGTGCCCCTGTTTGCCCTGCTGACCTCCAACCAGGCCGAGGCGGTGGCCGACGCGGTGATCAAGCGCCGCTTCAAGCGTGGCGAGACGATCGTGGAGCAGGGCGAGAAGACCAACACCCTCTTCATCATCCTCACCGGGCGCGTGCGTGTCGTCACCTCCGACAAGCGCGGCCGCGAAGTCATCCTGGCCACGCTGAATCCCGGTGACTACATCGGCGAGATGAGCCTGATCGACAACGAACCGCACTCGGCCACCTGCCGCGCCGAGGTGCAGACCGACATGCTGACCCTGGGACGGGCCGAGTTCGCGCGCTGCCTGCCGGAGAACAGCTCGATGTCGTACGCGATCATGAAGGGGCTGGTGCAGCGCCTGCGCCAGGCGGACCGCAAGATCGAATCGCTGGCCCTGATGGACGTCTACGGGCGCGTCGCCCGCGCCCTGCTTGAATTTGCCCAGCCCGATCGCGAAGGCATGATGACCATCCGCGAGCGCATCTCCCGCCAGGACATCGCCAAGATGGTCGGCGCCTCGCGGGAGATGGTCAGCCGCGTGATGAAGGACCTCGAGGACCGCGGCTTCATCGAGACCCGGGAAGACGGGTCGATGCTGGTGAAGGACCGGCTGACGACGCTGGGGTGAGTTCGTCGTCCCCGCCTCCGCGGGAATGACGCACGCGGGGATGACTTGCTTACAACACCCCGGGCGGTGCCGGCCACCGCTGCGCTAAGCTTCGCCTGCGCATGACTTACTCGCTCCATACCCTGACGGACGCGGCGCCGGCAGCCGCTCCGCGCAGCGGGCTGGCCCGCTTCGCGCACGAGACCGCGCTGGTGCTGGGCGCCGTGGCGCTCGTGTTCTGGCTGCTCGCCATGGCGAGCCACTCGCCCTTCGATCCCGCCTTCTCCACCTCGGGGGACGGCGCGCCCCTGCGCAACTGGGGCGGGCGCCTCGGCGCGTGTGCAGCCAGCGGTGGCCCTGCGACTCCGCGACGGGGTCGTCACCGCGCATCCAGCGCGCCAGCGAAGCGAGCCAGGTGCGCAGGCCGGCAGCGAAGCACCACCAGGCCGAGT
>SEAY01000070.1 GCA_004144865.1 Comamonadaceae bacterium
AGTCCACCGCGCTGCTGCAGGAGATGCGGCGGCTGGTGGAATCCCGCATCGACGCCCTGCCCGCGCCGATCCGCATTGTCTTCATGCTGCGGGCGGTGGAGGAACTCGACGTCGAGGAAGTGGCGCAGCTGCTGCAGGTACCACCTGCCACGGTGCGCACGCGCTTCTTCCGCGCGCGCTCGGCGTTGCGTGAAGCCCTGGCCCGCGACGTAGATTTCGCGATCGAGGATGCGTTCGGCTTCGCCGGCGAGCGCTGCGACCGCATCGTGCGCGCGGTCACCGCCGCCATCGCACTCGATTCCAACCACCGAGGGAGCTGACCCATGGATGCCCAGACCATGCTTCGCACCGCCGTCGTGCTGCTCGCACTCACGGCAGCCGGCGGATTGCTGCTCGCCGCGTTGCGCTTCTCCGGCCGCGCGCACCTGCCGCCCGCGCTGGCCATGCTGCACGGCCTGCTGGCAGGCAGCGGCCTGACGCTGGTGCTTTACGCCGGTTTCGTGGCGGGCATGCCGACGCTCGCGTGGTGGGGCCTTGCGCTGCTGGTGGTCGCCGCGCTCGGCGGGTTGGTGCTGAACCTCGGCTACCACTGGAAGAACCGGCCGCTGCCGGTGCCCATCGTGCTGGTGCACGCGGCAGTGGCGGTCACGGGCTTCGTGGTGCTGGCGATCGCGGCCTGGCGCTGAGGCGGCGAAGCTTGTCATTGCGGGCTCGACCTGCAATCCTCACGGCCTGTCATTGCGGGCTCGACCCGCAATCCTCACGGCCTGTCATTGCGGGCTTGACCCGCAATCCACCGTGCGCCCGATCGAGCGCCGCATGGATCCCGGGTCAAGCCCGGGATCACGGCCGCCGGATCACTCGCTCGAGATCTTCCGTTCCTTCACGATCGCGCCCCACTGGGCCGATTCCTTGCGCATGAAGTCGGCCAGTTCGGCGCGCGTGGTCGGGTGCGGGGCCAGGCCGTGCTTGGTGAGGTATTCCTGCACCTCGGGCATCTTCAGCACCTTCACGATCTCCTGGTTCCAGCGATCGAGCAGCGCCGTCGGCATCTTCGACGAGCCGACGAAGGCGTACCAGTTCAGCGCCTGGAAGCCCGGCAGGCCCGACTCCGCCACGGTGGGCACGTTCGGCAGGTGCGGCGGGCGGGTGAGGCCGGTGGTGGCCAACGCCAGCACCTTGCCGGACTCGATGTGCGGCAGCGCGGTCGGCGGCGCGGCGAAGTAGCCGGTGAAGCGGCCGGCCAGCAGGTCCGGCATCGCAGCGGAGCCGCCCTTGTAGGGCACGTGCAGCATGTCGGCGCCGACGCGCTTGGCGAAGAGTTCGCCCGTCAGGTGCGAAGCGGAGCCGGGGCCCGTGGAGGCATAGCTCACCGCGTCGGGCTTGGACTTGGCCAGCGCGATGAACTCGGCCAGCGTCTTGGG
The DNA here is from genome assembly GCA_004144865.1 of Comamonadaceae bacterium. Lineage (GTDB taxonomy): Bacteria > Pseudomonadota > Gammaproteobacteria > Burkholderiales > Burkholderiaceae_C > Ramlibacter. The sequence goes on from SEAY01000070.1 coordinate 1,425, forward strand.
GCCCTTCTCCGCGTTCACCACCAGCACGCTCGGGAAGTACACGGCGCCGGTGATGGGCGCCAGGTCCTTGAACGGGTCGTACGGCAACTTCATCATGTGCGGCGCGATCGTCAGCGGGCCGATCGAACCCAGCAACAGCATCGAGCCGTCGGCGGGGCCCTGCGCCACCTGCTGGTGCGCGATGTTGCCGCCGGCGCCGCCCTTGTTCTCCACCACGATCGACTGGCCGATGTTCTCGGCCAGGTGCTTGGCGATCAGGCGCGCGGCGGCATCGGCCGCGCCGCCGGGAGCGAAGCCCACCAGCATGGTCACGGGTTTCTTCGGGGGGAAGTCCTGGGCTGCGGCGGCGCCCGCGAGAAGCGCGGCCATCACCAGGAAGAGGCGGCGGACGATCATGGTGTCTCCTTTTGTTTACACACTCCCGGCCGACTTTAGGAGTTCCGCCGCCATCGCGGAAGCGGGTTCACCCGCAAGGGGGTATCACGAACCGCGATGGGTCAGGCGTGCCCCGCCCCAGCGTCCGGCCTGCACGAGGTCGCGCGCGCACGCGGCCAGCACGACGCGCGCGGCCAGGGCGGCCGGCGAGAGCTCGTCGTCCGACAGGCTGCACAGCGAGTTGAGCCGGCGCACCTGCGGTTCGGCGAGCTCGCAGAGACCGAAGCGCTCCTCGGCGTCGGCGAAGCGGCCCAGCGCGGCCCAGGGTTGCAGCGTGGCGCCCAGCCCCGCGTCCACCGCATCCATCAGCATGGCCAGCCCGTCGATCTCCGCGGCGATCACCGGCTTGAAGCGCGCGCGGGCGAAGGCGGCATCGATCGTGCTGCGCAGTCCGTGGGGGCCGCTCGGCACGATCAGCGGCACGCCTTTCAGGTCCGGCAGGCGCACGCGGCCGCTGCGCTCCGCCACCGGCGCGCGCTTCGACTGGATCAGGTACAACTTCTCCTCCAGCAGCCCGGTCACGCTCCATCGGCGCGCGGGGTGCGTGTCGAACAGCACCGCCAGGTCGAGCTGGCGCGCGTTCAACATGTTGGAGAGGTGCCCCGACAGGCTCTCCACCACGTGCAGCCGCACGTCGGGGTAGCGCTCGCGCATCGCCTGCACCAGCGGCAGGCCCAGCACGGACGCGGTGGTGGGCGCGAGCCCCACGCTGACGCTGCCGGACAGGCGCGACTGCTGCGCGGCGCGGCTGGCTTCGTCGGCATGGCGCAGCGTGAGCTGGGCTTCGCGAAAGAACGCGAGCCCGGCCTCGGTGGGCACCACGCCCTTGGCGCTGCGCTGGAGCAATCGCGTGGCGAGTTCGCCTTCCAGGCGGCTGATCTGCTGGCTCAGGGCCGACTGCACCACGCCCAGGTCGAGCGCGGCGCGGCTCATGCTCCCGAGCTCCACGACGCGCACGAAATAGCGGAACTGGCGTAACTCCATGGGGCGAGCGTAGCCGAAGCGCGGCCGTGCGGCGCCCGGGCCGCGCCGCACGCGGCTACGCTTCGCCGGACTTGAAAGTGCGGGGAAAGACCGTGGCCGCCGACCGGTCGACGATCCCGTAACCCTGCGCCGGGCGGCCGCCCGGGCCCACGACGCTGCCGGCTTCCTCGAGGAAACCGGCGTCCAGCATGCGGCGGCGAAAGGCGCTCTTGTCCAGCACGCGCCCCAGCACGATCTCGTAGGTCTGCTGCAGCTGCGGCAGGGTGATCGGCTCCGGCAGCAGGAAGGCGGGCAGCGAGGTGTATTCCGCCTTGCTGCGCAGGCGGGCGAGCGCCGCCTCCAGGATCTCGCCATGGTCGAAGGCCAGCTTGCGCCGCATTGCGTCCTCGATGGGCATCCACTGCTGGACCGGCGCGCCGGACTGCGGCTCGCGCTCCGCCGGCATCGAAATCAGCGCAAAGTAGGCGTGCGTGGCGGACCAGCCGCGCGGATCGCGCGTGGCGCTGCCCCAGCTCCCCAGCTGCTCGAGGTAGGGACTGGCCACGCCCGTCTTCTCCTTGAGCTTGCGCCGTGCGCACGCCAGCAGGGTGCGATCCGCCCCTGTGTCGATGAAGCCGCCCGGCAGCGCCCACGCGCCGGGGAAGGGCTCGCGCGGCGCGGCGGGCCGCTGCACCAGCAGGACCTGCAGCCGCTCCTGCCGCACGGTGAACACCACCACGTCGACCGTGACGAGCGGCCGGTCGAACGAAAGGTGGGCGGTGGGCTGCGTTTTTTCCATGGCGCTTGACATCCCCGGATTGGGTTGTACTATACAACCATCAAGGTTGCACAGTACAACTCGATCAAGGAGAAGCACATGAAGGCCCGCGTCCACCTGCTCATCATCGACCCGCAGAACGACTTCATGGACATCCCCGGTGCGGCACTCCCCGTGCCGGGCGCCGCCGCGGACATGGCGCGCCTCGCGGCCTTCATCGACGCCGCGCGCGACCGGATCGCTGCGATCTCGGTCACGCTCGATACGCACCACAGGATAGGCATAGAGCGGCCGGCGATGTGGCGCACGGCCGATGGCTCCGGCGTGCCGCCTTTCACCACCATCAGCGCCGCCGAGGTGCGCGCCGGGACCTACGCGCCGCGCGACGCCTCCGCCCTGCCCCGCGTGCTGGCCTACCTCGACGCGCTCGAAGCGGCGGGCCGCTACCGGCTGATGGTCTGGCCCGTGCATTGCGAAGCCGGCACCTGGGGCCACAACGTGGAGGAGCGCGTGCGCCTCGCCTACAACCGCTGGGAGGAGGCGACGCTGCAACCCGTGCACAAGGTCTTCAAGGGCATGAACGCCTGGACGGAGAGCTACAGCGCGCTGCAGGCCGAAGTGCCCGACCCGCAGGACCCCGGCACCGCGCTGAACACCAGCCTGGTCACCGCGCTCGACGCCGCCGACTGCATCGTGGTCGCCGGCGAGGCCAGCAGCCACTGCGTGCGCGCGACGCTGGAACACCTGGCGGACCACCTGCCTTCCCGGCGCGTGGACAAGCTGGTGCTGCTGTCCGACTGCATGAGCCCGGTCTCCGGCTTCGAGGCGCAGGCCGACGGATTCCTGGCGGCGATGCGTGCGCGCGGCGCCACGGTCACGACCAGCGCGGAGTGCCTGCAGTCGCTGTCCTGACCCCGAGCAACAACCACGAAAGGGAGGACCCCATGTTCGGACTGCGATTCATCAAGACCCAACCCACCACGCACCTCATGCAGTTCCGCAGGGGGCGGCTGGTCCGCGAAGGCGCCGGGCTGTCGTTCCTGTACTACGCGCCCACCAGCACGGTGGTGGCCGTGCCGGTCGCGAGCCGCGATGCGGGCTTCATGCTGGAGCTGGTGACGGGCGACTTCCAGGGCGTCACCGTCCAGGGGCAGGTGACCTATCGCGTGAACGACCCGCAACGAACGGCGGCCCTGATGGACTTCTCGCTGCAGCCGGATGGCCGCACCTATGCCTCCGAGGACCCCAAGCGCCTGCAGGACCGCGTGGTCATGCAAGTCAAGGTGATCATCCAGCAGGCGGTGCAGGCGCTGGAACTGAAGCAGGCCCTGAAGGCCTCCGCCGCCATCGCGCGCGCGGCGCAGCAGCAGCTCGCGGCGCAGCCGGAGATCCAGGCGCTGGGGCTGGAGGTGCTGGGCGTGTCCATCGTGGCGATCAAGCCGACCCCGGACATCGCCCGTGCCCTGGAAGCCGAGGCCCGGGAGGCCAACCTCAAGTCGGCGGACGACGCCATCTACCAGCGGCGAATGGCCGCCGTGCAGAACGAACGCTCGATCCGCCAGAACGAGCTCGACACCGAGATCGCAGTGGAAGACAAGAAGCGGCAGATCCAGGAAACGCAGATGGAGGCGAAGGCGGCGATGCTGCGGCGGGAGAACGAGCTGCGCAGCGAACAGATGGATGCCGACGTGCAACTGGAAGACAACCGCAAGCAACTGGTGGCGAGCCAGGCCGGGAACGCCCGCACCCTGGCCGAGGCCGAAGCGCACCGCGTGCACGCGGTGATGGCCGCCCTGGAGACGGCCGACCCGCGCACCGTGCAGGCGCTCGCCGCGGTGGGCATGCAGCCGGGCCAGCTCATCGCACAGGCCTTCGGGGGCATCGCCGAAAAGGCGGAGCGCATCGGCCAGCTCAACGTGTCGCCGGAGCTCCTCCACGCGCTGATGGGTGGGACCGCGTCCGCCCGCAGGCCGGGGTGACCATGCGCGGCGAGCGGCGCGTCATCCTGGTGGTCCGCCAGACCCGGCTGCAGGAACTGGTGGCGCGCCACAACACGCTGGCGCAGGCGCGCTTCTACCTCGAGCACCTCGGCGCCGACTTCGCGGACTACCTGCGCGAGGACGAGGCGTACAGCAGCAGCCTGCGCGTGACGGTGGAGGCGCTCGAAGCCTGGGGCCGCTACCAGGTCGTCGACCGGTCCCTGCTCGCCAATTTTGTCTTCGACCGAAGCGACATCGTCGTCGCGCTGGGCCAGGACGGCCTCGTCGCCAACACGATGAAGTACCTCGACGGCCAGCCGCTGGTGGGCCTCAACCCCGAGGCGAGCCGGTGGGACGGCATCCTGCTGCCCTTCGAGCCGCGCGAACTGGGACCGGTGCTGCCGGAGGTCGCCGCGGACCGCCGGCCGACCCGCAGCGTGACGATGGCGGAAGCGCTTCTCGGCGACGGCCAGCGGCTGCTGGCGGTGAACGACCTCTTCATCGGTCCGCGCACCCACACCTCGGCGCTCTACGAGATCAGTCACGCGGGGCGCACCGAGCTGCAGTCGTCGTCCGGGCTGATCGTGTCCACCGGCATGGGATCCACGGCCTGGATGAAAAGCATCGTGACCGGCTCCGTCGCCATCGCCGCGGCCATGGGCGCGCAGGAAGTGCACGCTTACGCGCCGTCGGACTGGGACGCACCCACCCTCACCTTCGCCGTGCGCGAACCTTTCCCCAGCCGGACCTCGCAAGTGAACCTGGTCTTCGGACGCGTCGATGCGCGCGAGCCTTTGCGCCTGCGTTCGCGGATGCCGGAGCACGGCGTGATCTTCTCGGACGGGATGGAGAACGACTTCCTGCGCTTCACCGCGGGCATGGAAGCGCAGGTCGCGCCGGCGCAGCGGCGCGGATGCCTGGTCCTTTGATGCGAGCCCTTTCGGCGTCGCGTGGCTATCATGCGCCGATGAGCCTCAAGAAGATCGCGTTGGGAACGCTGGCGGCAGTGATGGTGGCCGCCACCGCCGGCTGGTTCAGCCTCGACAAGGAAACGCGCGGCGTCCTCGCGACCGTGCCCACCAATGCGGACCTCCTGTTCTGGAGCCAGCCGCAGCGCGATGCGGCCTTCCGCGCGCTGGATCGCCTGCCGCTGCTGGCCAAGTCGCGCGTGGTCGCCGCCGGCGGCGCGCCGAAGGCGCTGCCGCCCGGGCCGCCGCTGAAGCTGCCGGTGGACGTAGCCGCCTTCATGGCGGGCCAACGCGCCTCGGCGCTCATCGTCGTGCAGGACGGCCGCGTGCGGCTGGAGCGCTACGGCCTCGGGTTCGACGCCGACGGCCGCTGGACCAGCTTCTCCGTCGCCAAGTCGATCACCTCCACGCTCGTGGGAGCGGCGATCCGCGACGGCCACATCCGCAGCATGGACGACAAGGTCACGGCGTACATCCCGCAGATGAAAGGCTCCGCGTACGACGACGTGAGCGTCCGCCAACTGCTGACGATGACCTCGGGCGTGCGCTGGAACGAGGACTACGGAGACCCGCAGTCCGACGTGGCGCTCTTCAACAAGCACAAGCCCGAGCCCGGCGTCGACGCGCTCGTGAGCTACCTGCGCCGCCTGCCGCGCGAAGTGCCGCCCGGCACGCGCTGGAACTACAGCACGGGCGAGACCAACCTGGTGGGCATCCTCGTGAGCCAGGCCACGAAGAAGCCCCTGTCGCAATACCTGTCCGAGAAGATCTGGGTGCCGGCCGGCATGGAGCAGCAGGCCACCTGGATCCTGAGCAAGACGGGCCAGGAGATCAGCGGCTGCTGCCTGCAGGCCGCCACGCGCGACTTCGCGCGCTTCGGCGTGTTCATCGCGGAGGGCGCGCGTGTCGGCGGCCAGTCGATCGTGCCCGAAGGCTGGCTCGCCGAAGCCACGACCGAGCGCGTGGGCATAGGCCGGCCGGGCCGCGGCTACGGCTACCAGTGGTGGACCTATGACGACGGCAGCTTCGACGCGCGCGGCATCTTCGGCCAGGGCATCTTCATCGACCCCAAGCGCAAGCTGGTGATCGCCTCCAACGCCAACTGGGCGGCCGGCGCCCGGGACCCCGATGCGGCGCGCGCCCGCGATGCGTTCTGGCGCGCGGTGCAAAAGGCGATCGACGAGGAAGCGGCCGCCGTGGCGGGAAGCGCGGCGCGCTGAACCATGTCTGCCCTCCCCCAGAGCGCCGCCGCCGATCGCAACAAGGAGCCGATCCTTGCCGTGCTGCGGCGCATTCTCGGTGAACGCGGCGGGGCCCTGGAGATCGCGTCCGGCACGGGCCAGCATGCGGCCTGGTTCGCGGCGGGGCTGCCCGGCTGGACGTGGCAGCCGACGGAAGGAGACGCCGGCATGCTGCCGGTGATCGCCGCGCGCATCGCACAAGCCGGCTTGCCCAATGTCCTGCCGCCGATGCTGCTGGACGTGACCGCGCCGCCCTGGCCCGCACCCGATGCCCCCTTCGCGCAGCCATTCGACGCGATCTTCTGCGCCAACCTGCTGCACATCGCGCCGTGGCGCGCCTGCGTCGGGCTGATGCGAGGCGCCGCGCGGCATCTCTCGCCGGGCGGCCTGCTGGTCACCTACGGCCCCTACTTCGAGCAAGATGTCGCTCCGGCGCCCAGCAACCTCGCGTTCGACCAGAGCCTGCGAGAGCGCGATGCGTCCTGGGGCATCCGGCAGCTGGACGACGTGGTCGCGCAGGCCAGCGCTGCAGGCCTCGCGCTGAAGCAGCGGCATGCCATGCCCGCGAACAACCTGCTGCTGGTCTTCACCGCCGCGGCCTGAGGGCTGCGACAGGGGCGCTTACTCGTCGACCTTCCTGCGCGCCGCCTTCACCTCGGAGCGGATCGCCTTGCCCTGCAGCCGCCGCTGCCTGGATCCATACGTCGGCTTCGTCGCGCGCCGGACCGCCTGCACCTGCGAGGCCTCCGCCACGATCTCTTCCAGCCGCTCGAGCGCCTGCGCCTTGTTCTGCTCCTGCGTGCGCGCCGACTGGGCCTTCAGCACCAGCACGCCTTCCTTGCTCACGCGCCGGCCCGGCAATGCGAGCAGCTTTTCCTTCACGTGGGGCGGGAGCGAGGACGCGCGGATGTCGAAGCGCAGGTGGATCGCGCTCGACACCTTGTTGACGTTCTGCCCGCCCGGCCCCTGCGACCGCATCGCGGTGAACTCGACTTCCTCTTCGCGCACGGCGCCCATGGCGACGATCAATCCTTCAACAACCGCGCCTTGACGCCGCGGCCCTTGATGCGGCCCTCGTTCAGGCGCGCCACGGCGTCCTTGGCGATCGAACGCTCGACCGCGACATAGGTGGCGAACTCGTTGATGTCGATCTTGCCCACCTGCTCGCGCGTGTAGCCGAGGTCGGCCGTCAGCGCGCCGAGCACGTCGCCGGGGCGGATCTTCTCCTTGCGCCCGCCCTGGATGTGGATGGTGGCCATGGCGGGCAGCAGCCGCTCGCCGCCGTGCGGCGTGAGCTCGGCGAGCTCGTGCCACTTCGACTCGCGCCCCTGCAGCTGTTCGATGCGGCCCACCGCGCCCATCTCGTCCATGCTGGCGAGGCTCAACGCCAAGCCAGTTTCGCCCGCGCGGCCGGTGCGGCCGATGCGGTGCACGTGCACCTCGGCATCGGGGGTGACGTCGACATTGATCACGGCGGCGAGCCCGGCGACGTCGAGGCCGCGGGCCGCGACGTCGGTCGCGACCAGCACCGAGCAGCTGCCGTTGGCGAAGCGCACCAGCACCTGGTCGCGGTCGCGCTGCTCCAGGTCGCCATGCAGAGCGAGCGCGCTGAAGCCCTGCGCCTGCAGCAGTTCCACCAGGTCGCGGCAGCGCACCTTGGTGTTGCAGAAGGCCAGCGTGCTGGCGGGGCGGAAGTGATCCAGCAGCCTGGCCACGGCAGGCAGCCGCTCCGCCTCGCGCACCTGGTACCAGCGCTGCTCGATCTGCTCGCCGCCGTGCTGCGCCTCCACCTTCACGGTGACCGGCGTGCGCATGAACTGCGCGGCCAGCTTCGCGATGCCTTCGGGATACGTGGCGGAGAACAGCAGCGTCTGCCGCTGCGCGGGGCACTGGCGCGCCACCTTCGCGATGTCGTCCACGAATCCCATGTCGAGCATGCGGTCCGCTTCGTCGAGCACCAGCGTGTTGAGCGCCTCGAGCTGCAGGTTGCCGCGATCCAGGTGGTCCAGCACGCGCCCCGGCGTGCCCACCACGACGTGCGCGCCGTGCTCCAGGCTCGTCGTCTGGCCGCGCAGCGGCACGCCGCCCGAGAGGGTGACAACCTTGATGTTGTCATCGGCTCGCGCGAGGCGCCGGATCTCCGTGGTGACCTGGTCGGCGAGCTCGCGCGTGGGGCACAGCACCAGCGACTGCACAGCGAAGCGGCGGGCGTTCAGGTTGGCCAGCAGGGCGAGCGCGAAAGCCGCGGTCTTGCCGCTGCCGGTCTTGGCCTGCGCGATGAGGTCCTTGCCCAGCAGGGCGGGCGGCAGGCTCGCGGCCTGGATCGCCGTCATCTCGTGGTAGCCGAGGCGGGCGAGGTTCTCCAGGGTGGAGGGCGAAAGGGCAAGGGTGGCGAAACTGTTCTGGGGCGCTTGGGGCATGGCCCGATCATTCCACAGTGGCGGCCCTGCCTGCCGCTACCATGCCGTCCAGCATGGCACCGGCATCCTCCCCACCCGCACGCACCCTGCCCGTCCGCTTCCTCCTCTTCCTGGGCCCGCTGGTCGCCACCAACATCCTGCAGGCGCTCTCGGCGACCCTCAACAACATCTACCTCGGCCAGCTGCTGGGCACGCGCGCCATGGCGGCCGCGGCCAGCTTCCTGCCGCTGCTGATGTTCTGCGTCTCTTTCGTGATCGGGCTCGGCATGGGCGCATCCATCGTGGTGGGCCAGGCCTGGGGCGCGAAGGACGTGGAGAAGGTGCGCCGCATCGCGGGGACGGTGGTGCTGGGCGGCTTGCTGCTCGGCGTGGCGGTCAGCGCTGCGGGGCTGGCGGGCATCGCGGCCGTGCTCCGCGGCCTGGGCACGCCGGCCGACATCCTGCCGCAAGCCACTGCGTACGCGCAGGTCATGCTGCTGGCGCTGCCGCCGATGTTCATCTCCATCCTGGCGAGCTCCATCCTGCGCGGCCTGGGCGACAGCGTCACGCCGCTGCGCATGCTGGTGGTGGCCTGCGCGGTGGCTATGGTGCTGACCCCCGCGCTGATCCAGGGCTGGCTGGGCCTGCCGCGCCTGGGCGTCGCCAGCGCGGCCTGGGCCAACCTCGCAGCCAGTGCGCTTGGCGTCGCATGGCTGGCATGGCATCTCGGGCGACGCAGGCATGCCGTGCGCTGGGCGGAACTGCGCGGGCACTTCCGCCTGGATGGCGCCATCCTGAAGACGACGGTGCGCCTGGGCATTCCCACCGGCCTTTTCTTCGTGACGGGGTCGCTGGCCGACCTGGCCCTGCTCTCCCTGGTGCACCGCCACGGCTCGGAAGCGACCGCGGCCTGGGGCGCGGTGAACCAAGTGATGGCCTACGTGCAGTTCCCCGCGATGTCGATCGCCATGGCGGCCACGGTGTTCACCGCGCAGGCGATAGGCGCGAAGCAATGGCACGAGGTGGACCACGTCACGCGGGTCGGCCTTGCGCTCAACCTGTCGCTGACCGCGGCCGTCGCCGCATTGGTGGCACTGGGAGCGCCCCTGGCCGCCGGGCTGTTCCTCAAGGATCCGGCCGTCGTGGCCACCACCGCGTCGCTGCTGCGCATCACGGTGTGGGGCAGCATCGCCTTCGGCATGGCGAGCGTGTTCACCGGCGTGATGCGGGCGGCCGGCACGGTGAAGGTGCCGACGATGATCTCGCTGGGCTGCCTCGCCTTCCTGCTGGTGCCGATCGGGTGGTGGTTGAACGGCGTGCTGGGGCTGAAGGGAATCTGGGTGAGCTATCCGCTGACGTATGCGTGCGCGCTGGTGCTGCAGGCGGGGTATTTCTACGGAGTCTGGAGGCGGCGGGAGGCGGTGCGGTTGGCGTAAGGGGAGGCGCAGGAAGGGTTCAACTCACGCCCAGTGCCCGGCGCTTCATGCGGCAATGCCGGCCGCCGCAGGGCGCAAGGCCAGGCGCCACAGGCGCGAGGCGCGGCCGACGAAGACGCCGGTGAAGGCGCCGTACAGCGCCGCGACGACCAGCGCGTACTGCGTGTCCTGTACCAGCCGCGGCGCCATGGCAAGCTCGACGCCGACCACGTACTTCACGAGGAAGATGCCGACGATCAGCAGCAGGGGGACGACGCTGCCCGGCAGGCGGAACGAACGCCGTACCGGATCGAACTGCGCGTCAGCGCGTCCGGGCGCGAGCACCGCGAAGGCAACGGCCGCGGCGATGAGCCAGGCCGCGATGGCGCTTGCCAGGTGAGGCGATCCGCCCAGCGCCGAAAACGCGCCCGAAAGCGAGAAGATGGTCATGGCCACGGGCAGGATCGACACCCGGGCCACGCTGGCCGTACGGTCGCGCAACTGGCTGATGCCCAGCGCCAGGAAGCCGGCAAGCAGGCCCCACACCCAGACCGGGGTCTTGCGCAGGATGGTGAATATGGCTTCTGGATGGTTGGCGACGAGTTGCAGCAGCATGGGATTCTCCGGCGGGGATGGCGGACGAGGTCCGATACCGCACTGTGCGCTGTGCGAGCGCACACGGCGATCCCGCTGCGACGAAACGCCGCAAGCGCGCCGCGAACTGCCTCCTGCCAAGGGCGGAGCCCTTGCTCATGCACGTGCTGTGTATGCTCGAGCTGCGCCGCATCGGCCGGCTGAGTCCGCAACCCGAAGCCGCAACCCTGCGTGGGCGCGCGCTTCCGGACGCGGTCAGTCAGGCACGAAGCGTGACCTGAAACTCGCCGCGTCTTCCTCGAATTCGAAAGTCACCAGCTGCCCGTTCTTGCCGTCCGCCAACCGGTGCGCCCCGAACAAGGTCCACCGGCCCCGGGGGTGATAGCTGGGCGGGTCGATCAGTGCGTAGGGATGCGGCACGAACACCTCGTGCACGAAGATCTCGCGGTCCCGGTTGCGGGGGGACGGGTAAAGCTTGTAGATCTCCGTGGTGATGGTCGTGGCTGCCATGCTGCACTATACGGGGCGGAAGCCCAACGGCGGCAGGACAACGGGCAGAGAGGGCTGCTTCTGGCCGGGAGCGGACATGTGACCTTGGGAGCCTCCAAGGTCTACTAATGACCGCTAAAGACTGGGGGCGGTCGGTCAGGCGGGGCCGATTGATGACTGCGGTCAACCAATAGCAGTCGGCACCGGCAGAGAGCTGACCGCCCAGAAGCCGACGTTCAGCACAGCTAACACGCCGGCCGCTCCCGCAAAGGGCTTTGATCCGCGCATTGACGCGCATCGCAGCCCGATACGTCGAGAAACTTGCAGAGGACGCGGCGAACGCAGCGGGGAAGTCTTCGCGATCCAGATCGGCAAGCGTACACACAACTCAACGCATTGGCCCGCGCTTCAACCTTCGGCCTTTTGCAGCATGTACGCGAACTTCTCCTGAATCAGCGCCTTGCGGGCCTCAAGGAAATCTTCAAATCGGTTGAGTTCCCAGAGAGCCGGGTCACGAGGAATGAGGTGAAGATCCAGGTACTTCTCATGCTCGGCATCGGACTTGAAGCGCCACCTGGCGAACCATTCCTTCGGCGGAATGTCGGTTTTGCCGGCCGCGCCGTTTTCGTCTGCGGTCAGCAGCATGCAATTGGCGATCTGGTCTCGCACGGCTTGGTGATACTTCATCATGTTTCGACGGCCCGTGTCCGGGTTGATCGTCTTGACAGAGCGAAGCAGGCTTTGCGGGAAGATGTGATCAACCGACGGGATATTGCCGTTGTACGCGGGGTGATAGTTGAAGGCGCGGTACCAGAGGTTGAAGATGAGGTGGATTTCGCGGGAGCCGTAGGCTTGATCGAAGATCACATGGGGTGTGATCTCGAGGCTGCGGCCAGACTCGCGGATGACGCCAAACACCTCGTTCAGAACGAACTCGCCGTGCTCCTGGATGCTCTTGACGATCCGGTCGATGAGCGTGTCCGGATTTCCGCCAAACGCCCCCACCACAAGGACTCGCAGGATGTAATCCGGCAACTGGCTGTTGGCCTTAAATAGTTCCGGGTAGTGGTAGCGGTAGTAGATCAGCGGGATCAAAGCCAAGTAGGACGGCATTGCCTTGTCAGATCGGATGTAGGTGCCGGTCTGGACGAGGTCGTGAGTTGCGAGGATGGCCTTGGAAAGTTCAGACCATTTCTCGACGATCTCCTCCTTGGTCTTGCCATCACGGAACTTCCCGACTTCGTAGCGGGCGCCTCGATTGAGCATCGTCAGGCAGCTCTTGAGGACGAAGTCCCGGTCGTAGGCGAAGCCGGATCGATTGAGCTTGGACAACAGATCTTCGATCTCGGAGTCGGCCTCGTCCCAACTGGATGTCAGAAGCGAGAACAGCAGGTCCGACTTGCCCAGCTTGGTGCCGCCGGAGTTTGCCCGAATGAAAATCTCAACGATGTCGTCGATCTTGTACGCCTCGTCGTTGTCGACGCTATCGAGCTCTTGAAAGGTGATGTTGTCGTTATTGACGAACTCCTGCCGAGCTCGGGCGATATTGAGCTGCACGGCGGTCCACTCCGGTTCGGCCAGCGTCACGCCCGCGTGGTCGACCAGCGACTTCGCGATCTGGAGGTCCAGCTTATTGTTGAAGATGATGTCTTTGAATAGCACCCAGGGCCAGGTGGCCGCCGATGCGTCCTTGAAGGCAAACCGGTAGCGGATGTCTTCCGGCGCAGCTTGCTGCCCGCTGGTGACGTCGAAATACAGTTGCCTCCCCTCGTAGCTCCCTTTAAGGCCGATAAACAGGCTCTGCAGGCGTTGCTGGCCGTCGAGCACCATCATCTTCTGGCGACGATGCTCGTGAACGTAGAAGTCCGTCAGCTTTATCTGTCGGTGATAGTTGTCGATGAAGCGACGCTGCTTGACGGGATCTTTGGTCTTCCACACCAACAGCGTGCTGATGGGATATTCGCGCATGATCGAGTCAAAGAGCCGCATCATCTGCTCCGGACTCCAGACGAATGGCCGCTGGATGTTCGGAAGCCAGTAGCCGCCGCCCTCCGACTCCTCGTCGTTAAGGTAGGAGACGATCTTGCGGATGGAGAGCTTTCGGTTCTGCATGACGACTTGAGATTCCAGGCGTGTCGAATCCGCTGCGCAGAAAACGCGAGCGATGGATGTGTTTGGATGCGCTTAGGCGCCTCGCTCATTGAGCGACGTGCTTTCAGATCTGGAAACGCCATTGCGATTCGAAATCCGAAATCGAGGCCGTAGCGAGCGAGATTATTGCATCGAGGTGCCTCTGCGCAGTAGCCGCACTCATGGTGGGCTCGGTGACTGCAGCACTGGGAACTGCACGATGACGCTGGGCGAAGCCTTTCCGGGTCGAGTAGGAATCCTTGCCGCCTCCGGTCTGAAGTCATCTTCAGCAGACAGACGGGCGCGAGAAAGGCGGGGCCCGGGTCAACGGTCTGCCTGAAAGCGGTCTGCCGAGAGCCCCCACTCCTGGCCAACACCTGCCTGGCACCGGTCAACAGCGAACGGCTGGCAAAGACTGGGGGCGGTCGGTCCAGTTCAACCGCGCGAATGACGGCGGGCACCGACACCGGACATTGGCTGACATACGGGGCGAGCGACCTCGTGCCCGAAAGCGGACACGTGTCAGTGAGACCGTCTCCTTAGGCTTGGAGTTCCGGGACCTCAAAGATCATCGGAACGCTAGATTTGAACGCCTTGCCCGCAGCGATAGCCTGACGGAACTTGAGCCTAGGAAGACTCACGACGACGTCTTGGCCAAAGTAGTTCACCAGAAACTCGCTGCTGGTCTTGTCGAATTCTTGGAACGCGACGATCGTATTGCACTGAGTCAGGATTGTCTTTGACACGTTCGCCGTACGCTGTGCGATCACCATGAGTCCAACGTTGTACTTACGGCCCTGTAGTGCAATTTGCGCGATGCTATTCAGTAGCGGTTGAGAGACTTTGTCGGAAACTCCGGAGAAGTTCCATTCGGGAACAATCGTGTGAGCCTCCTCAAGGACAAGGCAGATTCGCCTGCCGTAGTTTCCGTGTTTTTTCGCTATATAGAACAGAATCCGGAAGAACGTCCTCGTGTAGGTGAGAACCCCCGATGTATTCTCGACTTCGGGCAGTTCGAAGATGGCCAGCCGAGTATCGCTCTTCAGAAATGTCTCGAGCTCCGCTAGTACGGTTTCCGATATCTCCTTCTTGATGGCGCGTGTCGAGTCGTTGTCTTTGCCATAGTTGTCCGCCATGGCTCGCTCGATGGCATCGATCTTCTTGAAAAGCTGCGCAGCAACTTCAGCGGAAATCACGCTTCGTGGATTGAGGTCCTGAAACTTGCCGGCGTACTCTCCGGTAAAGTCGATACAGATGCATTTCGTGTCGTCGGCGCTCAAGAACTGACGAATCAGGTTTCGAGAGAAGACAGATTTCCCTGTGCCCGTCACGCCGATGATCGCCATGTGATGGGACATCGCCAACGACTTGTTCAAGGTCACGGGATAGTTAGTCCCCGGAATTCTTCCGAGTACGTACTCGTCGTTGCCGAGAGGCGGCTCGTCGATGGGGCGAGCGAGAAGTACCGGTGAGTTAATCGTTGGTACCCATCCCAACTGCTCAAACTGCAACCGCTCTGGGTTCCACGTTCCCAACTGGATAGCCTCACCAACAATCAAACCGGTCTGATTCTTCTGTTCCAGCGTCTCTATCCGGGTCGTTCCCTCAATAAGTTGGTAGAGGACGGTCTTCTGATTGACGGTTATCTCAAGAAGCTGCCCTTCCTCTACGGCCACCTTAGAGTTGTAAACGAACTTCACGTTGTCTATGCGACTATGGTCGGTGACAACGCCGACCAGCCTCTCCGCAATGTCGTTAGCGGGTACATCTGTCACCAAGTAGACGATGTCCAGCGTTCTCACAGCCTTGTCCGGCGCCGCGGCGAAGACACGTTCGATTTCAGGGGTTGACAGCACCTTGATCCATTGCTCTTGATCGAGCATGTAGATGTCGATAATCATGCCCCTTCGAAGACGGCCCTCGGTGGAATAGTGGAACTCCACGAAGTCAAAATGCCTGGCCATCTGGGAGCGACGTGAGGCGTCTAAGAGCTTGACCAAGAACGTGTCTTTCGACTGCACCCCAAATATTTGTCCTAGGGCGGCATGCCCCTGATCTTTGGATCTGTCCGACAAGATTTCTTCGATCGTCTTCCCGACACTAGGAGCGTTCAGCACCATGAACGAGACCCAGAATATGAAGAGACCGTTGAACTGAGCTGAGTTGCTGCCGAACTGCTTGAAGGCTCCCCACAAAAAGAACGCTGAAAAGATTGTTTCGGGCTTGCCCAGTTCTCGATTGATGCGACTCAGCACTCGCACCGGCTTCGATTCATCTCCTAGCGGTCGCTGTCGAAGCCAAAGGAGCAGATAGCTTGTGCCAAGGAGGTACGCCGTTGCTCCGGCGAAGCACCAATACAGAACATCTTTGTCCGAGGCAGTGACAAGAAGCAAGGACATTGCGGCCGTCGCAGCGTTTACGAAGACGTTTGCATCCTTCGAAAAGTGGGGCTGATCGATCAGGGAGAGCAGCACTAGGAGCAAGAGACCTGATGCAAACCAAAATTGCCCTGCAAATGCAATTGTTCCGGTCAGGGCGTAGCTCACGACGAAGAGCATCAACGCTGCTACTGCAATCAGTGACAGTCGGTATGCCTTGGTCATCTGCCTCCTCCTTAGCGAGTCGTGCGCTGGTTCGAGTAGCGCCTGATTGGGCCACAAGTGATGAGCTTGCTCAAGGATGTGCAGTACAGCGGTGCCTGACGGCCACAGGGCGGTGCGACCGGCTGGTATCAGGAATATCTGCTTCCGACCCATCCCCGGCGCTCGCGCCCCCGTAGGTCGGGTGGCTCAATGACTGCATTGGCGCCGAGACCGTGAATTTGGCGCCCACCGGCGACCGACCGCTCCCGCTGCGAAGCAGTCAATCGAGAGCCAAGCAGAACGAACGTCCGCTCCCGACCCGAAGCAGACGTTCAACCCGCAGCGCTTACTCCGCATGCCCGCTGGGTTTTGGCGAGCCAGCGTTCGCAGTAGGCGAGCGTGCTGTTCTTCCGCCGTCCGGAGCGCGCATTCTGCTAGGACGGCCGCGTCGCTCTAGCAGCGAGCACCTGAAGCCGTACCGGGCCGTCACTGAAGCTGGCAGCCGTCTGGAACCTCGAGGACCGCACGCTCGACGTCGGCGATCTGCGTTTATTGCAGCCTACTCGGAGCGCTGTGTTCCCTGCACCCTGTCGACGCGCTGTAAGGCTTGCCAAATAGAATCTTGCGACCAGAGGAGCGGAGCGTTGTCATCGCAATACAAATCAGTCCATGTACCTAGCGAGTACGTTGCGGGCGCCGAAGCCCTCGCTGTGGCCGCAGATCGTGCAAAGTCCGAGTACCACCTCTTCGTTGACGAGGACTACGGCTGGCGGGAGTGGGTCTGGTTACCCGGACTTGAGCAGAACGAGTTCGCGCATTGGTGGGTCTCTGAATCAACCACATCGTTATGCGGCGAGTTCTTCCCCGCCCACGGCCCTTTATGGGACGTGGCAATGCGGGCTGCATCCGACGAAGAGCAGCTGACGCTTCACATCGACGGGATGCACAACACGTACTTGGCGCTGCACGCGAAATACCAAGCCACTCTGATACCTCGGTTCGCTTGGCAAACCGCTGACCCCTCTTCGTGCGGAGCCGAAGGCGTCGACGCGATGGACATCGTTAAAAGGTGGTGGAAATCAATTTCCCTGACCCGAACGGCGCCCCCAGAGGCGTACCTGTGGGCGTACAAGGGCGCCTGCACGGAGATGAAGTTCTATCCCGATGCTCACCCGCTGCCAGCGGAAGTTCAAGCTCTTATCACGCAGGATCGTGGCAGGTATGGGACACGTGATTGGAGCGAGCTTGCGTCGTTGCTACCCATCCCGTTCTTCGAGCCAGGCACTGCGTTCTGGGAGGTCAACGGCGAGCCGTATTGGGGACGGTTTTTGTATCAGTCAGCGCTGAGGGAGCATACCGTCACGGACGGGTACATGCGAGACGAAGGACGCCCGATTTCAGAAAAGGAGTTCCTCTTCCTTCTCTCGTTCTACTCGCGTCACCGAGTTCCTGGCCTTGCTGTTCCTTCATCTCGCGACGGCATCGTTCCGGACCGGTTCCAGCCAACGAATACATATTGGCTTTTTAAAGGCGCGCTGACCGCCATCAGCCGTAAAGGTTACGTCCGAACTTGGCCAAATCGCGGCCTGATCAGTGCCGAGAAGGTGAGAGCCGAGGGGGAGCAGATCTCAGAAGCCGAGTTCCGCCGGCACTTCGCCAGGTACGCTTAAAGCTTCCTTCGGCGCGCAGTGGAAGAACGGGGACGGCGCATGCAATGTCCGCTCCTGGCAGATAGCTCCCATACGCTC
>SEAY01000169.1 GCA_004144865.1 Comamonadaceae bacterium
CTTCACGGCCGTGGGCACCGCGATCAGCATGGTCGCGTACATGAAGAACAGCTGGCCCGTCACCGGCATGCCGGTGGTGAACATGTGGTGCGCCCAGACGATGAACGACATGATCGCGATCGACGAGGTGGCATACACCATCGACGCATAGCCGAACAGCTTCTTGCGCGCGAACGCCGGGACGATCTGGCTCACGATGCCGAAGGCCGGCAGGATCATGATGTAGACCTCGGGGTGGCCGAAGAACCAGAAGATGTGCTGGTACATCACCGGGTCGCCGCCGCCGGCGGGGTTGAAGAACGTCGTGCCGAAGTGGCGGTCGGTCAGCGTCATGGTGATCGCGCCGGCCAGCACGGGCATCACGGCGATCAGCAGGTAGGCGGTGATGAGCCACGTCCAGCAGAACATCGGCATCTTCATCAGCGTCATCCCGGGGGCGCGCATGTTGAGGATGGTCACGATGATGTTGATCGAGCCCATGATCGAGGAGGCGCCCAGGATGTGCATCGCGAAGATGCCGGCGTCCATCGAGGGGCCCATCTGCAGCGTCAGCGGCGCGTACAGCGTCCAGCCGGCGGCGGGGGCGCCACCGGGCATGAAGAAGGACAGCACCAGCATGAGGCCGGCCGGAACCATCAGCCAGAAGCTGAAGTTGTTCATGCGGGCGAAGGCCATGTCGGGCGCGCCGATCTGCAGCGGGATCATCCAGTTCGCGAAGCCCACGAACGCCGGCATGATCGCGCCGAACACCATGATCAGGCCGTGCATGGTGGTCAGCTGGTTGAACAGCTCGGGGTTCATCACCTGCAGGCCGGGCTGGAACAGCTCGGTGCGGATGCCCAGGGCGAGCACGCCGCCGAACATCAGCATGAAGAACGCGAACAGCAGGTACAGGGTACCGATGTCCTTGTGGTTGGTCGCATAGACCCAGCGCCGCCAGCCGACGGGAGCGTGGTCGTGGTGGTCGTGATGGTGTCCGGCCGAACCAGGATGGTCGGCTGCGGCTCCGTGGCCGTGGGGGTCGAGAACTGCGCTCATGATTTCCTCTGGATTCCTCTCGCCTCGGATTACTTGCCGCGCTGGGCCAGCACTTCGGCGGGTTGCACCACCTGGCCGGTCTTGTTCGTCCACGCGTTCTTCGTGTAGCTGATCACCGCGGCAAGGTCGGTGTCGCTCAGCTGCTTCCAGGGCGGCATCGCGGCGCGGCCGTTCAGCACGATGTGGATTTCCTTAGTCTTGTCGGCGTCGGTCACGATCGGCGAGCCGTCCAGCGCCTTGATCGGGCCGGCGCCCTTGCCGTTGGCCTGGTGGCAGGCCGCGCAGTTGGCGGCGTACACCTTCTCGCCGCGCGCGACGATGTCGGTGAGGGTCCACACCTTGGCCGGGTCATCGGCCTTGGCGGCCAGGATCTTCTTCTGCTCGCCGGCCCAGGCCACGAATTCCTGCTGGCTCACCACCTTCACGTGGATGGGCATGTAGGCGTGCTCCTTGCCGCACAGCTCGTAGCACTGGCCGTAGAAGTCGCCGGTCTTCTCGCTGCGGAACCAGGTGTCGCGCACGAAGCCGGGGATGGCGTCCTGCTTCACGCCGAAGGCGGGCACGCCCCAGGCGTGGATCACGTCGTTGGCCGTCGTGATGATGCGCACCTTCTTGTTGACGGGCACCACCAGGGGATTGTCCACCTTCAGCAGGTAGTCGGTGGGCATGTTCGCGGCAGTGGCGCCGTCGTTGGACATCTCGCGGTGCGTGGCGTCGAGGGTCGACAGGAAGCTCACGCCCTGCGCATCGCCCGACAGGTAGTCGTAGCCCCACTTCCACTGGTAGCCCGTGGCCTTGATCGTCACGTCGGCGTTCGACGTGTCCTTGGCCGCGACCAGCACCTTGGTGGCCGGCAGCGCCATCGCGATCACGATGATGAAGGGGATGATGGTCCAGATCACTTCCACGGTCACCGACTCGTGGAAGTTGGCCGGCTTGTGGCCGACCGACTTGCGGTGCTTCCAGATGGAATAGAACATCACCGCGAAGACCAGCACGAAGATCACGATGCAGGTGATCAGCATGAACCAGTGCAGCCACGACTGCTCCACGGCAATGCGCGTCGCCGCGGCGTGGAGGTTGAGCTGGCGCACCGCGGGACCGCCCGGCAGGTCCTGCACCTGGGCGTGAGCCGCGCCGCCGGCGAGCGCTGCCAGCGCCGCGATCATCGAAATACTCTTCATCGTTTTCAGCCTCAAGCCTTCAAAAAACCGTCCCGCCGGCCGCCTCATGCCTCTCGCAAGGCCCGGCGGATCTCCTGCGCCAGCACCGGCCGCAATTCCGGCCGCACGAACCGCCCCACGTTCACGCTCCGGCCCTGCCCCGACAGCTCGATCAGGGACCGGTCGTCCGCCCCCGGCTCCACGCGGACCCAGTCGCGGTTGAACTCCGCCCGCTCCAGGCGCCCGGCGTTCTCCGTCTCCACCACCAGCCTGCGGCCCTGCAGCAGGATGTGCTCGCGGTCGGCCGCGTGCCGCGCGTAGGCGAAGAAGGCGGCACCCACGGCCAGCACCTCGAGCCACGCGAAGGGGAGGATCATCACCGCACCCTGGAACCAGAAGAAGGTTCCTATCCCGAGCGACACGACGCACAGCGAGGCGTAGAGCCAGCCCAGCTGGGCTGGCGACACCGAGCAATTGCGCCTCAGGAACCAGTGGATGGCCTGGCCCTGGACAGTGGCGAAACGGAATACGGAGTTCGACACGGGCGACGCACGAAAATCAACCGCGGATTGTAGCGACCTTGGATGTGCCACTTTTTGGCGCCTGGCGGCTTGACGCGGGACAAACCCCGGGGCCGTCCGCTTTTGAGCCACCGCAAGGGGCCCCGCTATTCCCGACCGCGCCTGTCCGCCTGGAGCATGGCGCGCATGTCCGCGAGCGGCACCGCGCTCTGCTCGCCCACGCGCGGGCGCGGCAGCGGCTTGAAGGCGTGGCCGTAGACGATCTCGAAAGTCAGCGCGAGCTTGCCGTCCGCCCCGCGCAGGCGCTCGTCCAGCAGGCGAAGCAGCGCCTTCTTCCAGCCGCGGCCGCGCAGTGCCGGAAAGCGCTGGGGATGCAGGTTGGCGCCCAGTTCATGCAGCTCCTGCAACAGGCGCTCCGGCGTGGCGAATTCGAGGGTGATGCGCTCCATGTCCATCACCGGTTCGGTGAAGCCCACTTGCACCAGCATGTCGCCCCAGTCGTGCATGTCGGTGAATTCGTGCGCCGGCGGCGGCCAGCCCGCCGAACTGTAGGCTGCGCGCAACTCCCCCAGCGTGTCGGGGCCCAGGCAGGAGAACATCAGGAAGCCGTCCACGGCCAGGGCCTCGTGCCAGCGCCGCAGCAGCGCCTGCGGGTCGGCCGCCATGTGCAGCTGCATGTTGGCCCACAGCAGCTGCGCGCCGCCCGCGGGCACCGCGCCGATCTCCACCGGTGGCGCGCCGCCGATGCGCCGCCACCAGGGCTTCGCAAGGCGCGAGCGCGCCGCCTCCGCGCGGGCCGGCTGCGGCTCCACGATCCAGGCGCGCGACTGCGGATAGCGCGCGGAGACGAGCGCGTGCGCCTCGAGGCCGCCGCGCACGGGCTCCCAGTCTGCCCACGTCCCGGGCACGCGCTTGATCCACTGCAGCCGCTCCTCCATCCGCCGGCCCACCTCCTCATGCAGCCAGGGGCTCAGCGGCGGGGCGGCACGCGCCCAGCGCTCGGCGGCCGCGGGCGCGATGGTGGGGGGTCGTTCGGAGGATGCCATCGCAGGGGGTGCCGAGTATATTGACTCGATGCCTTCCGCCTGGCTGCAGCGCTGGATGCCCGAGCCGCCGGCCCGGTGCGCCGTCTGCGGCGCGTGGCCCGCCCGGCCCCTGTGCGAGGGCTGTGCGGCCCGATTCGGGCAGGCGGCGCACCGCTGCCGCCGTTGCGCACTACCGCTGCCCGCGGGCGTGGAGACCTGCGGCGCCTGCCTGCGCGAGCCACCGCCGCTGGAAGCCTGCCTCGCTGCCGTGTCCTATGCCTATCCCTGGTCGGGGCTGGTGGCGCGCTTCAAGTTCAGCGGCCAGCCCGGCTGGGCCGGCGAATTCGCCCGGCGCATGGCCGCGATTCCCGGCTGCACGGAGGAACTGGCCCATGCCGACATGCTGTTGCCGATGCCGCTTGCGCCGCGGCGCCTGGCGCAGCGTGGCTTCAACCAGGCCCTGCTGCTCGCCCGCGCGCTGGACCGCCCGCGGACCCAGGCGCGGCTGCTGCTGCGGCTGCGCGAAACCGGTTCGCAGACGGCCCTGGACCGCCAGGCGCGGCAGGCGAACGTGGGCGGCGCCTTCGGGCTGGACCCGCTGCGCGCGCGTGAACTGCGCGGCGCGGCGGTCCTGCTGGTCGACGACGTGATGACCAGCGGCGCATCGCTGCACGCGGCGGCGCGGGCGGTGCGGGAAGCAGGTGCCAGCCGGGTCGCGGCCGTGGTGCTGGCGCGAACTGGAGAAGCATGAAGGCATGGATCCCGGTTCGAGCCCGGGACGACAGTCTCTTGTGGCCTGGCGTCGTCCCTGTCCTGTCATTGCGGGCTCGAACCGGGATCCATGCCTTCATGCTTCTCCAGTT
>SEAY01000170.1 GCA_004144865.1 Comamonadaceae bacterium
ACGCGCCTGATGAGCTCGCCCACGCCGGGCTGGCCCGACAGGTCGATGCGCAAGGCCAGCGTGTTCACGAAGAAGCCGATCAAGGGCTCGACTTCCGTGCGCGTGCGGTTGGCCACCGGCGTGCCGATCACCACATCGCCCTGTCCGCTCAGGCGGCTCACCAGCGACGCCCACGCCGCCAGTACCACGTTGAACACCGTCGTGCCTTGGGCCTGCGCGAGGTCCTTCAGTCGGGCACTGAGCGCCGCGTCCAGCTCCATCGCCACGCTGTCACCCGTGTAGTCCTGCACAGGCGGACGCGCCCGGTCGGTGGGCAATTCGGTGAGTTCCGGTGAGCCGGAGAGCGCGCCCTTCCAGTAATCGAGCTGCCTTTGCAGCACGTCGCCCGACAGCCAGCGGCGCTGCCACATGGCGTAGTCGGCGTACTGGATCGCCAATGGCGGCAACGGGTCTTCCCGGCCGGCGCTGAAGGCCTCGTACAGCGCGCCGAATTCCTTGATCAGCACACCCATGGACCAGCCATCGCTCACGATGTGGTGCATGGTCGCGACGAACACGTGGTCCTCCTCGCCCAGCCGGAGCAGGCGGCCTCGCACGAGGGGCCCTGTTGCTAGGTCGAAGGGCTCGGCCTCTTCCTGCGCCAGCTGCTGCATCACCGCCTCGTCGGGACTCTGTGTCCGGCTCAGGTCATGCCGCTGCAGCGGGAAGGCCACCGGCTTCCCGATCTTCTGCACCGGCTCGCCATCGATCACGGCGAAGTGCGTGCGCAGCGCCTCATGGCGCGCCACGATCCGGTCAAGTGCCGCCTGAAGGGCCGCTGCATCGAGCGCGCCGCTCAGGCGCACGCCCACGGGGAGGTGGTAGGCCAGGCCCGCCTGGCGGTCCAGCCGGTCCAGGAACCACAGGCGCTGCTGCGCGAACGACAGCGGTGCGTCCTGCAACTGTTCACGCACCTCGATGGCCGGCAGCACGCTCGCGCCGGCCTGTTCCACCACCAGCGCGAACTGCTCCAGCACCGGGTGGGCGAACAGCTGTCCCAGCGTCATCTCCACGCCCAGTTGGCTGTTCACGCGCGACGCCAGCTTCACGGCCAGCAGCGAATGGCCGCCGAGCGCGAAGAAGCTGTCGTTCAGGCCCACGCGCCCGACCTGCAGCACCTCGGACCAAATACCGGCGAGCGCCATTTCCATGGCCGTGCGCGGCGCGAGGTATTGCTCGCCGCTGTCGATCGCATCGGGCATCGGCAGCGCCCGCTTGTCGACCTTGCCGTTCGGGGTGAGCGGCAGTTCGGCGAGCACCAGCACCTGCGCCGGCACCATGTACTCGGGCAGGCTGCGCGACAGCGCTTCGCGCACTGCCTGCGCATTCAGGACCTGCGACTTCGCCGCCCCATCTTCCCGCGCCTCCACCACGTAGGCTACGAGCCGCTGATCGCCCGGCACGTCTTCGCACAGCACCACCACGGCGTCGCGCACCTGCGCTAGGCGGCGCAACGCTTCCTCGATCTCGCCCAGCTCGATGCGGAAACCCCGCAGCTTGACCTGCTGGTCGACGCGGCCCAGGTACTCGAGCTGGCCGTCGGGCAGCCACTTGACCAGGTCGCCGGTGGCATACATGCGGGCGCCCTGTCCTGCGTTGCCGATAACTTTTGCGAACGGGTCCGGCAGGAACTTCTGCGCCGTGAGGTCGGGCCGGCCACGGTAGCCGCGCGCCACACCGGCGCCTGCCACGTATAGCTCGCCCACCACGCCCACGGGCTGTGGCTGCAGCAGCCCGTCCAGCACGTAGACCTGCATGTTGTCCAGCGCGCGGCCGATCGGCGGCACGCGGTCCACGGCATCGCCTGCCACGCTGGCCGTGGCGCACACCGTCACTTCGGTCGGTCCGTAGGCGTTGATGAAGCGCCGGCCCTTCGACCACTGCTCGGCCACCTGCTGCGGGCAGGCCTCGCCGGCACTGATCAGCGTGTCCACCGAAGGCAGGGCGTCGGGCTGCATCGCCGCCAGCGCCACCGGCGGCAGCGTCGCCACCTGCACGCCCAGGCGCGAGCAGGTCGCCTCCAGCGTGAGCCCCGGCATGAGCTGGTCGCGCCCGGCCAGGCACAGCACCCCGCCGACCGTGAGCGCCATGAAGATCTCGGACGTCGATGCGTCGAAGCTGAAGGCAGCGAACTGCAGCACGCGCCGGCCTTCACCAACGTGGAACAGCCTGGCCTGCGCCAGGGCCAGGTTGGCCAGCCCCGCATGCGTGAGCTGCACGCCCTTGGGCTGCCCCGTGGAGCCCGAGGTGTAGATGATGTAGGCGAGCTGGTCCGCCTGGACATCGATGCCCGGCTCGTCCTCTGGCTGCGCGCCGATCATGTCCGCCTGCTCGTCCATGAGCAGCTGGAACATCACGTCGGGCGCGCGGTGGGCCAGAACCGAGTTCGTGATGACCAGCGGCAGCTGCGCATCCTCGGCGATGTGGGCCAACCGCTCCTGCGGTTGCGCCGGGTCCATCGGCACATAGGCGCCACCGGCTTTCAGCACGGCCAGCACCGCCACCACCATGTCGATGGAGCGGTCCAAGCAGATACCCACCGGCGTTTCGGCCTGCACGCCCATCGCGCGCAGCTGGTGCGCCAGCTGGTTGGCGCGCGCATTGAGGCCGGCATAGCTGAGTTCCCCGGCATCGGTGACGAGCGCCGGCGCCTGCGGCGCGCGTTGCGCCTGCGCCAGGAACAGGCCCTGCACGCTCGTCGCCGCGGGGTGCTCGACGGCGGTCTGGTTCCAGCCGCGCAACAGCTGCTCGCGCTCCGGTTCGGACACCAGCGTCAGCTCGCCCACCGGCGTGCCCGGGGCCTGGATCGCAGCGCGCAGCAGCACTTCGTAGTGGCCGAACAGGCGCTCGATCGTGGCGCAGTCGAACAGGTCGGTGTCGTACTCCACCAGGCCCGAGATGACGTGGGCGTTCTCCGAAAGGTGGACCGACATGTCCAGCTTGACACGCACCTCGTCCGAGGGCATGGCCTCCAGGCTCAGTCCGTGGAGCTCGCGCGTGGTCACCGGCACGTTCTGCATGTTGAACGATACCTGGTAGATGGGCGTGTGGCTGGTGGTGCGCACCGGGTTCAGCGCGTCGACAAGTTGCTCGAAGGGCAGGTCCTGGTGTTCGTAGGCAGCCAGCGCATCGGCGCGCACCTGGGCCAGCACCTCGCTGAACGGCAGCGTGGGCTCGGCGCGCACGCGCAGCACCAGCGTGTTGACGAAGAAGCCGATCAGGGGCTCCAGCTGCGTGCGGCCCCGGTTGGCCATCGGCAGGCCGATGTTGACTTCATGCTGTCCTGCATGGCGGGCCAGCACGACGCCGAACGCGGCGGCCAGTGTCATGAACAGGGTGGCACCGGCCGGCTGGCCCAGCGCGTGGAGCTGGCGGCCCAGCTCGGCCGGCCATTCGAACGACAGCATCGCGCCCTGGTGGCGCGGCACCGCCGGGCGCGGGCGATCCGTGGGCAGCTCGAGCAGTTCCGGCGAGCCGGCGAGCGCCGTCGTCCAGTAGTCAAGCTGCTGTTGCAGCACGTTGCCGCCCAAGCGGCGGCGCTGCCATACCGCATAGTCCGCATACTGGACGTCCAGCGGCGGCAGCGGGTCGGGCCGGCCCTGGCTGAACGCCTCGTACAAGGTGCTGAATTCCTGGATCAGCAACTCCATCGACCAGCCGTCGCTCACGATGTGGTGCATGGTCGCGAGCAGCACGTGCTCATCGCCCGCCAGCTTGAGAAGGCGGCCGCGCACCAGCGGCCCGGTGGACAGGTCGAACGCCGCGCCGGCTTCGTGCTGCATGTGGTCGTGGAGCTGCCGCGGCACGTCGGCACATCCGCTCAGGTTATGCGTCGCCAGCGCGAACGTCGCGTGCTCGGCGATGCGCTGCACCGGCTCGCCGCCCTTCATGCCAAAGTGCGTACGCAGCGCCTCGTGCCGCATCACGATGCGGTCGAGCGCAGCCTTCAGCGCCGCCTCGTCCAGCCGACCTTTGAGCTTCACGCCCAGCGGGATGTGGTAGGCCAGGCCAGCCTGGCTGTCCAGCCGATCCAGGAACCACAGGCGCTGCTGCGCGAACGACAGCGGCGCATCCTGCAGTGGGTCGCGCACCGCGATGGCGGAAAGCGCGCCTGCGTCCGCGTGGGCCACCGCCTGCGCGAACTGCTCGAGCACCGGATAAGTGAACAGCTGCGCCAAGCCGATCTCGACACCGAACTGCTGGTTCACGCGCAAGCCGAGCTTGACGGCCAGCAGGGAGTGACCGCCGAGCGCGAAGAAGTTGTCGTTCAGGCCGACCTGCTCGACCTTAAGCACGTCGGCCCAGATGGCGGCGATGGTCTGCTCCAGTTCCGTTCG
>SEAY01000171.1 GCA_004144865.1 Comamonadaceae bacterium
GGTGGCGATCACCGCCAGGCCGATCTCGTCGGCCGCCTCCATGGCCGCCTGGTAGGGCGACTTGCCCATGCGCAGGTGGCGCACGATGTTCTCCACCTCCACGATGGCGTCGTCCACCAAAATGCCGACCACCAGCGACAGCGCCAGCAGCGTGATGATGTTGATGGAAAAGCCCAGCAGGTGCATGCCGATGAACGCCGGGATGACCGACAGCGGCAGCGCCACCGCCGAGACGATGGTCGCCCGCCAGTCGCGCAGGAACAGCCACACCACCACCACCGCGAGGATGGCGCCTTCGTACAGCAGGCGCATGGAGCTGTCGTATTCGTCCTGCGCGATGTTCACGAAGTCCACCGTGCGCGTGAGGTGCAGGTCGGGGTGGTCGGCCAGCAGCTGGTCGAGCGCGCGCTGCACGCCCGCGCCCACCTCCACCTCGCTGGCGCCCCGGCTGCGCGAGACCTCGAAGCCGATCACGGGCTTGCCGTCCAGCAGGGCGCCGGTGCGTTGCTCGGCCACGGTGTCGCTCACGGTGGCCACCTGGTCGAGCCGCACGTGGCGGCCGTCCGACAGCGCGATGTCCATGGCCGCCAGTTCCTGCGCCGTCTGCACGGTGGCGATGGTGCGCAGCGGCTGCTCGGTGCCGCCTAAGTCGGCGCGGCCGCCTGCGCTTTCCACCTGCACGGCGCGCAGCTGGCGCGACACGTCGGACGCCGTGGCGTTCAGCGCCTGCAGCTTCATCGGGTCGAGCGCCACGCGCACCTCGCGCGTCACGCCGCCCACGCGGCTCACGGCACCCACGCCCTGCACGGCCAGCAGGCGGCGGGTGAGCGTGTCATCGACGAACCACGACAGGGACTCGTCGTCCATGCGGTCGGAGGCCACGGCGAAGGCCAGGATGGGCTGGGCCGACAGCTCCAGCTTGGCGACGATGGGGTCGCGCAGGTCTGCCGGCATGTCGGCACGCACGCGGCTCACGGCCGAGCGCACGTCGTCCACGGCCTCCTGCACGGGCTTTTCGAGCTGGAACTCGGCCGAGATGGTGGCCGTGCCGTCCACCAGCGTGGTGGTGATGTGCTTGAGGCCCTGGGTGGTGGCGATCGCGTTCTCGATCTTGCGCGCCACGTCGGATTCGAGCTGCCCGGGCGCGGCGCCCGGCAGCGCGGCGGTGACCATCACCACCGGCAGATCCATGTCGGGAAAGTTCTGCACCTTCATCGCACGGAACGACAGCAGCCCGGCCAGCGTGAGCAGCACGAACAGCATGGCCGCAGGGATGGGGTTGCGGATGGACCAGGCGGACAGATTCATGGCTGGGGCCTTCCGGGCAGAGGAGCAGCAAGGGGGTTTGACATCGTTTGCTCCTTATTTGATAGCTGGTTGCGCTTGTGGGACGGGCGCTGCGGCCGTATTCGATGCAGAAGCCGCAGGCGCTGCCGCCTGCACCCGCACCAGATCGCCGTCGTTCAGGAACGCGCCGCCGCGCTCAACCACCTGCACGCCGGCCTGCAGGCCCGAGGCGATCTCCACGCGGTCGCCCACGCGCTGGCCGGTCTGCACGCGGCGCATCGCCACGCGGCTGCCTTCGCCGATCTCGAACACGCTGCTGAAGCCGTCGCGCACGACCACGGCGGTCTGCGGCACGGTGAGCACGTCGCGCGCGCCCAGCAGGAACTCGCCGCGCGCGAACATGCCCGCCAGGATGGCGCCGCTGCCGGCACCCGTGGTGCCCGTGGCACCCGAGCCTGCAGCACCCACCATGGCCGGCAGGTCCACATAGACCAGCGCGTTGCGGGTCTGCGGGTCTACCGTGGGCGCGATCATGCGCACGGTGCCGTCCACCTGCGCGCCGCTGGCGGCCGTCACGCGCACCTTGGTGCCGGGCACGATGCGCGCGAGCTCCGTGGAGGTGACCTCGGCGCGCCACTCCAGGCGGCCCTTGCGCACCATGCGAAACAGTTCGGTGCCCGACGCCACCACGGAGCCCACGGTGGCCGTGCGCGACGAGATCACGCCCGCATCGGGCGCCAGCACCTGCGTGTGGCGAATGCGCAATTGCTGCGCGTTGAGCGCAGCCTGCGCAGCTTCGACGCGCGCCTGCGCGGTCTGCGACGCGGTGGCGTACTGCTGGATCTGCTGCTGGCTCAGTGCGCCCGATGCCGTGAGCGTGCGCGCGCGTTCGGCATTGGCGGCGGCCTCGGCCGCGTTGGCCTGGGCTTCCAGCAGGCTGGCGCGCGACTGCGCCACGTCGGCCTGCACGGTCTCGGGCGCGAAGGTGGCCAGCACCTGGCCGGCACGCACCACGTCGCCCACGTTCACGCGCACGTCGGTCAGCCGCAGGCCGTTGCTCTCGGCGCCGATCACGGCCTCCTGCCAGGCCGCGACGTTGCCGTTGGCAGGCAGGCGCAGGCCCACGGACGAGCGCGTGGGCTGCGTGGTGGTGACGGTGAGCGCGGGGCGGGGCGCGGCGGCCTCCTTGTCGTCGCCCGCAGCGCGCGTGGGGGCGGAGGCGAGCAGGGCGCCGGCAGTGGCCAGCACGCACAGGGCGGCGACGGCGATCAGGGTCGGGGTGAATTTCATACGCGGCATGGAGGCTCCGGTCAGGCGTTCAGGTGTTCAGCAGTCAGTGCGGTGGGGCGCGATCGCATCGGCGGGCAGAGGGACCGGCGGATCGATGGAAGGGTCAGCAAGGGCAAAGGCGGGGGGGTGAATCGAGCGGGTCGGACGGGTCTGCGGTCACAGGCCGGGCACGCCGGCGGCGGCCACGTCCTGGCGGGCGTCCCAGCCGCCGCCTGCGGCGCGGTACAGGGCCACCCAGGCGGCCATGCGCTCGCGCTCCAGCGTGACCAGCGCGGTCTCGGAGGCCAGTGCCGCACGGCGTGCGTCCTCCAGCTCCACCAGGCTGGCCAGTCCGCCGCGCCAGCGCGCCTCGGTGGCAGTGAACGACTGGCGGTAGCCGGCGGCGGCCTGCTGCGCATCGCTGCTGCGCTCGGCCGTGCTGGCCAGTTGCACCAGAGCCTGCTCGACCTCGCTCACCGCCTTGCGCGCGGTCGCTCGGTACAGCTGCGCGGCCTCGTCGTAGCGAACCCGGGCCGTGTCCACGTTGGCGGCGCGCTGGCCGCCGTCAAAGATCGGCAGGCTCAGCGCCAGCGGTCCTACCGACCAGACATTGCTGGTCACGCTGGCGCCGCCCGTGCGCACCTGGCCGCGCCCGATGGAGCCGGTGAGCGTGAGCCGTGGATACCGCTGCGCCTGCGCGTTGCCCACTTCGGCGCTGGCGGCAGCCACTTCGCGCTCGGCCGCGTACACGTCGGGCCGCTGCGCCAGCGTCTGCGCGGGCAGGCTGTCGATGGTGAACAGCGCATCGGGCGCCTTCAGCGGCGGGGCGGCCGCAAGGCGCGCGCGCAGTGCGGGTTCATCGAGCCCGGTCAGCGCCACGAGCGTCTTGAGGTCGATCTCGCACTGCATGCGCTGCTGCGCGGCGCGTACCTTGGCCTCGGAGAAGCTGGCGGTGGCCAGCGCCGCCGTCGCCGGGGCAGTGAAGCCGGCCTTCTCGCTCTCGCTGGACAGGCGCGCCGTCTCGCCGCGCGATCGGGTGTCCGACTCCGCCACGGCCAGCTGGCGCGCGCAGTGGCGCCAGCTGCTGTACTGCAGCGCCGCCTCGGCCGCCACCGACACGCGGGCCTCGTGCCACTGCGCCTGCGCGCCGGCCAGGCGCTCGCGTGCGGCATCGCTGGCGGCCGCGTTGCCGCCGAACAGGTCGATCTCCCAGCTGCTCTGCAGGCCGATCTGCCCCGTGGTGGCCACCGCGCCCGCGCTTTCGTTGAAGCCCCGGCTGGCGCTGCCCTGGGCGTCCAGGCCGGGCAGCAGCGCGGCGCGCGCGGTCACGCGGGTGGCGCGGGCCTGCGCCAGGCGCGTGCGGGCCTGGGCAATGCCGGGGCTCACGTCCTGCGCGGCGGCGATCAGCTCCACCAGCAAGGGGTCGTTCTGCCGCTCCCACCAGCGGGCCAGGTCGGCCACGCTGCCTTGGTGCGGCAGCGGCGCGTGCCAGCCGGCCGGCACGGGCGCCTGCACCTGCGCGGGCGGGCGCTGGACGGCGCAGGCCGACAGCAGCAGGGGCAGCGCGGCGATGCACAGGGCGCGGCGTGCGCGCGGCAGAAGAGGTGGGGCTTGGTTCATGTCGGCGGGTGGTTGTTCTTGCGCGGTGCGGGCGGTGCCGGCGGCAGAGGCGGTGCGGCGGGGGGCGCGGCATCGGCGCCAGGGGTGGCCGGGGCGCCGATGCCGCGCCC
>SEAY01000071.1 GCA_004144865.1 Comamonadaceae bacterium
ATCCTCAACATGCGCGCCCCCGGCATGACGCTGATGAAGATGCCGATGTTCGCCTGGACCTGGCTGATCACCGCCTACCTGCTGATCGCCGTGATGCCCGTGCTGGCCGGCGCGATCACCATGACGCTGACCGACCGCCACTTCGGCACCACCTTTTTCAACCCGGCCGGCGGCGGTGATCCGGTGATGTACCAGCACATCTTCTGGTTCTTCGGCCACCCCGAGGTCTACATCATGATCCTGCCGGCCTTCGGCATCGTGAGCCAGGTCGTGCCCGCGTTCGCCCGCAAGCGCCTGTTCGGCTACGCCTCCATGGTGTACGCCACCAGCTCGATCGCGATCCTGTCGTTCATCGTCTGGGCGCACCACATGTTCACCACCGGCATGCCGGTGACGGGCCAGCTGTTCTTCATGTACGCGACCATGCTGATCGCGGTGCCCACGGCCGTGAAGATCTTCAACTGGATCGCCACCATGTGGCAGGGCTCGATGACCTTCGAGACCCCCATGCTGTTCGCGGTGGGCTTCATCTTCGTGTTCACCATCGGCGGCTTCACCGGCCTGATCCTGGCCATGGCGCCGATCGACCTGCTGCTGCAGGACACCTATTACGTGGTGGCGCACTTCCACTACGTGCTGGTGGCCGGCTCGCTGTTCGCCATGTTCTCGGGCGCCTACTACTGGCTGCCCAAGTGGACCGGCGTGATGTACGACGAGACCCGCGGCAAGATCCACTTCTGGTGGTCGCTGATCTCCTTCAACGTCACCTTCTTCCCCATGCACTTCCTGGGGCTGGCGGGCATGCCGCGCCGCTACGCCGACTACCCGATGCAGTTCGCCGACTTCAACGTGGTCGCCTCCATCGGTGCGTTCTTCTTCGGCTTCGCGCAGCTGTACTTCTTCCTCGCCGTCGTGCTGCCCTGCATGCGCGGCAAGGGCGTGGCCGCTCCGCAGCGTCCGTGGAACGATCCGGACGGCAAGGGTGCCGAGGGCCTGGAATGGGAAGTGCCGTCGCCGGCGCCCTTCCACACCTTCGAAGTGCCCCCGCGCCTGGACCCGACGGCCACCCGCGTGCTCGACGCGCGCGTGATGCCCGAGAACCCGCACGCGGCCCACTGAACGGCATGACCGCACGGACCATGTCTGACGACCACCGCAAGAAGGGCAACCTCCGCCTCGCGCTGATCCTGGCGTCGATCGCGGTGGTGTTCTTCCTCGGCTTCATCGGCAAGATGGTCCTGCTGGGGAAGTAAACGCATGGCGCGCGCAGCGGGCAACCGCAGGATGCTGGGCAAGCTGGCCGTGATCGCGGCCGGCATGTTCGCTTTCGGCTACGCGATGGTGCCGCTGTACGAGCACATCTGCGAGGCCCTGGGCATCAACGTGCTGGCGGTGAGCGAGCGGCTGGTGCCCGGCAACTCGAAGGCCGCGGCCAATTCGCAGGTGGACACCAGCCGCACCATCACGGTGGAATTCGACGCGAACACGCTCGGGCCGTGGCGCTTCAAGCCGGCCCAGGCGTCCGTCCAGGTGCACCCCGGCCAGCTGGCCACGGTGATGTACGAGTTCCAGAACATCCAGCCGCGCAAGATGGCCGCGCAGGCGATCCCGAGCTACGCGCCGCGCAACGCCGCGGCGCACTTCAACAAGCTCGAGTGCTTCTGCTTCGACCAGTACACGCTGGAGCCGGGCGAGAAGAAGGAGTGGCCGGTGGCTTTCGTCATCGACCCGAAGCTGCCGAAGGACGTGACCACGATCACGCTGTCGTACACGTTCTTCGAGGTCGGCGGCAAGGTGCCGCCGGCACCCACGGCGCAGTTGGGCGCGGGAGGGGCGGGCGGATGAACGTCTTTCGCACCGTCAAGGCGGTGCTGTGGGCGTTCTTCGGCGTTCGCAAGAAGAGTGCATACGAGGAGGACCTGGGCAAGCTGAGTCCCTTCCAGATCATCGCCGTGGCGCTGGGCGCCGTGGCCGTGTTCGTGGTCGGGCTGATCGTGCTGGTCAACTGGGTCGTCAAGAATTAGGAAATTGGATCAGGAGTCGACATGAGCTCTAGCGCACCGGGGACCACGCCCCATTACTTCGTGCCCCAGCCCTCGCGCCATCCGGCGTTCGCGGCGTTCGGGCTGTTCTTCGTGATCTTCGGCGCGGCCAACTGGATCAACGGCGCCGACTGGGGCAAGTGGTCCGTGCTGTTCGGCATGCTCTGGCTGTTCTGGGTGCTGTTCCAGTGGTTCGGCGACTCCGTGCGCGAAAGCGAGACGGGCCAGTACGGCCGCAAGATCGACCTGTCCTTCCGCTGGAGCATGAGCTGGTTCATCTTCTCGGAGGTGATGTTCTTCGGCGCCTTCTTCACCGCGCTGTGGTGGATGCGCGCGCACTCCGTGCCGGAGCTGGGCGGCGTGGACAACGCGCTGCTGTGGCCGGACTTCAAGGCGGTGTGGCCGAGCACCTCGCCGGGCGCCACCGCATCGCCGGCCGGCATCGTCGAGCCGTTCCAGACCATGGGCCCCTTCTGGCTGCCCACGATCAACACGGCGCTGCTGCTCACCTCGGGCGTCACGCTGACGATCGCGCACCACGCGCTGCGCGCCGGCCACCGCGGCATGACCGTGCTGTGGATGTGGGCGACCGTGCTGCTGGGCATCACGTTCCTTTTCGTGCAGGGCTACGAATACTTCCACGCCTACACCGACCTGAACCTGAAGCTCAGCTCGGGCGCGTACGGCTCCACCTTCTTCATGCTCACCGGCTTCCACGGCTTCCACGTGCTGGTCGGCATGTTGATGCTGCTGTTCATCACCCTGCGCCTCATGAAGGGCCACTTCACCCCCGACCGCCACTTCGGCTTCGAGGGTGCCGCCTGGTACTGGCACTTCGTGGACGTGGTGTGGCTGTTCCTGTACGTGCTGGTGTACTGGACGTAATCTTGGGCGCGAACACCGTCGTCCCCGCGCAGGCGGGGACCCAGGGCGCCCTGGGTTCCCGCCTTCGCGGGAACGACGAAAGCAACAAGGGCCGCGCAAGCGGCCCTTGTTCCATGGAAACCAGCGGAACTATTTGAGCGGCAAACCCGTCGGCCGGATGTAGCCGAACTTCCAGGCGAGCAGGATGCACACGGGTGCAGGCATGCTGAAGCGCGCCGTGATCGCCCTGGCCGCCCTGGTCGGCATCGCCGCGACCGTGGGCCTGGGCTCCTGGCAATGGGGCCGCGCGCAGCAGCGCAATGCACTGCACGACGCGATCACGCAGCGCGCCGCCATGCCGCCGCTGGCCGCCGCGGACCTGCTGCGAAGCGGAGCCGACCTGCAGGCGTTGCTGCACCGGCCGGTCACCCTGCGCGGCGAGTGGGTGCCCGAGCGCACCGTGTTCCTCGACAACCGGCAGATGAACGGGGTGCCGGGCTTCTACGTCGTCACGCCGCTGCGGCTGCAGGACGCCGGCGCCGTCGTGCTGGTGCAGCGCGGCTGGGCGCAGCGGAATTTCGCCCAGCGCTCCGAACTGCCGCGCGTGCAGACGCCCGCCGGGCCGGTGGAGGTGCAAGGCCGCTTGGCCCCGCCGCCGGCCAAGCTTTATGCCTTCGACACGGAAGAGAAGGGCACGATCCGGCAGAATCTCGACCTGGACCGGTTCCGCGCGGAAACCGGCCTGTCCCTGCTGCCGCTGTCGGTGCAGCAGGCCGGCTCGCCTTCCGAAGGGCTCCTGCGGCAGTGGCCGCAGCCTGCAAGCGGCGCCGCCAAGAACATCGGTTATGCCTTCCAGTGGTGGGCCATCGCCGCGCTGATCGCCATCCTCTATGCCTGGTTCCAATTCATCCAACCCCGCCGCGAAGCCCGGCGCACTTGACCAGCCCCTGGGCCTGACGGTGTACTCCCTGCCCGAGCCGCGCGAGGCGGCCGTGGCGGACGGGCAGCGCACCCGCGCCGGCCGCTGGAAGATGCTCGTCGTGATGCTGGTGTGCGCCGCGCCCGTCATCGCCTCGTACTTCACGTACTACGTGGTGCGACCCGAGGGCCGCCGCAACTACGGGGAACTGATGGACCCGCAGCGGCCCATCCCGTCCATCACAGGCACCGACCTCGCCGGCCGCCCCGTGAGCCTGCCGACCCTGCAGGGCCAGTGGCTGCTGGTGAGCGTGGCGAGCGGCGCCTGCGACGTCTCTTGCGAGAAGCACCTCTACCTGCAGCGCCAGCTGCGGGAGGGGCTCGGCAAGGACAAGGATCGCCTCGACTGGGTCTGGCTGATCCCCGACGCCGCGCCGGTGCGCGAGGAACTGCGGCCCGCGCTGCAACAGGCGACCGTGCTGCGCGTGGACGCGGCGAAGCTGGCCGAGTGGCTCACGCCCGAGCGCGGCCAGCAGCTCGCGGATCACCTCTACGTCGTCGATCCCATGGGCCACTGGATGATGCGCTTCCCCGCGGGCCAGGACATGGTCACGGCGCCCAAGGTGCGCAAGGACATCGAGCGCCTGATGCGCGCGTCCGCCGGCTGGGACCAGGCCGGCCGCCCGGGCTCCTGACATGACCGAGCAGGCCCTGTACGACCTGACGCCGGCGATCCGCCTCGCGCTGCTGGGCATCGCCGTCGCCGCCGGCCCGCTCGCGTGGGTGTGGCTGCGCAACCGCGAGGCCGCCCCCGCGCAGCGCCTGGCTGCACTCACGGTCCTGACGCTGTTCCTCACCTTCGACCTGGTGCTGTTCGGCGCCTTCACCCGCCTCACCGATTCCGGCCTCGGCTGTCCCGACTGGCCCGGCTGCTACGGCAATGCCAGCCCGGTGGGCGCCATCGCGCAGATCCGCGCCGAGGAGGCGCGCATGCCCACCGGCCCGGTAACGCACGGCAAGGCCTGGGTGGAGATGGTCCATCGCTACCTGGCCACCGGCGTGGGCGTGCTGATCACCACCCTGATGGTCGCGACCTTCCTCCAGCGCAAGCGCGGCGTGCCGGTGAGCCCGTGGTGGCCGGCGCTCACCTTCGTGTGGGTCTGCCTGCAAGGCGCCTTCGGCGCGCTCACCGTCACCATGAAGCTGTTCCCGGCCATCGTCACCCTGCACCTGCTGGGCGGCCTGGTCCTGCTCGCACTGCTCACGATGCAGGCCGTGGCCTACCGCCAGGCACAGCGCGGCAAGGGCCTTGCGCCGATCGCGCCGTCCGCGCGCGGATGGCTGCTCGCGGCCGCGGTGCTGGTCTGGCTGCAGGTCGCGCTCGGCGGCTGGGTCAGCACCAACTACGCGGTGCTCGCGTGCAGCGAGTTCCCGATGTGCCAGGGCAGCTGGTGGCCGGCCATGGACCTTCGCCAGGGCTTCGAGCTGTGGCGCGAACTGGGCAAGACGGGCACGGGGGAACACGTCACCTTCGCCGCGCTCACGGCCATCCATTACGTGCACCGGCTCATGGCCTATGCGGTGTTGGCGGTGCTGGGCATCGTGGCCTGGCAGCTGCGCGGCGGGCCGCTGCGGCGCGCGTCGCGCGCGCTCGCGGGCCTGGCGCTCTGGCAGTTCGCCACGGGCCTGTCGAACGTGGTGCTGGACTGGCCGATGCTCGCGGCCGTTTCCCATACGGGCGGTGCGGCCGCGCTCGTGGTGGTGCTCACCTGGGCGCTGCGCGCGAGCCGCACGGCGCCTGCCGCCGCGACGCAGGCGATCGGAACGCGCGAGGTGTCCGCATGAACGTGACCGTCGCCCGGCAGTTCTACGCGCTCATGAAGCCGCGCGTGATCCAGCTGATCGTGTTCTGCGCGCTGATCGGCATGGTGCTCGCGGTGCCCGGCGTGCCCACCTGGCGCGAAGTCGGCTTGGCGCTCGTCGCCTGCCTGGGCATCTGGCTCGTGGCCGGCGCGGCTGCGGCGTTCAACTGCCTGGTGGAGAAGGGCATAGACGCCAAGATGCGGCGCACGGCCTGGCGCCCGACGGCCAAGGGCGAACTGAGCGACCGCCAGACGCTCCTGTTCTCCGCCGCGCTGTGCGCCCTGGGTTCATGGGTGTTGTACGCGCTGGTGAACCCGCTCACCATGTGGCTCACGCTCGCCACCTTCATCGGGTACGCCGTGATCTACACGGTGATCCTCAAGCCGCTGACGCCGCAGAACATCGTGATCGGCGGCGCTTCCGGGGCCATGCCGCCGGTGCTGGGCTGGGCGGCGTTGCGCGGCGACGTCGGGCCCGAGGCGCTGATCCTGTTCCTGATCATCTTCCTGTGGACGCCGCCGCACTTCTGGGCGCTCGCGCTGTACCGCGTGGAGGACTACCGCAAGTCCGGCCTGCCGATGCTGCCGGTGACGCACGGCAACGAGTTCACGCGCCTGCAGA
This sequence comes from Comamonadaceae bacterium, assembly GCA_004144865.1. Classification (GTDB taxonomy): domain Bacteria; phylum Pseudomonadota; class Gammaproteobacteria; order Burkholderiales; family Burkholderiaceae_C; genus Ramlibacter. Next base: position 6,309 of record SEAY01000071.1, read on the forward strand.
TCCTGCTGTACACGATCGTGCTGTTCGCCGCCTGCCTGATGCCCTTCGCCTATGGCATGAGCTCGTGGACCTACCTGGCGGCGGCGCTGGTGCTGAGCGCCGGCTTCACGTGGTATGGTTTCCGGCTGTGGCGCGAGTATTCGGACGCGCTCGCGCGCAAGACGTTCCGCTTCTCCCTCATCCACCTCAGCGCGCTCTTCGCGGCCCTGCTGCTGGACCACTACCTGCCCTTCTGACCATGCTGCGACGCACCGCCCTCCTGTCCCTCGCCGGCACCGCCGCCACGCTGCTCGCGGGCTGCGCGGAGAACAAGCCGCAGTTCAAGGCGGTGGACATCACCGGCGCCGACTACGCGAAGGACTTCGCGCCCCTGCCCGACGTGGACGGCAAGCCGCGCAGCATCAAGGACTTCGCCGGCAAGGCGGTGGTGGTGTTCTTCGGCTACACGCAGTGCCCCGACGTCTGCCCGACCACGCTGGGCGAGATCGCGCAGGCCAAGAAGCTGCTGGGCGCCGATGGCGACAAGGTGCAGGGCGTGCTGGTCACGGTGGACCCCGAGCGCGACACGCCGGAAGTGCTGAAGGCCTACGTGGGCAACTTCGGCCCGGACTTCGTGGCACTGCGCGGCACGCCCGAGCAGACGGCGGCGGTCGCCAAGGACTTCAAGGTCTACTACAAGAAGGTGGAGACCAAGGGCGGCAGCTACCTGATGGACCACTCGGCCGCCAGCTACGTCTACGACCCGCAGGGACGCCTGCGCCTGTATTCGCGCTACGGCAGCGGCCCGCAGGCGCTCGCCGACGACCTCCGGCTGCTGCTGCGGGCCTGAGGCTTCAGCCCGCCGGCGCGAGGACGCGCGCGTCCTGCACGTTGAGCGCCCGGATCGCCTTGCGCGTCTCGGGCGTGATCGCCCCCAGGCCCTCGACCACCCAGTCCAGGGTGGCTTCGCCGTCCATGTGCGGGTCCGGCAGCATCGCCACCACCACGTGGAACTTCAGCGTCAGGGCCGCCGGCAGGGCGGGCATCTGCCGCAAGCCGCTGGCCACGATCTGCTGCGCGCGCGAGGTCGCGATTTGCGGGGTCATCGGCGCTTCGAGCAGCACTGCGAAGTCGCGCTCGCCCACGCGGGCGGCCATGTCGAAGCCCACGATGCAGCGGCGCAGGTGCGAGGCCGCGACCACCAGCGCCTTCTCCGCGGCCTCCCGCCCGAACTCCTCGGCGACCGCCTGCAGGTTGGCGATGCGCACCCCCAGCAGGGCGCAGTTCTGCTTCTGCGCCCGCGCGTGCGCCAGGCTGGTGTCCAGCCGCTCGATCAGCGCCTGCCGGTGCGGCAGGCCCGTGAGGGCGTCGCTGCGGCTCAGGGCGCGCGCGCGCAGCTCGCCTTCGCGCCGGGCCATCAGGCGCAGGTTGAGGGCGTAATAGAGGATGGGCAACTGCAGTGCCGCGCCGAAGAACAGGCCGAAGCGGGCGATCTCGCTCGTGGGGACGAGGCCCAGCGCCCGGCCCAGGGGGAACAGCGCCAGCAGCAGCACGGGAGCGAAGCCGATCGCCACCCAGCGCAGGTACCGGTCGTGCGCCTCGAACCAGCCCCAGGCCAGCATGCCGAGGAGTGCCAGCAGCGACAGGCCGGTGAGCGTGAGCACCAGCGTCATGCTGGGGCGGCTGGCGATCGAGAGGTCCAGCGCGACCGCGGCGAGCAGCGCCGCGATGAGCGCCCACACCGCGAGGTCCAGCGCGCGCGAAACCCGCGCCGGGTTGGTGACGACCTTCACGAACCACAGCGCCGCCGCGGCTGCCGCGCCGGGCCACAGGCTCATCATGGTGGCGTTCCAGATCGGCCAGTCCGGCCACAGGTACTGCGGGCCGATGCCCGCGCGACCGAGCTGCCCCGCGCACAGGAGCACCGCGTAGAGCGTGAACGCGAGCAGGGCCTTGTCGCGGAACATCAGCCCGTTGGCGAGCGCGGCCAGCGCGACCAGGCTCGCGAGCCCGGAGAAGGCGCCGAAGAGGAACTGTTCCTGTTCGCGTGACTGCTGCAGCGCGTCCTCGCGGAACAGCGTCAGCGGGGCGGAGAAATCCGCCCGCTCGTCTTCCACCCGCAGCCAGTAGCGCACGGGCGCAGGGTCGTCGACCGCCAGGGCGAAGGTGGGCAGCCGGCCCGGCACGCTCCACAGTTCCACGGGCTGCTGCGTCCCCGCTTCCTGCATCACCCACTTGCCGGCGCGATCGCGGTAGAACAGCTGCACGCGGTCATAGACGGTCGCACCGACCTCGACGTACCAGTGTTCGCCCGGGGGCGATGTCGCCTCGAACTGGATCCACACCGCGCTGTCGTCCAGCCGGCTCATGTGCTCGCGGCGGCGCACCTGCCACGGCAGGCTGGCAGCCGATGCCTCGACATCGTCGATGCCCCGTGCACCCGTGTCCACCCAGAAGACGCTCTTGCCGTTGAGGTGCACCACCGCCTGCCGCGACAGGCCGATGCGTTCAGGCTGCGCGGGCACATCGGCGAGCGCGGAGCTGGCGCCCGCCCAGGAGGCGCACCAAAGCAGGAAGGCGCCAGCGGCGCGCACGAGACTGCTCCTCATCCGCTGATTGTCGCCGGGCGGCGCGGTACCGCGCACCCGCACGGCGCCTGAAAGTGCGCGCCAGGCGCGCCGATACAACAAAAAAAGCCCGGCAGGGCCGGGCTTCGTTCGGGACGCGGGGCGCGCGCGTCAGGCGTAGGCGGCCAGCGCCTTCTTCATCTTCTTCATCGCAGCCACCTCGATCTGGCGGATGCGTTCGGCCGACACGCCGTATTCGGCCGCGAGTTCGTGCAGCGTCATGCCGCCGGAGCCGTCGTCGTTCACCTTCAGCCAGCGTTCCTCCACGATGCGGCGGCTGCGCGGGTCGAGCTGCTCCAGCGCGTCGGCGATGCCTTGCGTGGCCATCGCGTCGCGCTCGCGGTTCTCCAGTTCCGCCGTGGGCTCGTGGCTCGCATCGGCGAGGTACGCGATGGGGCCGAAGGACTCCTCGCCGTCGTCGGCGGGGCCCGGATCGAGCATCACGTCGCCGCCCGACATGCGGGTCTCCATCTCGATCACTTCCTCGCGCTTGACGTTCAGCTCGCGGGCCATCACGTCGATCTGCGCATCGGTCAGCGTGTCGCGATGGGTTTCGGCGTCGGCGTCGTCCTTGAAGCCCTGCTTCATGGAGCGCAGGTTGAAGAACAGCTTGCGCTGCGCCTTGGTCGTGGCGACCTTGACCATGCGCCAGTTCTTCAGGATGTATTCGTGGATCTCCGCGCGGATCCAGTGCAGCGCGTAGCTGACCAGCCGGACGCCCTGCTCGGGGTCGAAGCGCTTCACCGCCTTCATCAGGCCGATGTTGCCTTCCTGGATCAGGTCGCCGTGGGGCAGGCCGTAGCCCAGGTATTTCCGCGAGACGGACACCACCAGGCGCAGGTGCGACAGCACCAGCTTTCCGGCAGCTTCAAGGTCGTTCTGTTCCTTGAACTTCGTCGCGTACTCGCGTTCTTCCTCCGCCGTCAGCATCGGCAGCCGGTTGACCGCCGAGATGTATGCGTCCAGGTTGCCCAGCGACGGAACGACGGCCCAGGGATTGGCGACAGCCAAAGCCGTGGTACCCGAGGCTCCAATGGATGAGGACATACCGGAAACTCCTTTTGCTCGTGAAATATTAGCACTCTGTTAGACGGAGTGCTAAGCAAAGGGTTCCGTAGGCACGCGTGCCGAATGGGCGTAGTCGGTGCTGTCTCAGGAGCGTCGCGGCCCCCGGAGACGCACCCCTACCAGCGGATGCCGAGCTTCAGGAACAGCTTGCTCACCACGAAGATGGGTCCCACGAAGAGGTATTGCAAGTCCTCGAAGAAGCTCGGCTTCTTGCCCTCGATCTTGTGGCCCACGAACTGGGCGATCCAGGCGCCGACGAAGATCGCGACGGACACCGTGAGTACGTGCTCACCCAGCGCGTGGACCAGGCCCAGCCCGATGGCGGACAGGATCGCCATCGTCACGAGGAACACCGCGTTCAGCCGGGCGTAATAGACCAGGCTGGCCAGCACGAAGCCGTAGGCGACCCAGGGATGGATGGCGAACAGCAGCCCCAGCAGGCTGAACATGATCAGCGGGATGGCCACGAAATGGATCTTCTCGTTCGTGGGATGCCGGTGGCTCTCCTCGTAGTGGGCGAGGAGCTGGTCGACGCGGCGGGAAGCCGGTGCGGCGGCGGTTTCGGCGGCAGTGTTCATGGGCGCTCCCGGCGGCGGACAATGCGCGCATTCTGGGAGCCGTCCCCATGGAAGACTGTAAAGATCTGGACATTCTGGCCGTCACCACCACCGTCGGTTCCGTGGCGGAAGCGCAGGCGCTCGCCCGCGCCGTCCTGGAGCGCCGCCTGGCCGCCTGCGTGCAGCTGGAGGAGGGGCTCACATCCTTCTACCGCTGGGAAGGGCGGCAGCGCGAGGACGCCGAGGTGCGGTTGACGATCAAGACGCTGCCCGCCTGCGAGGGTGCCTTGCAGGCGCTGTTCGCCGAGGCGCATCCCTATGAGGTGCCGCAGTTCCTCGCCTTCACCATGCGGGCGAGCGGGGCGTACGCGAAGTGGGTGCACGGGGAGGTGGCGGTGCCGATCCCCTCCACGGAGCCGGACGCCGTGTAGGCTGGGTTGCGCGCGAAGCCGCACCCCAGCGATGCCTGCATCGTCACGCCAGCAGCGCCAGCGCGAACTCCCGTGCGCTGAAGGTCTCCAGGTCCTCCAGCTTCTCGCCCACGCCGATGAAATACACCGGCACCGGCTTCTCCTTGGCGATGGCGGCGAGCACGCCGCCCTTGGCCGTGCCGTCGAGCTTGGTGACGATCAGCCCGGTGAGCTGCAGCGCGCCATCGAACGCCTTGACCTGGGCGAGCGCGTTCTGGCCGGTGTTGCCGTCGATCACCAGCAGCACCTCGTGCGGCGCGCTGGCGTCGGCCTTGTTCACGACGCGGCGGATCTTGCGCAGCTCCTCCATCAGGTGCAGCTGCGTGGGCAGGCGGCCGGCCGTGTCGACGATCACCACGTCCTTGCGGCGCGCCTTGCCGGCCGTCACCGCGTCGAAACTCACCGCGGCGGGGTCGCCGCCTTCCTGGCTGACGATCTCCACCTTGTTGCGGTCGGCCCAGACGGCGAGCTGCTCCTTGGCGGCCGCGCGGAAGGTGTCGGCCGCGGCCAGCAGCACGGTCTCGCCCGCATCGGCCAGGTGCTTGGTGAGCTTGCCGATGGAGGTGGTCTTGCCGGCCCCGTTGACGCCGGCCACCATGATCACGGTGGGTTGGTGCTCGCCGATCGTGAGCGGCTTCTCCAGCGGCCGCAGCAGCTGCGTGAGCGCATCCACCAGGATGTTCTTGGCCTGCACCGGGCGCGTGGCGCCGGTGGCGGCCACCTTGCGCTTGACCTCCTCGAGCAGGTAGGCGGTGGCGGCGACGCCGGTATCGGCCAGCAGCAGCGCGGTTTCGAGCTCTTCGTACAGGGCGTCGTCGATCTGCGCGCCGGTGAAGACCTGGGAGATGCTCGAGCCGGTCTTGCGCAGGCCATCGCTCAGCCGCTGCATCCAGCTCTGCCGTTCGGCCGGTACCTCGGCCGCGACCGGGATCTCCATCGGCGCGACCAGCGCACTGCCGATGAGCCCGCCGGCCGCAGCTGGCGCGGCAACCGGCGTGGGTGCAGGTGCGGGTGCAGGCACCGGCACGGCCGGCGCGGGAGCGGCAACGGGTTCCGCGGCCGGTGCGGGAGGAGGAGTGGGCGGCGGCTTTTTGCGAAAGAAGCTGAACATCAGGGGAGTTTCTAGAATCACACGATTCTATGAAACAGCTCCTGCGCCTCTTCCTCCTCCTTGTCTCGGCTTCCAGCCTCTTCTTCCTCCCCGCGGCGCAGGCGCAGTTCTCCGGCCCGCCGCCCGCCACCGAGCAGCCCGTCACCTGGACCCTCGCCAACGGCATGACGGTCATCGTCAAGCCGGACCGCCGCGCGCCCACTGCGGTGCACATGCTCTATGCGCGCGTGGGCGCGATGGACGAAGTCGATGGCACCAGCGGCGTGGCGCACGTGCTGGAACACATGCTGTTCAAGGGCACCAAGACCACCAAGCCCGGCGAGTTCTCTCGCGTCGTCGCCGCACTCGGGGGGCGCGAGAACGCGTTCACCACACGCGACATGACGGGCTACTTCCAGCAGATCCCCGCCAGCCGTCTCGAGGACGTGATGCGGCTGGAGGCGGACCGGTTCATGAACAACCAGTGGGCCGACGAGGAGTTCAAGCGCGAGCTCGAGGTGGTGAAGGAGGAGCGCCGCAGCCGCACCGAGGACAGCCCGCGCGCGCTGCTGTTTGAGCAGCTCAGTGCCACGGCCTTCCAGGCCTCGCCGTACCGCCGCCCCGTGGTGGGCTGGATGAGCGACCTCGACGCCATGACGCCGGAAGACGCGCGCGCCTTCTACCGCCGCTGGTACGTGCCGGCCAACGCCGCCGTGATCGTGGCGGGCGACGTGGACGTGGCGAAGGTGCGCCGCCTGGTCGACAAGTACTACGGCCCCATTGCCGCGCGCCCTGCGCCGCAGGGCAAGCCGCGGGAGGAGCCGCCGCAGAAGGGCATCCGCCGCCTCGAGTTCAAGGCGCCGGCGGACCAGTCGTACGTGGCGCTCGCGTTCAAGGTGCCCCGGATGACGTCGTTCGAACGCACGCCGCAGAACGACGACGCGCTGGCCCTGTCGGTGCTCTCCGCCGTGCTCGATGGCTACGACGGCGCGCGCCTGGAACGCGCCCTGACGCGCGGCCCGGACCGCGTGGCCGACAGCGTGGATTCGGGCAACGGCCTGTGGGGCCGCGGCCCGCAGCTGTTCACGCTCACCGGCGTGCCCGCGCCGGGCAAGACGCCGGAGCAGGTCGAGGCGGCCCTGCGCGAGCAGGTCGCGCGCGTCGCCCGCGAGGGCGTCACCGAAACCGAGCTGCAGCGCGTGAAGACGCGCTGGACCGCCGGCGAGATCTACAAGCTCGACTCGGTGATGGGCCAGGCCCGTGAACTCGGAAGCGCCTGGCTGCTCGGGCTGCCGCTCGATGCCGATCGCCAGCTGATGGCGCGCCTGAACGCCGTGACGGCCGAACAGGTGAAATCGGTGGCGGCGCGCTACTTCGGCGACGACCAGCTGAGCGTGGGCATCCTGCGTCCGCTGCCCGTTGACCCCAACAGCAAGCCCCGCACGCCCGCCGCCCCCGCGCGCCACTGAAAGAAGAACAAGCATGACGCCGAAGAACGTTTTCGCGCGCGCCGCCGTGACCGTGGCGCTCGCCTTCGCCTGCCTGGCGCCCGCGTGGGCCGCCTTGCCGATCCAGAAGTGGCAGCAGCCCAGCGGCGCGCAGGTGTGGCTGGTCGAAAGCCCCAGCCTGCCCATCATCGACGTCGAGATCGACTTCGATGCGGGCGCCCGTCGCGATCCGGCGGAGAAGGCCGGCCTGGCCGGTGTCACGGCCAGCATGGCGGGCAAGGGCGTGGAAGCCCGCAACGGCCAGCCGGCGCTCGACGAGAACCAGCTTGGCGAAGCCTGGGCCGACCTGGGCGCCGGTTTCGGCGGCAGTGCGAGCCTGGACCGCATGAGCTTCACGCTGCGTTCGCTCACCTATCCCGAGCTGCTGCAGAAGGCGGTGCAGCTGGCCGCGCGCGAGCTGGGCGAGCCGGCGTTCCCCGACACCGTGTGGCAGCGCGACCGCCAGCGCATGATCGCCGCCATCCGCGAGGCGAACACCCGTCCCGGCACGATCGCGGGCCGCGCCTTCCAGCAGGCCGTGTACGGCGGGCATCCCTACGGCTTCGAGGCGACCGAGGAAACCCTCAACCGCATCGGCGTGCAGGACATGCGGGACTTCTACCGCACGATGCAGCCGTGCCGCGCCAAGGTGAGCGTGGTCGGCGCCGTCACGCGCGCGCAGGCCGACGCGATCGTCACCACGCTGCTGTCGCGCCTGCCGAACGGCAGCTGCCAGCGCTTGCCGTCGGTCGCGGAGGTGCCTGCGCTGCCCGCATCGGCGGAACGCAACGTGCCCTTCGCCTCCGCCCAGGCGCACGTGCTGATCGGCCAGCCCGGTTACCGCCGCGACGATCCCGATTACTTTCCGCTGCTGGTGGGCAACTACATCCTGGGCGGCGGCGGCTTCGTGTCGCGGCTGAACGAGGAGGTGCGCCAGAAGCGCGGGCTGAGCTACAGCATCTACAGCTATTTCGCGCCCGGCCTGCATGCCGGTGCCTTCACCCTGGGCCTGCAGACGCGCCCGGACCAGGCGGTGCAGGCCGTGCAGGTCTCGCGTGACGTGGTGCGGCGCTTCGTCGCCGAGGGCCCGACGGCGGCCGAACTCAAGGCGGCCAAGGACTTCATGATCGGCGGCTTCGCCCTGCGCCTGGACAGCAACCGCAAGCTGCTGGACAACCTGGCCAACATCGCCTGGTACGACCTGCCGCTCGACTACCTGGACACCTGGACCAAGCAGGTCGAGAAGGTCACCGCGGCCGACGTCAAGGCGGCCTTCGCCCGCAAGTTGCAGCCGGACCGCATGGTGACCGTGGTCGTGGGCGGCGACGTGGCGGCCGCCCGACAGTAGCCTCCTCCTTTTGGACGGACCCCTGTCAAGGTTGACAGGGGTGTCCGTATCCATCCGGTAAACCTTCCCCAACAATGGCCTTGCGCTGTCACGCGCGGGCCTCAGGGCCTGAAGGTTTCACAGGGAGAGAGTGGGGGCATGGCTTTCGGGCCGTGCCCCTTTTTTTGTCCGGCGCCCGGGTAAGCTTCCCGACATGCGCCGCACCGCCGCCCCCGCCCGTCGCTCCTTGCCCAACCAGGTCCGCATCATCGGCGGGCAGTGGAAGCGCACGCTGCTGCCGGTGGCCGACCGCCCGGGGTTGCGCCCCACGCCCGACCGGGTACGGGAGACTCTCTTCAACTGGCTGGGGCAGGACCTCACCGGCTGGCGCTGCGTCGACGCCTTCGCCGGCACCGGCGCGCTGGGCCTGGAAGCCGGTTCGCGCGGCGCGTCCGACGTGCTGCTGGTGGAAGCCGATGGCGCGCTGGTCGACCAGTTGCGCGCGGTCGTCAAGCGGCTGGATGCGCAGAACGTGCGGGTGCAGCGTGGCAATGCGCTGAGCGTGCTGGCGAGCCTGCCGCCTGCCGGCGCCGACCTGGTGTTCCTCGATCCCCCCTTCGAGGCCGATCTCTTCGACAAGGCCCTGGCCGCGGCCCGGCGAGCGGTGCGCGAGCAGGGCTACATCTACCTGGAGGCGCCGACGCTCTGGGAGGGCGAGGCGCTGGCCCGCCATGGCCTGGAAGGCGTGCGCCACATGAAGGCGGGCGCCGTCCACGGGCACCTGCTGCGGCGGACTGCATAATGCGGCGCAGCAATCGCCCGCCTCCTCCATTCGGGCGATAGGAGATTGCTCATGGCCAACCACGTTCTCGCCGTCTACCCCGGCACCTTCGACCCCATGACGCTGGGCCATGAAGACGTGGTGCGGCGCGCCTGCCAGCTGTTCGATCGCGTGATCGTGGCGGTCGCCGCGGGACACCACAAGAAGGCCCTGTTCACCATGCAGGAGCGCGTGGAGATGGCGCGCGAGGCGCTCGCCGCCTACCCGCAGGTCACCGTGGAGAGCTTCAGCGGCCTCGTGCGCGACTTCGTCGTGGAGCGTGGCGGCAAGGCCATGGTGCGCGGCGTGCGTGCCGTGACCGACTTCGACTACGAATTCCAGCTCGCCGGCATGAACCGCCACCTCATGCCGGATGTCGAGACCGTGTTCCTCACGCCGGGCGAGAAGTACCAGTTCATCAGCAGCACCTTCGTGCGCGAGATCGCCATCCTCGGCGGCGAGGTGCACCAGTTCGTGTCGGCGACGGTGCAGCAGCGGCTGATCGAGAAGGTGCGCAGCCTGGGACGGGATTAGCCGTCAGGCGGGTTGACGGACCGCAGCCACTGGGCCAGCGTGGCGTTCACCACCTCCGGCCGCTCCATCGTCAGCATGTGCCCGCAGCGGGGCACCAGCACCAGCCGCGCCTGCGGCACCAGCGCCGCGATCTCGCGCGAGCACTCCGGCGGCGTGAGCGGGTCCGCCTCGCCGCACATCACCAGCACCGGGCAGCGCACTTGCGGCAGGTGAGGGCGTGCGTCGGGCCGGGCGATCACGGCGCGGTTTTGCGCGATCAGCTGCTGCGCGCCCGCGCCCAGCACCTGCTCCAGGTACGCCGCGCCGAGCGCCGGCGCGTTGTCCGGATGGAACGCGAATGCGATATTCGGCTCGATCACCTCCCGCGTCCGGCCGCGGGCGAACAGCTCGATGGCGGCCCTGCGCAGCGCGGTCATCTCGGGCGAGTCGGGCCGCGGATCCGTGCCCAGGAGCGCCAGCCCCGCGATGCGCTCCGGCGCCAGCCGCGCCGCCGCCATGGCCACCATGCCGCCCATGGAGGCGCCGCACAGCACGAGCGATCCCTCGTGCTCCTGCAACAGCAGGCGCGCCATGCCGTTGATGCTGTCGGCGCGGGCGATCGCATCGCTGACCGCAGGCGCCCACGCGGAGAGGGCCGCGAGCTGCGAACGCCACATGGCGTCGTTGCACGCCAGGCCGGGAATGAGGATCAACCGGGACAAGGTGAGGAAATAGTTGTGCTTTGGGCCCTGCCGCCCATTCTGCATCTCCGCGCCCGCCGGGATAATCGAACCGAAGGGGAGTTGCAGGCATGACGGAACTGGTGCTGATCCGCCACGGCGAGACCGACATGAACCGCGAGCTGCGGTTCCAGGGCCACCTGAACGTCGGCCTCAACGCCATCGGGCTCGAGCAGGCGCGCCGCCTCGCCGCGCGCATGGCCGGCGAAACGGCCGACGCCGTGTACGTGAGCGACCTGCTGCGCGCGCAGCAGACCGCGCAGCCCATCGCCGGCGAGCTCGCGCTGCCGCCCGTGGCCGACGAAGGCCTGCGGGAGCAGCACTTCGGCCGCGTCGAGGGCATGTGCGTGGCGGACATCCAGCGCGACATGCCCGAAGCCTGGGCCGGCTGGCTGCGCTTCGAGGAGGACTTCGCCATGCCCGAGGGCGAATCCACCCGCGCATTCCACGCCCGCGTGATGGATGCCATCCGGCGCGTGGTGGCCCGGCATCCGAAGCAACGGGTGGTGGTGGTCACGCACGGCGGCGTGCTGGACATGATCTACCGCACCGCGCGCTCGCTGGGGCTGAACGGCCCGCGCCAGAGCGAGATCCCCAACGCCGGCTTCAACCGCATCGCGGTGCGCGACGGCGGCATCGACATCCTCACGTGGGCCTGCACGCAGCACCTGGCGGACCTGCCGCCGCAGCCGGTCTACGATCAGAAGAAGTACGCCGCCACGGACGGCAAGCCGAGCGCGGCGTAGAGCCGCGCGCCCTGGCGCTTCAGGCGCCTGGACTCCGGCTGCGCGGCCAGCAGCGGCTGCAGCAGGTTCTGGGCGCCGGACAGGTGTCCGCCGCGGATCAATGCATCGAGATGCAGCTGCGCGAACAGGTCGCGCTGCGCGTGGCTGCCGCCGATCTCCACCAGCCGCGGCATGGCGTGGCCCAGCGCCTCCACCGCCGTCTTCCATTCGCCCGTGGCGTGCGCGAGCAGCCCGCGCGCGGCCGGGACGCACACGCGTTGCCACACGGTGCCCGCCGCGCCCTGCTGGCGCAGCGCGTGCTGCTCGATGCTGGCCATCCACTCTTGCGCGGCTTCCATCCGGCCGGCGCGCGCGAGGCCGTAGAGGTACTGCAGGTCGAGGAAAGGCAGCACGTGATCGTGTGCGCGGCGCGCGAGGTGGTCGCCCAGGTCCTGCCAACGTCCGCCAACGTCCACGCCCGCGAGTTCCGCGCGTGCCAGCAGCGACACCGCGTTCACCTGGTCCTGGCTGTACTCCTTGACCTCGCCCCAGACGTGGTGGTCGTAGATCGACAGCACCTCGTCTGCGCGATCCAGGTCCAGCGCGAACAGGGCCTGGTGCCACCAGTTGTGCGTGACCATGAAGGAGTTGAGGCCCGTCCACGTGGCGCTCACGTCCTGCAGGAACGCGTGTCCTTCCGCCAGCCGGCCGTGCGTGAGCAGGACGTGCGCCAAGGCGTGGTGCGCCCAGGGCTCCTTGCGCCGCATCGCGATCGCCTGGCGCGCGGCCGCTTCCGCCTCGGCGAGGAAGTGGCATTGTTCCCAGGCGAAGGCCAGCATGCCGTGCAGGTAGGGCACGTCGGCGGCAGCCGGCACCGCGTGCAGCGCGAGGCGCAGCATGCCTGGCGAGTCGCCGCGGTTGAACAGGTGGTACTGCCCGAGCTTCAGCGAGGCCAGGTCGCGCGGGTGCTCGATCGCCTGTTCCTCGTGCAGCACGATGGCGCGGTCCAGGTCGCCCGCGACCCACGCGGCGACGGCGGCAATGAAGCGGCGTTCGCGCAGCGTGGCGCGTCCCGCCTGCGCCTGCGCACGCTCGATGAAGGGCCGTGCGCTCGCCGGGGCGTCGCCGGTCTCCGCAAACATGTGCAGCGCCGCGCAGTACGCCTGCACGAGGGGGCTGGCATCTTCCTGCGCCTGCAGGATGTTGGCCGCGCGCGCCTCGCTGGCGATGAAGCCTTCGACGAAGTCGTCCAGCGCCGCGCGGCTGGACGCGCCCTCCAGGGTGACGGGGTTGCCGAGCGCGTCAGTCCACATGGTGGATCGCTTCCGAGGGCGGCAGCGGCCAGGGGCGCTGCGGCTCGCGGAGGATCTCGAAGGCGCGCGCGACCTGCAGCACGCCCAGGTCGTCGAAGCGCCTGCCGGCGATCTGCAGGCCGATCGGCAGTCCCGCCGACGTGTAGCCGCAGTTGATGGAAGCGGCCGGCTGCTCCGACATGTTGAACGGCACGGTGAAGCCGATGTGCTCCAGCGGCCGCAGCGGGTCGTTGGTGGGCGAGGGCAGTTCGGCCGCCGGCGCCGGCACCGGCGACACCGGCGAGATCACGTAGTCGAAGGGCCGGCAGGCGTTCACGGCGGCCACGCGCGTGAGGTGGAACTGGTTGAAGGCCCGGTAGACCGCTTCGCCCGTCATGCCCGCGGCGCTGTCGGCCCACTGCTGGATGTAGGGCAGCACGCGCGCCTTGGCTTCGGCCGACAGCGCGCGCATGTCGACGTGGGATCGCATGCGCCAGAAATGGTCCATGCCGTCCAGCATGCCCTGGGTCATGAAGGGCTTGAGCGGCGCCACCACGGCGCCGGCGCGCTCGAACAGCTGTGCCGCGCGCTCGATCGCGGCGCGCACTTCGGGCTCCACCGCCAGGCCGCAACCGGCTTCCAGCAGCAGGCCGATGCGCAGGCCGTGCAGCTTGTCCACGCCGGCGTCGAAGTTCGCCCAGGGAATGTCCTGCGCCGGCAGGCTCATGCTGTCGCGGTCGTCGGGCCGCGCGAGCACGTCCATCAAGAGCGCTGCATCTTCCACAGTGCGCGTCATCGGTCCCGCGGCGCGGCCGATATAGGGCGGATCGATCGGGATGCGGCCGAGGCTGGGCTTGAGCGTGAAGATGCCGCACCAGCCGGCAGGCAGGCGCAGGGAGCCGCCGATGTCGGTGCCTATGTGCAGCGGGCCGTAGCCCGCGGCGGCGGCGGCGCCTGCGCCCGCGCTGGAGCCGCCCGGCGTCTTCGACAGGTCCCACGGGTTGCGCGCGACCTTGTGGAAGCTGGAGAGCCCCGAGGACAGCATGCCGTAGTCGGGCATGGTGGTCTTGGCGAGCACCACGCCGCCATGCTCGCGCACGCGTGCGGCGGGCGGAGCGTCGGCGCTGGCGGGCACCGCCTCCGTGGCCGCGGTGCCCAGCGGCGTGGGGTCGCCGCGCGTGGCGATGTTGTCCTTGATGGTGACGGGCACGCCGTCGATCAGGCCCAGTGGCTCGCCACGCAGCCAGCGGGCCTCGCTCGCGCGCGCCTGTTCCATCACCCGCTCGGGCCGCAGCAGGTACAGCGCCCGGACGTGGTGCTCCCAGCGCTCCACGTGCCCCAGCACGCTCTGCGCGACCTCCACCGGCGACACCTCGCGCCGGCGGTACAGCCCGATCAGCGCGGGCGCCGGGAGTTCATGCAGCGGTTCCGCCATGGACTCAGGCCCAGGAGAGGGCGGACAGGTCGTTCACGAAGATCGGCATGTCCTTCCACAGGCCGCGGACGTTGCGGTTGGCGACCGTGACCCATTGCGGCTGGTAGAGGAACGCGTGCACGGAATCGTCGGCGAGCAGGCGCTGCAGGTCGCCCAGCAGCTTGGTGCGCTCGCCCGCGTTGGCCGTGGTCTTGTACTTGCCGTACATCTCGTTGAACTTCGGCGACTGGTAGTTCCAGTAGTAGTCCGGCTTGGCGAAGTTGCCCAGGTCGAAGGGTTCGACGTGGGAGATGATCGTCATGTCGTAGTTCTTGCCGCCGTAGACGTTGGACAGCCACTGCGCCCATTCGACGTTCTGCAGCTTCGCGTTGATGCCCACCTTGGCGAGCTGCGAGGC
>SEAY01000072.1 GCA_004144865.1 Comamonadaceae bacterium
CCCGATGTCCGAACAGACCACCCCGCCCACCGACGAGAACCAGCTGGTCGCCGAGCGCCGCGAGAAACTGCGCGCCCTGCGCGAGGCGCACCGCAACGGCCAGGGCCCCGCTTTCCCCAACGACTTCAAGCCGACGGCGCACGCCGCGGACCTGCACGCCTCGCACGGCGAAAAGACTGCCGAACAGCTCGAGGCCGAGGGCGCGACCGCCACGGTGGCCGGGCGCATGATGCTCAAGCGCGTGATGGGCAAGGCGAGCTTCGCCACGCTGCAGGACGCCAGCAGCCGCATCCAGATCTACGTGACGCGCGACGCCGTGGGCGAGGAGGCGTACGCCGCCTTCAAGCACTGGGACCTGGGCGACATCGTCGGCGCCGAAGGCAAGCTGTTCAAGACGCGCACCGGCGAACTCTCGCTGCACGCCACGGCGATCCGCATGCTGACCAAGAGCCTGCGCCCCATGCCGGACAAGTTCCACGGCGTGGCCGACCAGGAGGTGAAGTACCGCCAGCGCTACGTGGACCTGATGACCGACGAGGAGGCGCGCAAGCGCTTCGTCGCGCGCAGCAAGGCCATGTCGGGCATCCGCGAGTTCATGGTGCAGCACCGCTTCCTGGAAGTGGAGACGCCCATGCTCCACCCGATCCCCGGCGGCGCCAACGCCAAGCCCTTCATCACGCACCACAACGCGCTGGACCAGGAGATGTACCTGCGCATCGCGCCGGAGCTCTATCTCAAGCGCCTGCTGGTGGGTGGCTTCGAGCGCGTGTTCGAGATCAACCGCAACTTCCGCAACGAGGGGATCTCGGTCCGCCACAACCCCGAGTTCACCATGATGGAGTTCTACGCGGCGTACTGGAACTACCGCGACCTGATGGACTTCACCGAGGCGCTGCTGCGCGACGCCGCGCAAAAGGCCGTGGGCACGCTGCAGCTCACGTACGGCGGCCGCGAAGTGGACCTCTCCCAGCCCTTCGAGCGCCTGACGATTCCCGAGGCGATCGTGCGCCACACGGATGCGGGCGACAACGTGGCCAACCGCGACTGGCTGGTCGCGGCCCTGCGCAAGATGGGCCTGTCGGAGGAGAAGGACCGCCTCTCCGGCCGCTCGCTGGCGTCGCTGCAGGTGCTGTTCTTCGAGGAAACCGTCGAAGAGAAGCTCTGGCAGCCGACCTTCATCATGGAGCACCCGACCGAGATCTCGCCGCTGGCGCGCGCCAACGACGACCGCCCGGAGGTGACGGAACGCTTCGAGCTGTACATCACCGGCCGCGAGATCGCCAACGGCTTTTCCGAGCTGAACGACGCCGAGGACCAGGCCGCGCGCTTCCAGGCGCAGGTGAGCGCCAAGGATGCGGGCGACGACGAGGCCATGTTCTACGACCACGACTTCATCCGGGCGCTGGAATACGGCATGCCGCCCGCGGGCGGCTGCGGCATCGGCATCGACCGCCTGATGATGCTGCTGACCGACAGCCCCAGCATCCGCGACATCATCCTGTTCCCGGCGCTGCGGCGCGAGTCCTGATGGCGGGACGCGGCAGGCCCGGCGCCGGCGCGCCGGCGCCCGTCGGCATCGACTTCGGCACCTCGAACTCCGCGGTCTCCTCGCTGGGACCCGACGGCCTCGCGCGGCTGGTGCCGCTGGAAGGCGGCGCCACGGGCATGCCGACCGCCGTCTTCTTCAACGCCGAGGACGGCAGCACGCACTTCGGCCGCGAGGCCGTGGGCCTGTACCTGGCCGGCGTCGAAGGCCGCCTGATGCGATCGCTCAAGAGCCTGCTGGGAAGCAGCCTGCTCGAGGAAGAGACCGCGGTCGGAAGCGGCACGCTGAGCTTTCGCGCCATCATCGCCCGCTATCTCTCGGAACTGCGCGCGCGCACCGCAGCCCACCTGGGGCATGCCCCGGTGCGCGCGGTGATCGGCCGCCCGGTGCACTTCGCGGACGACGCGCCCGACCGCGACCGGCGCGCGCAGGCGGCGCTCGGCGAATGCGCGGCCAGCGCCGGTTTCGAGGAGGTGCGCTTCGAGCTGGAGCCGATCGCCGCGGCGCTCGACTACGAGCAGCGCGTCGCGCAGGAAGCGCTGGTGCTGGTCGTGGACATCGGCGGCGGCACTTCCGACTTCACGGTGGTGCGCCTCGGGCCGCAACGGATGGCGCGCGACGACCGCAGCAGCGACATCCTGGCCACCGCGGGCATCCACATCGCCGGCACCGACTACGACCAGCGCCTGAACCTGAGGCGCGTGATGCCGCTGTTCGGTTTCCAGCACGTGGGCCCCACCGGCCGCGAGGTGCCGAGCCCGCCCTTCATCGACCTGGCCAGCTGGCACCTGATCCACTGGATGTATGCGCCGAAGATGGTGCGCGAGGTGCGGGCACTGCGCTCCGATTTCGCCGATTCCCGGCTGCACGACCGGCTCATGGCCGTGCTGGAACAGCGGCTCGGCCACCTGGTGCTCAGCGAGGTGGAGAAGGCGAAGATCGCGAGTTCCATCGATGGCGGGCGCGCCATGATCGATCTCTCCACCGTGGAGCGCGGGTTGGAGGCGGGGCTGGACGCCCAGGGCATGGCGCAGGACCTGCAGGCGCTGCTGGCACAGGTGGTCGATTGCGCCGCGGAGTGCGTGCGGCGCGCCGGCCTGCAGCCGGACCAGTTGGACGCGATCTACCTGACGGGCGGCTCGTCGGCGCTGCGGCCGTTCCTCGCGCTGCTGGGGCAAAGGTTCCCCGGCACGGCGATCGTCGAGGGCGACCTGTTCGGCGGCGTGGCATCCGGCCTGGCGTACTCCGCGCGGCGCTGGACGGCTTCGCCATGAAGCTGAAGTACCTCGCCCACTATCCCGAGGCCGTGCAGGCACAGGTGCGCGAGCTGCTGGCGCAGGACCGGGTCGGCGAGCTGTTGCTGCGCAAGTATCCCGCGGCGCACGCGGTGCGCACGGACCGGGCGCTGTACGAATACGTGACGGGACTCAAGGGCGAATTCCTGCGCAGCTCGGAGCCCCTCAGCAAGGTGGCGTACGACAACCAGCTGCACGTGATCCGCAACGCCCTGGGCACGCACGCCGCCATCTCCCGCGTGCAGGGCGCGAAGCTGAAGGCGAAGCGGGAGATCCGCATCGCCACCCTCTTTCGCGAGGTGCCGCCCGAGTTCCTGCGGATGATCGTGGTGCACGAGCTCGCGCACTTCAAGGAGAAGGACCACGACAAGGCCTTCTACCAGCTGTGCACCTGGATGGAACCGGAGTACCACCGGTACGAGTTCGACCTGCGCCTCTACCTGACGCACCTCGAAGCGAACGGCGCGCTCTGGAGCCGCCCGGTTCAGGGCAGCAGCTGAAGCGCGCGCATGTAGCGCGGCTCGGTCATCAGCGCATCCCACGTGATCGAAGGCCCGCAAGGCAGCAGCGCCAGCCGGCGGTGCTCGCTCGCCTCGCTCGCCCGCCATTCGCCGCGCTCCTGCGCCTCCTGCAGGCCATCCAGCAGTTCGTCGATGGCGCGGCCGCCTTCGCTGTTCACCGATTCGTTGCACAGCAGCACCATGTCGCAGCCGGCATTCAGCGCCACCACCGCCGCCTCGGTGTAGCTCACCTCGCGGCCTTCGATCTTGCGCGCGCCCGCCATGCTCAGGTCGTCGCTGAAGACCGCGCCCTGGAACTGCAGCTGCTCGCGCAGGATCTCCTCCAGCCAGCGCGGCGAGAAGCCGGCCGGACGCGGATCGACCTTGCTGTAGATGACGTGCGCGGGCATCACGCTGGTGAGCGTCGTGGCCAGCCACTCGTACGGGATCGCGTCGTCCTGCAGGATCGCCTTGAGGCTGCGGTTGTCCACCGGGATCTCCAGGTGCGAATCCGCCTTCACGAAGCCGTGGCCGGGGAAATGCTTGCCGCAGTTGGCGACGCCGGCCTGCAGCAGGCCGTGCATCAGGCTCTTCGCCAGCATCGTCACCACGCGCGGGTCGCGGTGGAAGGCGCGGTCGCCGATCACCGAGCTGGCGCCGAAGTCGAGGTCCAGCACGGGCGTGAAGCTGAAGTCCACGCCGCACGCGCGCAGCTCGGCGCCCAGCACGTAGCCCGCGGCGCTGGCCGCGGCCATCGCGTGCATCGCACCGGAGCCTTCGCGGCCCTTGCCGTCCTGCATCCACATCTCGCCGAACCGGCGCATGGGCGGAAGATGCGTGAAGCCGTCGGTGCGAAAGCGCTGCACGCGCCCGCCCTCGTGGTCCACGGAGATCAGCAGGTCCTGGCGCACGGCCTTGACCTCGGCGCACAGGGCGGCCACCTGCTCGCGGCTTTCCCAGTTGCGGCCGAACAGGATCATGCCGCCCACCAGCGGATGGGCGAGGCGGCGGCGGTCGTCGTCGGTCAGGCTCAGGCCGGCGACGTCGATGACCACCGGGGCGTGTTCACTCATGGGTTCTTCTCTTTCTGTTCCACCACGACGAAGCTCGCGGCGTAATCGGTTTCATCGGTGACGCTCACCTGCGCGCTCAGGCCGCGGGCGTCGCACCATTCCTTGAGCGCGCCGTGCAGCACGATCACGGGCTTGCCGCTGGCCAGCTTGCCCACCTCGCACAGGCGCCACGTCATGGGCATGCGCATGCCCAGGCCCACCGCCTTGCTGAAGGCTTCCTTGGCCGAGAAGCGGGTGGCGAGGTAGCGCACGCCGCGCTCGGGCCAGCGGGCGCTGCGCGCCTGCCAGGTGGCGAACTCCGCCTCCGACAGGATCTTGCGCGCGAAACGCTCGCCGTTGCGCTCGAGCGAAGCGCGGATGCGCCGCACGTCGCAGATGTCGGTGCCGATGCCGTAGATCACTGCGCGGCGCGGATCGCGGCCAGGTAGGCGCGCACGGTGGCGGCGTAGCCCAGCTCCAGTGCGTCGGAGATGAGCGCGTGGCCGATCGAGACCTCGCGCACGCCGGGCACGGCCCGCAGGAAGTCGGCCAGGTTGTCGCGGCTGAGGTCGTGGCCGGCATTGACGCCCAGGCCGGCGGCCTGCGCGGCGCGCGCGGCGGCGGCGAAACGGCGCAGCTGCTCGTCCTGCCGCGCGGTGCCCCAAGCGGCGGCGTAGGGCTCCGTGTAGAGCTCGACGCGGTCGGCACCCACCGCCTTGGCGAGGGGCATCGCTTCGGGATCCGCGTCCATGAAGAGGCTCACCCGCACGCCGAGCGCCTTCGCCTCGGCGATCACCGGCCGCACGCGCTCGGCGTCGGCCCGCAGGTCCCAGCCGTGGTCGCTGGTGAACTGCCCTTCGCTGTCGGGCACGAAGGTGCATTGGTGCGGACGCAGCTCGCGCACGAAATCCATCAGGTTGTGGAAGGGGTTGCCCTCGATGTTGAACTCCGCCCGCGGCCAGTCGCGTTGCAGCAGCGCGTGCAGCTCGCGCACGTCGGCGTCGCGGATGTGGCGGGCATCGGGCCGCGGGTGCACGGTGATGCCATGGGCGCCGGCCTGCAGGCACAGCGTGGCGGCGCGCGTGACGCTCGGGATGCCCAGGTGGCGCGTGTTGCGCACCAGCGCGACCTTGTTCAGGTTGACCGAAAGCGCGGTAGTGCTCATAGAGCCTGCAGGTCCATCATGAGTTGGCGGGTGCGCAGCGTGGCGACGCCGCAATGGTAGTGCAGCAGCGCGCGCAGCTGCGGCTTGAGCTCGCCCATGGTGGCTCCCTCGAGCAGCGTGGCGCGGAAGGGCGCCGGATCGTCCAGCGCCACCTGCAGCGCCTGCCACTGGGCACCGGTGAGGCTGCCGCGGCCGTCGGCGTCGCCGGATTCCACCAGGCCCCCTTCAGCACGCAGGGCATAACGCTGGTCCGGCTCCAGCGGCGCGAGCGTGGCGGTCTGGGCGTCCAGCGTCGGCAGCAGCCCGATCTCGCGCAGCAGCAGGAGCTCGAAGGCGCGCAGCGCCGGCTGCAGCGCCTGCGGGTCTTCCCCCGCCAGCATGCGGACGGTCGCCGCATAGACATCGAACAGCGCCGGGTGCGGATCGTCGCGCGCCAGCAGGCGCAGCAGAAGTTCGTTGAGGTAGTAGCCGGACAGCAGCGCCTCGCCGGTAGGCATCACCTGGCCGCCCACCCATTCGGCCGACTTGAGCGTGCGGATCTCCGCGTCGCCGCCGAAGGCCACGAGCAGCGGCTGCAGGGGCAGCAGCACGGGACGGAAATTGGAGCTGGGCTTCTTGGCCCCCTTGGCGACGACCGCGATGCGGCCGTGGTGCCGCGTGAGCACCTCCAGGATCAGGCTGGATTCGCTCCAGTCGTAGCGGTGCAGGACGAAGGCCGGCTCGTCGGCGATGCGCTTGGCCACCTGGATGGCCTCACTCGTAGCCGAAGGAACGCACCCGCGCCTCGTCGTCCGCCCAGCCGGAGCGCACTTTCACGAACAGCTGCAGGAACACCTTGGCGTCGAACAGCCGCTCCAGTTCCTGGCGGGCCTCCGTGCCTATGCGCTTGAGCTTCTCGCCGCCCTCGCCGATCACCATGGCCTTGTGGCTGTCGCGCTCCACCACCACCGTGGCCGCGATGCGCACCATGCGCTTGAATTTCGGGCTGGGCTCTTCCTCGAACTTCTCGATCACCACGGTGGACGTGTAGGGCAGCTCGTCGCCTGTCAGGCGGAACAGCTTCTCCCGGACCATCTCGCCCGCCATGAAGCGCTCGCTCTTGTCGGTGAGCTCGTCGGCCCCATACCACCAGGGCTGCTGCGGCAGGTACTTGGCGCAGGTCTCCAGCAGGCGCGCGATGTCCTTCGGCTGCTTGGCCGAGATCGGCATGAACTCGGCGAACGCATGGCGCTGCTGCATGTCGCGCAGCCACGGGGCGAGCTCGCCGCGGCGGTGCACGAGGTCGAGCTTGTTGGCCACCAGGATGGCGGGGATGCCCGGCTTGAGCAGCGCCAGCACCTTGGCGTCGGCCAGCGCGAAGTTGCCGGCCTCGACGACGAACAGCACCACGTCGACGTCGCCCACCACGCCGGTGACCGCGCGGTTCAGCGAGCGGTTCAACGCGGAGCTGTGGCGTGTCTGGAAGCCGGGGGTGTCGACGAAGACGAACTGGGTGTCGCCCTCGGTGCGTACCCCGGTGATCCGATGGCGCGTGGTCTGGGCCTTGGCCGAAGTGATGCTCACCTTCTGCCCCACCAGGGCGTTGAGCAGCGTGGACTTGCCCACGTTGGGCTTGCCCACGATGGCCACCAGCCCGCAGCGTTGCCCTGTGCCGGAAGGCGCGGTGCCGGTGTCCGCGCCCGTTGCTTGTCCTTCCCCCTCTGGGGGAAGGCCGGGATGGGGACTCTGTGTCATTTCAGCCTGGATTTCAGTGCCAACAGCATAGCCGCTGCGGCCGCCTGTTCGGCGGCCCGGCGCGAAGCGCCAATGCCGCGCTCCGCGAGGCCGAGCTCGCCCACCTCGCATTCGACGTCGAAGGTCTGCTTGTGGGCGGCGCCCACCGTGCCCACGACCCGGTAGACCGGCAGGTGCATCTTGCGGCCCTGCAACAGTTCCTGCAGCTCCGTCTTGGGATCCTTGGCCGCGGCCGGCATCTCCGGCTTGATCTCGACTTCGGCGAACAGGCGGTGCACCAGGGCTTCGGCGGCGCCGTACCCGGCATCGAGGTGGACCGCACCGATGACCGCCTCCAGCGCATCCGCGAGGATGGACGGGCGCTTGTGCCCGCCCGAGCGCGCCTCGCCTTCGCCGAGCCGGATGACCGCGGGCAGGCCCAGTTCGGCGGCCAGCTTGTGCAGCGTGTCCTGCTTGACGAGGTTGGCCCGCACGCGCGAGAGATCGCCCTCCGCCTGGTGCTTCAGCCGCTGGTAGAGCAGCGCCGCGACGGCGAGGTTGAGGACCGAGTCGCCCAGGAATTCGAGCCGCTCGTTGTGGTCGGCCGAGAAGCTGCGGTGGGTCAGCGCGCGCGCCAACAGCCCCGGGTCGCGGAAGCGATGCTGCAGCCGGTCCTGCAAAGCCGCGAGCGCGTCCGCCACGGGACTAGCGGCCGGGACGGGACCGGCCGTCGTATTTCATGAGCAGCCAGGCCGGGCCGAACATGTGGAACTCCTTGGTGTACGAGAAGGACACCACCGTCTCCTCGCCCTCCTTGGCGATCGTGAGGTCCTTGCCCGTGATGGACTTGATGTCGTCGATGGACGCGGCCCGGTCGAAGGCAGAGCGCACCAGGGCCGGAGTGCCTTCGTTCTTGACCCGGTTCACCGCCTTCAGCACCGCCTGGTATTCGAGCGCCGAAGGCAGCGCCTTGAGCACGATCGAGCCGACCGCGGCGAGGATCGCCAGGATGAAAATGAGCGTGACGATCGATATGCCACGCTGACGCGACTTGACTGCCATTGGAACCCCTCCGTCGTTCTTACTGGAACCACCCGATGCGCTTGAGGTCACCGAAATTCATCCAGATCAGGAACGCCTTGCCGACGATGTTGCGATCCGGCACGAAACCCCAGTAGCGCGAGTCGAGCGAATTATCCCGGTTGTCGCCCATCATGAAATAGTGCCCCTCCGGCACCTTGCAGACGACCCCCTCCACACTGTAGCGGCAATTGTCCTTGGCCGGAAAATCCTCCGCGCCCGGGATGAACGCCGGCCGCTCGTCGTCGTTCAGCAGGCGGTGCGTCTTCTCCCCCAGCTTCTCCTCGTAGTGGCGGAAGTAGCGCATCGCGTCGGGGTCGAAGTAGTCCTGCAGGCGCGTCGTGGGCACCGGCTGGCCGTTGATGGTCAGCTTCTTGTTCAAGTACGCGACCTCGTCGCCCGGCACGCCCACCACGCGCTTGATGTAGTCCAGCGTCGGCTTGGGCGGGTAGCGGAACACCATCACGTCGCCGCGCTTGGGCGCAGTGCCTTCGGTCAGGCGCGTGTTCAGCACCGGCAGGCGCAGGCCGTAGGTGAACTTGTTGACCAGGATGAGGTCGCCCACGAGCAGCGTGGGGATCATCGACCCCGAAGGAATCTTGAACGGCTCGAACAGGAAGGAACGCAGCACGAAGACGGCGAGGATCACCGGGAACAGGCCGGCGGTCCAGTCCAGCCACCAGGGCTGCGCCAGGATCCTCTGGCGTGCCTCCTCCACGTCGGCATGGTCCGCGGCCACGCCCTGCGCGGACAGTTGGGACCGCCGCTGCGCGGTGCGGGCCTCGAGTTCCGCCGCGACGCGCCGGCGGCGCGGCAGGTACCACAGGCGCTCGGCAACCCAGTACAGGCCGGTGACGACCGTCGCCAGGAACAGCAGGAGGGCGAAGTTGCCTTCGACCATTTCGAAGTACCACGCGCCGGCATAACCGACGAAGGCCGCGAGGACCGCGGCCGTGAGGAAAGGCATCATCAAGCCTCCCGCCGGGCCGCCCCAAGGGAGGCTTGCGCCCCCTCCGGGGGCCGCGGAGACACGAAGTGCGAATGCGCTGAGTGCGGAGCTTGGGGGATCATTTTTCTTAGTCTTCGACCTGGAGGATGGCGAGGAACGCTTCCTGAGGCACTTCGACCGAGCCGATCTGCTTCATGCGTTTCTTGCCCGCCTTTTGTTTTTCGAGGAGCTTGCGCTTGCGGGTGATGTCGCCGCCGTAGCATTTTGCCAGCACGTTCTTGCGCAGGGCCTTGACGGTCTCGCGGGCGATCACGTTGGCGCCGATCGCCGCCTGGATGGCGACGTCGAACATCTGCCGGCTGATGATCTCGCGCATCTTGGCCACCACCGCCCGGCCGCGGTACTGCGCCTGGGTGCGGTGCACGATGATGGACAGGGCGTCCACCTTCTCGCCGTTCAGCAGGATGTCCACCTTCACCACGTCCGAAGCCCGGTACTCCTTGAACTCGTAGTCCATCGAGGCGTAGCCGCGGCTGACGGACTTCAGCTTGTCGAAGAAGTCGAGCACGATCTCCCCGAGCGGCAGCTCGTACGTGAGCATCACCTGCCGGCCGTGGTAGGCCATGTTCAGCTGCACGCCGCGCTTCTGGTTGGCCAGCGTCATCACCGCGCCCACGTACTCCTGCGGCATGTACAGGTGCACGGTGACGATGGGCTCGCGGATCTCCTGGATGCGGCCGACGTCCGGCATCTTCGCCGGGTTCTCGACCATGATCACCTCGCCGTCGCCCTTCATCACCTGGTAGACGACGCTGGGCGCGGTGGTGATCAGGTCCTGGTCGAACTCGCGCTCCAGCCGCTCCTGCACGATGTCCATGTGCAACAGGCCCAGGAAGCCGCAGCGGAAGCCGAAGCCGAGCGCCTGGCTCACCTCGGGCTCGTAGTGCAGCGAGGCGTCGTTGAGCTTGAGCTTCTCGAGGCTGTCGCGCAGCGAGTCGTACTGGTTGGCTTCCACCGGATAGAGGCCGGCGAACACCTGCGGCTGGATCTCCTTGAAGCCGGGCAGCGGCTCGCTCGCCGTGTAGGCTGCGCCACCGGTGCCGGCCTTCACCAGCGTGACCGTGTCGCCCACCTTGGCGGCCTGCAGCTCCTTGATGCCCGCGATGATGTAGCCCACCTCGCCGGCCTCCAGCGCGTCGCGCGAGACGTTGGCGGGCGTGAAGACGCCGAGCTGGTTGGCTTCGTAGGTCGCTTCGGTCGCCATCAGCTTGATGCGGTCGCCCTTGGCGACGCGTCCGTCGACCACGCGCACGAGCATGACGACGCCGACGTAGCTGTCGAACCAGCTGTCGATGATCATCGCGCGCAGCGGCCCCTGCGCGCTGCCTTTCGGCGCCGGGATGCGCGCGACGATCGCCTCGAGGATCTCGTCGATGCCCATGCCGGTCTTGGCGGAGCACGGGATCGCCTGGCTCGCATCGATGCCGATCACGTCCTCGATCTCCGCCTTCGCGTTCTCCGGGTCGGCCTGCGGCAGGTCCATCTTGTTCAGGACGGGAACCACCTCCACGCCGAGGTCGAGCGCGGTGTAGCAGTTGGCCACCGTCTGCGCCTCGACGCCCTGGCTCGCATCCACCACCAGCAGCGCGCCTTCGCACGCGGACAGCGAGCGGCTCACTTCGTACGAGAAGTCGACGTGGCCCGGCGTGTCGATCAGATTGAGGTTGTAGACCTGCCCGTCATGCGCCTTGTACGTGAGTGCGGCGGTCTGCGCCTTGATGGTTATCCCACGCTCCTTTTCGAGATCCATCGAGTCCAGCACCTGCTCTTCCATCTCGCGATCGGACAAGCCGCCGCAGCGCTGGATCAGGCGGTCGGCGAGCGTGGATTTGCCGTGATCGATGTGCGCGATGATCGAGAAGTTTCTGATGTGATTCATCAACGGGAACGTTCAAGTGATTGATTCGAAAGGGAGCGCACAAAGAAAAAAGGGCGCGCCAGAAGGTGACGCGCCCTGAACCAACAATCTATGGCAACTGCGATAGTTGGAACTTCATTGTAGGCAAAACCGGCCGGGCGTACAGCCGGCAGGTCACTCCAACCCGGCCGTTGCGGACCTGCAACTCGCGTTTTATTCACAGCTTTTCAACAATTGGGCGCGGGGTTCGGGAGGACAACATGTGGGCGATCTGTGGATCGGCAGTGGGCGCCCGGGCGCGCATCCCGCATGGTGGTGGAGCAGCCGGGCGATATGCCATGAATGGCTGCTGGCTGGGTCTGATTCTACCCAATCCGGTTCTTAGAGCCCGCCGGATGTGAGCGGGCGCCAACCTGCACTACAGCTTTTGGCTGGCCGAAAAAACTTTCGCCGCCTGTCTGTTTTTGCCAAAGCAGCCAGAAAAAAGCCCCAGGCCCGTGCAAGGGCTTGGGGCTTTGCCCACCTCGGCGTGTTATCCGCGCGCGGGACGGATCAGGAGGTAGCTCGCGAGCTCCCCGCGGCGCAGCAGCACCGGGACCGCCTTGCTCTTGTCGACGCGGGCGATCACCGCCTCGAACTCGCGCAAGGTGGTCACCTCGGTGTTGCCGATGGCCACGATGATGTCGCCTTCGCGGATGCCGGCGCGCTCCGCGGCCTCGGTCACCGCATCGACCTTCACGCCGCCCTTCACCTTCGCCTCCCGCTTCTGCGCCTCGGTGAGTTCGCTCACCACCAGGCCCAGGCTCTGCGCGGCCGGCGTCTGCGCGCGCGCCGGTTCGGCGGGCGTGGTGGACGAGCGGCGCGCGGCCGCCCGCTGCTCGGGCTCGATCTCCGCCACCGTGACGGCGAGATCGCGTGCATTGCCGCGGCGGAACACCGTGAGGTTCACGCGGCTGCCCGGCTTGGTGTTGCCCACCAGGCGCGGCAGCTCGGTGGCGCGGTCGATCGCCTGGCCGTTGAACTTGGTGATGATGTCGCCCGCCTCGATGCCCGCCTGCGCGGCCGGGGAGCCGCTCTCCACGCTGCGCACAAGCGCTCCCTGCGGGCGGCCCAGGCCGATGGATTCGGCCACGTCGCGCGTCACCTGGTCGATCTGCACGCCGATGCGCCCGCGCGACACGCGGCCGGAGGTGCGCAGCTGCTCGGCCACGCGGGTCGCCTCGTCGATCGGGATCGCGAAGGAGATGCCCATGAAGCCGCCGGAGCGCGAGTAGATCTGGCTGTTGATGCCCACCACCTCGCCGCGCATGTTGATCAGCGGCCCGCCGGAATTGCCGGGGTTGATCGCCACGTCGGTCTGGATGAAGGGCAGGTAGTCGCCGGTGTCGCGCCCCTTGGCGCTGACGATGCCTGCGGTGACGGTGTTGTCCAGGCCGAAGGGCGAGCCGATCGCCATCACCCACTCGCCCACCTTCAGCTTGTTGATGTCGCCCACGCGCACGAAGGGCAG
This sequence comes from Comamonadaceae bacterium, assembly GCA_004144865.1. Taxonomy (GTDB): domain Bacteria; phylum Pseudomonadota; class Gammaproteobacteria; order Burkholderiales; family Burkholderiaceae_C; genus Ramlibacter. Next base: position 12,729 of record SEAY01000072.1, read on the forward strand.
CCCGGTCGCTTCGATCTTGACCACGGCCACGTCGGTGCGCTTGTCGGCCCCGATGATGCGCGCCTTGAACTCGCGCCGGTCCGACAGCGTGACGACCACTTCGTCGGCGCCCTCCACCACGTGGGCGTTGGTCATCACGAAGCCGTCGGGGGTGAGGATGAAGCCGGAGCCCACGCCGCGCGGCGCTTCGTCCTCGCCGCCCCCGCGGGGGCTGGGACGCTGCTGCTGGCGCGGCGTGTTGGGCATGGGCACGCCGAAGAAGCGGCGGAAGAACTCCTGCATCTCCTCGTCCATCTGCCCGGGGGCGGCCGAGGAGGAGCTGCGCGCGCGCTCCGTGGTGCGGATATTGACGACGGCGGGGCTCACCGCCTCGACCAGTTCGGTGAAATCGGGCAGCGAGCGCGGCTGGGGCGCCGACTGCGCGCTTACCGTGGCGTGCGGCAGGATGGCCGCGGTGCCGCTGATCGCGAGGGCGACGGCCAGGCCGTACCCACGCAGCTTCTTCCAGTCCATGCGGAACATACAGACCTCTCCAGAAGGGTCAGACACAGTCAAGGGTAATAGCAGAGATTACGCCTGCGCGACAAAGTTGCGCGTCAGCCGGGAACGCATGTCGGATTTACGCCGGCCCGCGCCCGCCGGACGCCGGGACGCGTCAGCGGCGCCGCTCGAGGCTCTCGGAGAACGCCTTCAGCGTTTGCGGGGGCACCTCGCCCACGGCCGTGATCCACCAATCCTGCAGCCGCCGCGTGACCGTATGGGTCGCGCCGCTCGCGAACACGCCTTCCTGCTGGTGCCGCTGCCGGTCGAAATCCTCCACGAACACGGAAACCGAAGCCAGCCCGTCCGAGAAGATCCACTGCAGGACGCCCTCGATGGGACGCTTGTAGCAGCTCATCGCCTTGAATCCGGCGACCTGGGACTTCAGGCCCCAGCCCTCGGCGGCCGCCGTGGTTTTCGCCACCTGGGCCTTCTCGACCCGCCAGCCGTCGGGCACGGCCATCATCTGGGCGATCTTGTCCATGCGCACCGGCGCATCGAGCTGCAGCTCGGAGAACGCCGCCTGCTCGAGCACCTTGCCGGCGTCATCCAGCGTCTGCAGCTTCACCACCAGGCCGCTCTTCTTCTCGCTCCAGATCCGGTAGCCGAAGCGCAGGGCGTCCTTGGGCAGCACCTGCACGATGTCGGCGTCGAAGCCGGCGACGCGGTCGCTGCCCACGCGGTTCGCCGTGTAGAAGTCGGGGATCGCGCTCTCGTTGGGCTTGAGCAGTTCCGGGAAGAGGCCCAGCGCTTCGCGCCGTTCCACCCGCACCGTGCGGCTTTCGGGCAGGAAGGTCAGCACTTCGTCGTCGCGGCGGAACGTGGAGCGCGGCGCACCCGAGAGGGACTCCACGCGCTCCACCTGGCGCTCGCCATTGCAGGCATGCCAGATGCGCGCGCTGGACATCTGCCCGTTGCTGGAGGTCACCACGAAGGTGCCCACGTAATTGCGCTGGCGCGAGGCCTCGTGCATGCGCGTGAGCCACTCGCCCACGCTGCGCTCCGCCCGGCCGCCGGACCGGTCTTCGGCTCCCCGCGGCCCGGCCACCGCGGCCTGGCTGGCGGCCAGTCCGAGGACGGCCACCGTCCACAGGGCGAGCACGCCGTGGGAGAAGCGCGAGCGGGCCGACACGAAAGCGGGTCGCGTCATCAACGGGCGGGCGCCTCGAAGGTGGCGTTGCGCAGGAAGCCCGAAGTGTTGCCCAGGGCCGTGCCGCCCCCGAGCTGGCGGTGCGCCTGCAGCAGCTGGTCGAGGCGGGCGTCGCGGATCATCGACGGGGCGGGGCTGGCCTGCACGGCCACGGGCATCACGCCGCCGGCCGCGGGCGCGGCAGCGAGCTGGGGCTGGCCGCTGCCGCCAGCCGTGCCCCACACGTTCCACCCGACCGCGGCCACCGCCGCGACCGAGGCCACGCCGGCCACCAGCTTCCACCGCCAGTCGTTGGCCGCGGGCCGCGCGGCGTAGTTCGAAGGCCGCACGAGCGGCAGCGCCACGGCTGCGACGGCGGGTTCCTCGCGCAGGCGCTGCTGCAGCTTCGCCAGGAAGGCTTCGGGCGCGCTGCCGCCGGTCGCCTGGCCGCTGCGCAGCACATCGCCCACCACGTGGTAGGCGCACCAGGCCTCGCGCGCACGCGCGTCCGCGGCGGCCACCTGCACGGCGCGGGCGAATTCCTCGCCCCGCAGCTGGCCATCGGCCAGCGCCGAAATCAGTTCCTGGTTGTCCATCTTGTCCATTGCATCCATCATGCGCGCCATCACCAGCGCTTGCCCGACTGGTTTTCCAGCATGGGCTTCACCTTCGCCGAGATCGCCTCGCGGGCCCGGAAGATCCGGGAGCGCACCGTGCCGATCGGGCAGTTCATCACTTCCGCGATCTCCTCGTAGCTGAGGCCCTCGATCTCGCGCAGCGTCACCGCCTGGCGCAGTTCATCGGGCAGGGCCTCCATGGCCGAGTTCACGGTCTGGGCGATTTCCTTGGCCGCGAGCACGGTTTCCGGCGTCTCTGCGCTGGTTAGTTCGTTCTCGACGCCGGAAGTTTCTTCGTCATCATCGCCGCCGCGCAGTGCGCTCTCGGAAACCACCGGGTCACGCTTGAGGTCGACCAAGGCTTTTTTCGCGGTGTTGACAGCAATCCGGTACAGCCAGGTGTAGAACTGCGCCTCCCCGCGGAACTGGGCGAGGGCGCGGTAGGCGCGGATGAACGTCTCCTGCGCGATGTCTTCGACCAGGTCGGTGTCGCGCACCATACGGCCGATCAGGCGTTCGATGCGGCGCTGGTACTTCAGGACCAGGAGCTCGTAGGCCTTCTGGTCGCCCGCCACGGTGCGCTCGACCAGCATCAGGTCGGTGTCACCGGGGGAAGGGGGAGCGGAAGCGGGAGGCGTCTTGGTCATTGTTCGGCCGCGGGGGGCTGCCCTGCGGGCGGGCGCTCCTTCCCCCGCGGGGGGAAGGCCGGGATGGGGGCGCTGGCGCGGGAATATACCGCACGCCGCAGCGCCTCCCAGTGGGACACGTCCGACGCGCGCTCCACCCAGAGCCAGAGCGCGCCGCCCGCTTCGGGGCGCCAGCGCAGGAGCATCACGGATTGGAGGTCGAGGGCGAGCTCGGGCCGGCCCGTCGAACTCGCCGCGCCCTCCTCCCACTGCCAGCCGGCGCCGTCCCAGCGCAGGCTGCCCGCAGGAGAGCGCCGCCAGGACGCGAATGCCACCGCGGCGCAGGCCAGCACCGCTGCGAAACCCAGCGCCTGGCGCCAGCCGAACGCCGGGGACTGCAGCGCCCACGCGCCGGCAGCCGCCAATCCGAGCACGCACAGCGTTCCGTGGGCGCGCGCGGCGAACGCGCTGCGCCCCACCGGGTAAATGACCGATGGGGCTTGGTGCATGCGGAAACGGGCGGCCCGGCGGGCCGCGTCAGACGCGACGGAAGACCAGCGAGCCGTTGGTGCCGCCGAAGCCGAAGTTGTTCTTCAGCGCCACCTCGATCTTCATGTCCCGCGCCTCGTTGGCGCAGTAGTCCAGGTCGCACTCCGGGTCCTGGTTGAAGATGTTGATGGTGGGCGGGCTCTTCTGGTGGTGGATCGCCAGCACGGTGAACACCGATTCGATGCCGCCGGCGCCCCCGAGCAGGTGGCCGGTCATCGACTTGGTGGAGTTCACCACCACCTTCTTCGCGTGCTCGCCCAGCGCGTTCTTGATGGCGTTCGTCTCGTTCACGTCGCCGAGCGGCGTGGACGTACCGTGCGCGTTCAGGTACTGCACCTGGTCGGGGTTGATGCCCGCGTTCTTCAGCGCCGCCGTCATGGATCGGCGCGGGCCGTCCACGTTGGGCGCGGTCATGTGGTACGCGTCGGCGCTCATGCCGAAGCCGGCGAGCTCGGCGTAGATCTTCGCGCCGCGCTTCTTCGCATGCTCGTATTCCTCGAGCACCATCACGCCGCCGCCCTCGCCCAGGACGAAGCCGTCGCGGTCCTTGTCCCAGGGGCGGGAGGCCGTCTTCGGGTCGTCGTTGCGCGTCGACAGCGCGCGCGCGGCGGCGAAGCCGCCCACGCCCAGGGGCGAGACGCACGATTCCGCCCCGCCCGCGACCATCACGTCGGCATCGCCCGATTCGATCAGGCGCGCGGACAGGCCGATCGCGTGCAGGCCGGTCGTGCAGGCCGTGACCACCGCGATGTTGGGGCCCTGGTAGCCGTGGCGGATCGACACGTGGCCGGAGATCATGTTGATGATCGAGGCCGGCACGAAGAAGGGCGAGATGCGGCGCGGGCCGCGGTTCACCATCTCGGTGTGGGTCTCCTCGATCATCGGCAGGCCGCCGATGCCGGAACCGATGTTCACGCCGATGCGCTGGGCCAGTTCGGGATCGAGCTTCTCGCCGCTCGGCAGGCCCGCATCCTTGATCGCCTGGTCGGCCGCGGCCAGGCCCAGGTGGATGAAGCGGTCCATGTGCCGGGCTTCCTTCTCGGGCATGTAGTCGGCGACATTGAAGCCCTTGACCTGCCCTGCGAACTTGACGGCCAGGGCGGCCGTATCGAAGGACGTGACGAGGTCGATGCCGCTCCTGCCCGCCAGCAGGCTGGCCCAGGATTCCTCGACCGTATTCCCGACCGGGCTCACGCAGCCCAGCCCCGTCACGACGACGCGTCGGCGCATGGCTGGATCAGGCCTTCTGGTGGGCGTTGGCGTAATCGATGGCGTTCTGCACCGTCGTGATCTTCTCGGCGTCCTCGTCCGGGATCTCGATGCCGAACTCGTCTTCGAGGGCCATGACCAGTTCCACCGTGTCCAGCGAGTCCGCGCCGAGGTCGGCCACGAAGGCCTTTTCGTTGGTGACCTGGGACTCTTCGACGCCGAGCTGCTCGGCGATGATTTTCTTGACACGTGCTTCGATATCGCTCATGGGGTTCCCTCTAAGGGTTTGTGTTGAATCCGCGATTTTAAGCCGGGCGGAGGGGCCGGCTGGGCAGGTACCGCCCGTCGGGGTGCGCAGTCGGGCCCTCAGGCCATGAACATCCCGCCGTTCACGTGGATTTCCTGCCCCGTCACATAGCCGGCCTGGGGCGAGGCGAGCCAGGCCACCGCGTGCGCGATGTCGCCCGGCTTGCCCAGGTGGCCCAGCGGGATCTGGCCCAGCAGCGCCTTCTGCTGCTCCTCGGGCAAGGCCGCGGTCATGTCGGTCTCGATGAAGCCCGGCGCTAATGCTGACGATGCGGCCATAGCGCTGCTTCATCATCGTGCGCATGACGGCGCGGCTCATCCGGAACACCGCCTTCAGATTGGTATCGAGCACGGCATCCCACTCCTCGTCCTTCATGCGCATGGAGAGGTTGTCGCGGGTGATGCCGGCGTTGTTCACCAGCACGTGCAGGCCGCCGTATTCCTTGCCGATGGCGTCCACCAGTCCTTCGGCGGACCTGGCGTCGTTGACGTCCAGCCTGGCGCCGCGGCAGTCCGCATAGGGCGCGAGCACGTCGCTGATCTTCTGCGCGCCCTCGTCGGTGGTCGCGGTGCCGATGACCTTCATGCCGCGGGCGGCGAGTTCGTGGGCGATGGCCGCGCCGATACCGCGGGAGGCGCCGGTCACCAGGGCCACCTGCCCGTGCATTTCGACGTGGGCGGTCATTGGAGCAATCCCTTCGCTTCGGCCAGCGTGGCCGGGTCGTAGACGGCGGCGGAGGCGAGGTTCGCGTCGATGCGCTTCACCAGCCCGGCGAGGACCTTGCCCGGGCCGCACTCGACGATCGTATCCACGCCGCGCGCCTGGATGGCACGCATGCACTCGACCCAGCGCACCGGGCCGAAGGCCTGCTCGTACAGCGCGCCGCGAATGCGGTCGGGGTCGGTCTCGACCTTCACTTCGATGTTGTTCACGACCGGGATGCGGGGCGCCTGGATCGCGGTGGCGGCGAGCCGCTCGCGCAGCTTGTCGGCCGCGGGCTTCATCAAGCTCGAATGGAACGGCGCGGACACCGGCAGCAGCAGCGCGCGCTTGGCGCCCATGCCCTTGAGGACCTCGCAGGCCTTGTCGACGCCCGCCTTGCTGCCGGCGATCACGGTCTGCGCGGGATCGTTGAAATTCGCCGCTTCGACCGTCTCGCCGCTGTTGGTGCCCAGCATGCGCAGCGCCTCGGCGCAGCCTTCGATCACCTTCTGCGCATCCAGCCCCAGGATGGCGGCCATGGCGCCGGTGCCCACCGGCACGGCTTCCTGCATGGCCTGCGCGCGGAAGCGCACCAGCGGCGCCGCGTCGGCGAGCGCCAGCGCACCGGCGGCGACGAGCGCCGTGTACTCGCCGAGCGAATGGCCCGCCACCACGACGGGTTCGGCGCCGCCCTCGGCGCGCCACGCGCGGTAGGCGGCGATGCCGGCCACCAGCATCACCGGCTGGGTGTTGGTCGTGAGCGCCAGCGTCTCCTTCGGGCCTTCCCGGATCAGGCGGCCGATGTCCTCACCGAGCGCGTCGGAAGCTTCCTTCAGCGTCTCGCGCACCGCGGGGTGGTCGCCCCAGGCGTCGAGCATGCCGACGGACTGCGAGCCCTGGCCCGGGAACACGAAAGCGAACGGTTTCATGCTTGTCGTCCTCTTGTTGGTCTTGGCGGGAAGCCCCGGGGGGCTTCAGAAGTCCAGCAGGACCGCGCCCCAGGTGAAACCGCCGCCGACGCCCTCGAGCATCAGCGTGTCGCCCTTGCGCACCTTGCCGCTGCGCACCGCGGCGTCGAGCGCCAGCGGGATGGAGGCAGCCGAGGTGTTGCCGTGCTCGTCGACGGTGACCACCAGCTTGTCCATGGGCAGCTTCAGCTTCTTCGCCGTGCCCTGCATGATGCGGATGTTGGCCTGGTGCGGGATCAGCCAGTCGATGTCGGCCTCGGTCTTGCCGGCCTTCGCGAGCGTGGCACGGGCTGCCTCCTCGAGGACGCCCACAGCGAGCTTGAACACGGCCTGGCCGTCCATGCGCAGCAGCGGATTGCCGTGCACCTTGCCGCCGAACACCGTGCCCGGCACGCAGAGGATCTCGACGTGCTTGCCATCGGCATGCAGGTCGCTCGCCAGGATGCCGGGGGTGTCGGACGCTTCCAGCACCACGGCGCCGGCGCCGTCGCCGAACAGCACGCAGGTGGTGCGGTCGGTGAAATCGAGGATGCGCGAGAAGACTTCCGCGCCGACGACGAGCGCCTTGCTCGCGGCGCCGCTCTTGATCATCGAATCCGCCACGGTCAGCGCGTAGACGAAGCCGCTGCACACCGCCTGCAGGTCGAACGCGGGGCAGCCCGCCACGCCCAGCTTGTTCTGCAGGATGGTGGCGGAGGACGGGAACACCATGTCCGGCGTGGACGTGGCGACGATGATCAGGTCGATCTCGGAGGCCTGGCGGCCGGCCGCCTCGAGCGCATTGCGCGCGGCGTGCACGGCGAGGTCGCTGGTGGCGACCTCCGGCTCGGCGAAGTGGCGCGCCCGGATGCCGGTGCGTTCCACGATCCAGTCGTCGGAAGTCTCGATGCCGCGTTCGCCGAGCTGGGCAGCCAGCTGGGCGTTGGTCACGCGCTTCGGGGGCAGGTAGCTGCCGGTGCCCGTGATCCGGGAGTATCTCGTCATGCTGTCGTGGTGGCCGGCTCCAGGGGCGCATCGGCATCGCCGCCCACCAGCAGGGGGCGGGCATGCGCTATCCGGGCCTGGACGCGGTCGAGCAGATTGTTCCGGGCCGCATCATACGCGCGGTTCAGCGCCTGCTCGAACGCGAGTTCGTCGGCGGAGCCGTGGCTCTTGAAGACCAGCCCGCGCAACCCCAGCAGCGCCGCGCCGTTATAGCGGCGGTAGTCGACGCGCTTCTTCAGCGCCGACAGCACGGGGTACGCGGCCAGGGCCGCAAGCTTGGTGAGCGGATTGCGCGCGAATTCCTCCTTGAGGAAGCCGCTGATGAGGGAAGCCACGCCCTCGCTCGTCTTGAGCGCCACGTTGCCCACGAACCCGTCGCAGACCACGATGTCGGTGGTGCCCTTGAAGATGTCGTTGCCCTCCACGTTGCCGTAGAAGTTGAGGTCGCCGGCCGCGCCGGCCGCGCGCAGCAGCTCGCCCGCGCGCTTGATCACCTCGTTGCCCTTGATCACTTCCTCGCCGATGTTGAGGAGGCCGACCGTGGGGTTGTGGTTCTCGCTGAGGGCGGACACGAGCGCCGACCCCATCACCGCGAACTGCAGCAGGTGCTGCTCGTTGCAGTCGACGTTCGCGCCGAGGTCCAGCACCGTGGTGGCGCCGCCCTTCGCATTGGGCAAGTGGGTGGCGATCGCCGGCCGGTCGATTCCGTCCTCGGTCTTGAGCAGGTAGCGCGCCAGCGCCATCAGCGCGCCGGTATTGCCGGCGGACACCGCCACCTGCGCCTGGCCGTCCTTCACCTGCTGGATCGCCACGCGCATCGAGGAATCCTTCTTCTTCCTCAGGGCGATTTCGACCGCGTCGTCCATCGCCACCACCTCGGAGGCGGCCACGATGCGGGCGCGGGGATGCTGCAGGCTTTCGAGGGCCGCAGGCGCGCCCACCAGCAGCAGGTGCGCCTCGGGGTGGGCCTCGAGGAAGTGCCGGCACGCGGCCAGCGTGACGCGGGGACCGTGGTCGCCCCCCATGCAATCGACAGCGAGGGTCGTCGTCATGGCCTCAACTGTAGAGCCAACTGCACTCATTCGGGACGGCAACAAAAAGGCCCGGCCTGCGTGGTGCAGCCGGGCCCTCGTGCCGGATCTCCGATCAGGCGTCGTTCTTGGTCTTGAGCACCTTGCGGCCACGGTAGAAGCCCGTGGGGCTGATGTGGTGGCGCAGGTGCGTTTCGCCGGTGGTCGGCTCCACCGCGATGCCCGGAACGTTCAGGGCGTTGTGCGAACGGTGCATGCCGCGCTTGGACGGCGACTTCTTGTTTTGCTGGACGGCCATGGCGGGCTCCTGGAATGCGTGCGCCGCGAAAAGGCGGCAGCGGTTGATCGGGTTGGACGATGCACGCCCGGATGGCGCGCACCTGCATGGCTGCAGATGCCGTCCTGGCGCGAAGCCCGCGATTATAGCCCAAGTCCCCTCCGGCGCTACTTGGAGGCCTTGAGCCTGCCGAGGACGGCGAAAGGATGCTCCTTCTGCGCCCCGGCGGCCTCGAAGGCCGGGTCGGTCGCGGACATTTTCACGTCCACCGGGCAGGCCTCGTGCCGCGGCGCGACCGGCAACTCCATCAGCAACTCGTCCTCGACCAGCTCCAGCAGGTCGAAACTGTGGCTCAGCGCCAGCAGGTCCTCCTCGGCCTCGTCGTCCTCGGCCGCGGCGGTGGCCTCGTCGGCGACGAAGCGGAACGACCGGTTCACGGCGAGCGGCACCTCCACTGGGTTCAGGCAGCGCTGGCACACCAGCGGCAGCGTGGCATCCGCCTCGACGTGCACCCACACCTGGGGCTGCACGTGGTGCGGGTTGAGCATCTCGCCGCGCGCCCTCCAGTGCACTTCGCGGCCGGCGACGGCCTCGGTTTCCGCGCCCAGGCGGCGATAGCGGACGAGCGGGTCGGTCCCTTCCAGCACGGCGCCTTCGTCGGCGAAGCGGCGGATGTCGAGGCGGTGCGGGTCGAAGTCCTTGGCCATGAATCCAGTGTAAGAGAATCGCCGGATGCCGCCCGCCCCCGCTGCCTCTGCAGGACGCGCCCTCGTCCTCGGTTCCACCTCCCCGTATCGCCGCGAGTTGCTGTCGCGCCTGCGCCTGCCCTTCGCGGTCGAGCCCCCGCACGTGGATGAAACGCCGCAGCCGGGCGAAGCGCCCGCCGCGCTGGCGCGCCGGCTGGCCGCGGCCAAGGCAGCGGCCGTCGCGCGCCTCCATCCGGCGGCGGTCGTGATCGGCTCCGACCAGGTGGCCGACCTCGACGGCGAGCCGCTCGGCAAGCCCGGCAACCACGCCAACGCGGTGGCCCAGCTGCGCAGGATGAGCGGGCGCACGGTGGTGTTCCAGACGGCGCTCACCGTGATGTGCGAGGAAAGCGGCTTCACCCAGCACGACCTCGCGCCGGTGCGCGTGCGCTTCCGCGCCCTCGGCCCCGAGGATATCGAGGCCTACCTGCAGGCCGAGCAGCCATACGACTGCGCCGGCAGCGCCCGCAGCGAGGGACTGGGCATCGCCTTGCTCGAATCCATCGAAAACGACGATCCCACTGCCCTCGTCGGCCTGCCCCTGATCCGCACCTGCCGCATGCTGCGCGCGGCCGGCCTGCGCGTGTTCTGATGGCGCGCGGACGGCTCTACCTGGTCCCCGCGCCGCTGGATTTCGGCTGCGACGTGACCGTGCCACTGGGCGAGGTGCTGCCCGCCGGCACGCTCGCCGTGGCGGCGCGCCTGACGCACTGGGTCTGCGAAAACGCGAAGTCGGCCCGCGCTTTCCTCAAGCGCGTGGGCGAGGTGCAGCCGCTCGCCCTGCCGCTGCAGCAGCAGCAGATGCAGGAGCTTCCGCGCGAGGTGCACAAGAAGGGCGACCACGTGGCCGGCGGCTTCGACGCGCGGGGCCTGCTGCAGCCGGCACTGGACGGCCACGACGTGGGCTTGCTCAGCGAGGCCGGCATGCCGGCGATTGCGGACCCCGGCTCGTCGGTCGTGCGGGCCGCGCACGAACTGGAGATCGAGGTGGTGCCGCTGGTGGGTCCCGTGTCACTGCTGCTGGCGCTGGCAGCCAGCGGCCTGAACGGCCAGAACTTCGCCTTCGTCGGCTACCTGCCGCAGGAAGCCGCCGCGCGCACCCAGCGCCTGCGCGACCTGGAGGCGCTGGCGCTGCGCACCGGGCAGACGCAGATGTTCATCGAGACGCCGTACCGCAACGCGGCGATGTGGCAGGCGCTGCTGCAGTCGCTGAAGCCGGCCACGCGCGTGGCGGTGGCATCGGGGCTGACGCTGCCGGGTGCAGTGAGCCGCAGTGCCGCGGTGGTGGAATGGAAGAAGCAGCCGGCGCCGGTGGGGAACGACGTGCCGGCCGTGTTCGCGATCGGCGCCTGACACCGTCATTCCCGCGCAGGCGGGAATCCAGGGCTTCCCAAGAGAAAGGCCGCCAGCGGCGGCCTTCCGGGTGCCCTGGGTCCCCGCCTGCGCGGGGACGACGGAATTACCGCATCGGCGGAACCGTGCGCAGCGCCTTCACCGCGCCCTCGCCGATGGCCGCGCCGAAGCGCTTGACCAGCCGCTCGCCGATGTTCTCGCGGCGGGTGTAGTCCACCAGTTCCTCCGCCTTGATCACCTCGCGGGCCACGAAGTCGAGGTTGCCCAGCTGGTCGGCCAGCCCCAGCTCCACGGCCTGCTGGCCGGTCCAGAACAGGCCGCTGAACATCTCGGGACGGTCCTGCTTCAGGCGCTTGCCGCGGCCCGTCTTCACGATGTCGATGAACTGCTTGTGCACCACGTCCAGCATCTGCTGCGCGTGCAGCCGGTGCGTCTCGGTCTGGGGGCTGAACGGATCGAGGAAGCCCTTGTTCTCGCCCGCGGTCAGCAGGCGGCGCTCCACCCCGATCTTTTCCATCAGGCCCGTGAAGCCCCAGCCTTCCATCAGCACGCCGATGCTGCCGACGATGCTCGCCTTGTCCACGAAGATGCGGTCGGCGGACACGGCGATGTAGTACGCGGCGGAGGCGCACGACTCCTCCACCACCGCATACAGCGGCTTCTTGTGCAGCGCCTTGAGCCGGCGCAGCTCGTCGTTGATGATCCCCGCCTGCACGGGACTACCGCCCGGCGAGTTGATCAGCAGCACCACGGCCTGCGCGCCCGCGTCCTCGAAGGCGGCGCGGGCGGCGGCGATCACGAATTCGGCGTTGGCCTCCGTGTCGGGCCCGATCTCGCCCTCGATCTCCACCACCGCCGTGTGCGCCGTCGCCTTGTCCGCGGCGGGCGTGCCACGGAAGCCGAGCGTCCACACCAGGAACAGGAAGAACACGAGCCACGCCAGGCTCTTGAAGGTGCGCCAGCGCCGCGCGGTGCGCTGTTCCTCCAGCGTGGCGAACAGCAGCTTCTCCACGGTCGCGTGCTCCCAGCCGGGGAATGCAGTGGCGGAGGGCTTGGAGGGCGGCGCGGCAGCGGGCGATTGGGCCGGTTGGTCCGGCGTGGGGGGCGAGTCGTTCATCTCAGAACACCAGGGGTTGCAGGTTGAAGGCAGTATGCCAGTGCACCACACCGTCGCCTTCGGACAATTCGATGCGCACCAGGGCGCCGCGGCACGGCCCGCCCGCGCAGGCGCCGGTGTCGGGCTGGTACGCGGCCCCGTGCGTGCTGCACAGGAGCCAGCGGCCGGTATCGTCGAAGAACTGGTTGGGCTGCCAGTCCATTTCCATGGCCACGTGGGTGCAGCGATTCAGGTACGCGTGCACCCGGCCCTGGTAGCGGATCGCGAAGGCCCGGCATGTCTGGCCGGCGTAGATCACGTCGAAAGGCACGGCGGGCCCGCCATCGACGAGGTCGCGAGAATTGCACAGCGGCACGCGCTGCGCCTCGCCGCCCTTCATGCGTGGTCTCGCAGCCAGGCATGCAGCTCGGCCACGGAGTGCACGATCGCCTGCGGCCGCAGCGCCTCGAAGCCGGACGGCGCATGCGCGCCGTAGCTCACGGCCACGCTGGGGCAGCCGGCGTTCAGCGCCATCTGCAGGTCGTGCGTGGTGTCGCCGATCATCAGCGTGCGCGCGGGCTCGGTGCCGAACTCGCGCATCAGCTCGTGCAGCATGCGCGGGTGCGGCTTGCCCGCCGTCTCGTCGGCGGTGCGGGAGCCGTCGAACACGCCGGCCAGCTGCACGGAGCCCAGCGCCTCGTCGAGGCCCCGGCGCGACTTGCCGGTGGCGACCGCGAGCCAGTGGTGGCGCTCGCGCAGTTCCGCCAGCATGGGCAGCACGCCGTCGAAGAGGCTCAGGTCGTCCTGGTGCGCGACGTAGTGGCGGCGATAGCTCGCGCCCAGCTCGGCGTAGCGATCGCGGGGAACGTCGGGCGCGGCATGCGCCAGCGCGTCCATGAGGGCCATGCCGATGACGTAGGAGGCATCGTGGTCGGACGGCACGGCGCCGCCCACGTCGGCCACCGCGCGCTGGATGCAGCGCACGATGATCTTCGTGGAATCGAACAGCGTGCCGTCCCAGTCAAAGGCGATCAGGTCGAACCGGCGCGGTCGGAAGTCGGGCATGGTCTGTGAATTTCTGCAGTTCCGGCGGCAGGGGCGCCTGCAGGGCGATGCGTTCGCCCGTGGCGGGATGGTCGAACTGTAACCGCCATGCGTGCAGGAACATGCGCCTGAGGCCGTCCTTGTGCAGCGCCTTGTTCAGGTCGAAGTCCCCGTACTTGTCGTCACCGAGGATGGGGTGGCCGGCGCTCGCGAGGTGCACGCGGATCTGGTGGGTGCGTCCGGTCTTGATGGTGACTTCGAGGAGGGTGGCTTCGGGAGCGCCCCCCGTGCCCCCACCCCTGCCCTCCCCCAGAGGGGGAGGGAGAAAGAGCTTCTCGGCGACCTTCACCAGGGTGATCGAGCGCATGCCGTCCGGATCGTCCTTGGCCACGACCCTCACCCGCCGTTCGCCATCGGCCTGCAGGTACTTGTGCAGCGGCTGGTCGATCACCTTGCGGCTGGCCGGCCAGGCGCCCTGCACCAGGGCCAGGTAGGTCTTGCCGGTCTCGCGGTCGCGGAACTGGTCCTGCAGCTTCGTGAGCGCCGAGCGCTTCTTCGCCACCAGGAGGATGCCCGAGGTCTCCCGGTCCAGCCGATGCACCAGTTCCAGGAACCTGGCGTCCGGCCGGGCGCGGCGCAGCTGTTCGATCACGCCGAAGCTCACGCCGCTGCCGCCGTGCACCGCCACGCCGGCGGGCTTGTCGATCGCAACCAGGTGTTCATCCTCGAACAGGATGGGGAATTCGCGCGCGGGCGCCGGCTTGGCGTCAGCGGCCGGCTGGGCCATGCGCACGGGCGGCAGGCGCACCACGTCGCCGTCCTCCACCCGGGATTCGGCCGAGGCGCGGCCCTTGTTCACGCGCACCTCGCCGGAGCGGATGATCCGGTACACGTGGGTCTTGGGGACGCCCTTGAGGACGCGCAGGAGGAAATTGTCGAGGCGCTGGCCGGCCGATTCTTCCCCCACGGTGAGAAATCGGACCTCCGCGCTTGCAGGGGGCGGTGCGCCCCCTATAATCCGTTTCACCAGAGTTACGCCGTAAGTGGTTGATTTGGCTGGCAGTTTAGTCCACGCATCCCCACACGGCGCCCTGGCAGGTCGATGCCACCGGCAGCGAACCGCGCAGATTCCGGGCCACAGCCCGTCATGGCGCGGACGTTGCCGGCAGGGTAGAGGCTCCTCGAAACACTGATACGGAATACAAGTCCGCAAGCCCCCGGCTCGCGGACGGATCAAAGCGAGACAACGGTGCTGATGGTTCTCCTCCTGGCTTTCTGGCGCTGGCTGCTGCCCGTGCCTGCCATGCAGGTCCCATGGCTTCTCTTCGGCGCCCCTCCCACCGCTGCATTTGCGGTGCGGTGCCGTCGCTCCCTCGCCCCCATCCCTGTGCCCTTGCGACGGTTGCTGAGCTAGACAGCTCGGGCAGCCTGTTCGCACTCCGGCAATTCCATCCGTTTCGAAGCGCCTGTCCGGCACCGAATTCGCGCCCATCGCGGCGCGTTGAATAGTTGAAGGACCACGCTCATGAAGCGGATGCTGATCAATGCCACCCAGGCGGAAGAACGCCGGCTGGCCATCGTCGACGGGCAGAAACTGCTCGATTACGAGATCGAGATCGAAGGGCGCGAACAGCGCAAGGGCAACATCTACAAGGCGGTCGTCACGCGCGTCGAGCCCTCGCTCGAGGCGTGCTTCGTCGACTACGGCGAGGACAGGCACGGCTTCCTGCCGTTCAAGGAAATCTCCAAGCAGTACTTCGCCCAGGGCGTCCCGGTCTCGCAAGCGCGGATCAGCGACGTCATCAAGGAAGGCCAGGAACTGCTGGTCCAGGTGGAGAAGGAGGAGCGCGGCAACAAGGGGGCGGCGCTCACCACCTTCATCTCGCTGGCCGGCCGCTACGTCGTGCTGATGCCCAACAACCCGCGCGGCGGCGGCGTCAGCCGGCGCATCGAGGGCGACGACCGGGCCGAGCTCAAGGAGGCGATGGACCAGCTGGAGTACCCCAACGGCATGTCCATCATCGCGCGCACCGCCGGCATCGGCCGCAGCGCGCCGGAACTGCAGTGGGACCTGAACTACCTGCTGAAGCTTTGGACGGCCGTCGAGGGCGCCGCCAAGGGCGCCAAGGGCGCCTTCCTGATCTACCAGGAATCGAGCCTGGTCATCCGCGCGATCCGTGACTACTTCAATCACGACATCGGCGACATCCTCATCGACACGGACGACATCTACGAGCAGGCGCACCAGTTCATGGCGCACGTCATGCCAGAGCATGCCGGCCGCGTGAAGCGCTACCGCGACGACGCGGCGCTGTTCAGCCGCTTCCAGATCGAGCACCAGATCGAATCGGCCTACGCCCGCGAGGTGAAGCTGCCCTCCGGCGGCGTGATCGTCATCGACCACACCGAAGCGCTGGTGTCCATCGACGTCAACTCGGCGCGCGCCATCAAGGGTGGCGACATCGAGGAGACCGCCACCCGCACCAACCTGGAAGCCGCCGACGAGGTGGCGCGCCAGATGCGCCTGCGCGACCTGGGCGGCCTGATCGTCATCGACTTCATCGACATGGAGGAGTCGAAGAACCGCCGCGAAGTGGAGAACCGCCTGCGCGACGCGCTGCGGCAGGACCGTGCCCGCGTGCAGTTCGGCTCCATCAGCAAGTTCGGCCTGATGGAGATGAGCCGCCAGCGCCTGCGCCCGGCCCTGTCCGAAGGTGCGTCGATCCCCTGCCCGCGCTGCGGCGGCCACGGCCACATCCGCGACACGGAAAGCTCTGCGCTGCAGATCCTTCGGATCATCCAGGAAGAGTCCATGAAGGACGGCACCGCCGCCGTGCACTGCCAGGTGCCGGTGGAAGTCGCGTCGTTCCTGCTGAACGAGAAGCGCACCGAGATCGCCAAGATCGAGCTGAAGCAGCGGGTCGCCGTGCTGATGGTGCCCAACAAGTCGCTGGAGACGCCCAACTACAAGCTGGAGCGCCTGAAGCACGACGATGCGCGCCTGGACAACCTCAAGGCCAGCTACCACATGGCCGAGGAATTCGAGGACCCGACCGAGGTGACGCGCCGCTCGCACGAGCGCACCAACAAGCAGGAGCCCGTGATCAAGGGCGTGCTGCCCGACGCGCCGGCGCCCATGCCCGTGGCCAGGCCGCCGGTGCAGGAGCCGGTGGCAAAGGCTGCTCCGGCCCCGGCGCCTGTCGTGGCCCCCGTGCCGGCCGCGGCGCCGGCCGAGCGCGGCTTCTTCTCCTGGCTGAAGGGCGCGCTGGGGCTGGCTCCCGCGCCGCAGCCCGTGGCCGCACCGGCACCGGCAGCAACCGGCGCCCGCAAGGAAGAGAAGCGCGAAGGCCGCGGTGACGGACGGGGCGAAGGCCGCCGCGAAGGAGGCCGCGATGGCGGTCGCCGCGGTGACCGGGATCGCGGCCGCGGCCGCAACGGCGAAGGCCGGCGTGAAGGCGAACCGCGCCGCGAGCGCATGGCCGCCGAAGGCGCCGAGGGTGCGCAGCAGCGCCCCGAAGGCCAGCGCGAGGGCCAGCAGCAGCGCGGCGAAGGCCGCCGTGGCGAACGCGGGGAGCGTGGCGGCCGCGGCGAAGGCCGCGAGCAACGCGAGCCGCGTGAGCAGCGCGAAGCGCGCGAAGGCCGCGAGCCGCGTGAGCAACGCGAACCGCGTGAGCCGCGCGAAGGCCGCGACGATCGCGAGCCGCGCGAGAGCCGCGAACGGCACGAGGCGCGCCTGCGCCGCGAAGCCGACCGCACGGCGCGCGAGCAGCGCGAACTGCTGGAAACGCGCGGCGGCATGCCGGAAGGCATCGTGCCCGCGCCGCAGGAAGGCGAGGAAGCCGCCCCCGAGCAGCGCCAGGAGCGTCCGCGCGGTGAACGCGGTGAACGCGGTGAACGCGGTGAGCGTGGCGAGCGCGGTGGACGCCGCGAGCGCGGCGAGCGCCGCCCGCGCGAAGGCGTGCCCGCCGAAGGCAGCAGCATCGAGGCCGATGCCTTGGCCGGGGCTGCCGGCTCCGTCGGCGCGGTGACCGAAGCGGCCGAGCCGCAACAGCCGCCGATGGCCAACGCGGTGCTCGAATCGCACACGCACTTCGACGAGAGCCGTCCCGCCGAGGGCGCCGAGGGCGAAGGCCGCCGCGACCGCGAGCGCCGCTCGCGCGACCGCTACGGCCGCGACCGCCGGGAGCGTGGCGAGCGCAGCGAGCGCCCTGCCGAGGCAATGGGCGCAGCCGGCGCCGAGGTGTCGCCCGCGGAGATGGAAGTCTTCGCCGGCCACGCGCCGCTGCCGCAGGAGCATCATGCCGGTTCCGCCCCTGCTC
>SEAY01000073.1 GCA_004144865.1 Comamonadaceae bacterium
CCGGCGCCTCCCTTGTTCTCCACCACCACGGGCACGCCGAGCGCCTGCGACAGGGGCTGGGCCAGCATGCGGCCGATCTGGTCGGTGGCGCCGCCGGCGGGCCACGGCACCAGGATCTTCACGGGACGGTCGTCGGAGGGCCAGGCAGCCACCGCCCAGGGCGAGGACAGGGCCAGCAGCACGCCGGCAACGGCGGCGCGGCGGGAAAGCTTGGGGAATCGCATGCTCATGTTTCTTTCTTCCTTCATTCTTCTTCAGTCCACCTTGGCGCCGGAGCGCTTGACCACGGTCTCCCACAGCGGCAGTTCCCGCGCGATGAATTTCGTGAACTGCTCGGGGCTGCCGTTGACGTCGCCAGAACCCATCTGCTCCAGCTTGGCGCGAACCTCGGAGCTTTCCAGCACCTTGTCCAGCGCCGCGTTGAGGCGATGCACCAGCGCCGGCGGCGTCTTGGCCTGCGCGAACACGCCATACCAGTTCTCCGTGACGAAGGAAGGCATGCCCAGTTCCTTCATCGTGGGCACCTGGGGCATGTTCTTCGAGCGGGCCGCGCCGGTGGTGGCGAGCGCGCGGATGCGGCCGGAGGTGAGCTGCGGCGCGATCACCGTGGTGGTCTCGAACGCCATCTGCACCTGGCCCGCCACCACGTCCTGCATGGCAGGGCCCTGGCCCTTGTAGGGGATGTGCACGATGTCGAGGCCCTTCTCGAGCTTGAGCAGTTCGCCCATCAGGTGTTGCGGGCTGCCGCTGCCGCCGGAGGCGTAGCTGTACTTCCCGGGGTTCTTCTTCACCAGCGCGATCAGTTCGTCGAGGCTGCCGGCCTGCACGCTGCCGTGCACGTAGAGCACCAGCGGCACGGACGCGACGGCGCCGACGGGGGCGAGCCCCTTCACCGGGTCCACGCGCAGCGTGTACAGGTTGCGGTTGATCGCCACGCCCGTGTTGTTGCCCAGGAGCAGCGTGCAGCCGTCGGGCGCGGAGGTGGCCACGTGCTCGGTGCCGATGTTGCTGCTCGCGCCGGCGCGGTTTTCCACGATGACGGTGGTGCCCAGTTCCTTCGCCAGGCCCGGCTGGACCAGGCGCGCGAGGATGTCGGTCGTGCCACCCGGCGGATAGGGCGAGACCAGCTTCACGGTGCTGCACGGGTACGCGGCTTCGGCCGCTGCGCCGGACGAAACGCACGCGAGGGCGACGCCCGCGGTGATCGCGGACAGGATGCGGATGAACTTCATGGGGGGTCTGTCTCCGGAAGGCGCTCAGGCCGCCAGCGGCGAAGCCGTGGCGCGCTGCAGCGTGTGGTACTTGAACTTCTTGCGCGCTTCGGTCAGCGGCATGCCGGCCAGGGCAGCGGCGAGGATCCGCTCCTCCACCTCGCGCGTTTCCAGCGCCTTGGTGAGCACTTCCTGCATGCGCAGCTTCGGCACGACCACGACGCCGTCGGCGTCGCCGACGACCAGGTCGCCGGGGCACACACGCACGTCGCCCAGCATCACCGGCTGCTCGTAGCCTTCCACCTGCACGCGGTCCTTGCCGGTGCGCATGAAGCGGCCGTTCGCATAGAGCGGGTACTGCACGGCGTCGGCCTCGGCGGTGTCGCGGCAGACGCCGTGGATCACGGTGCCGGCCAAGCCCTTGTGGGCGGCCAGGCGGCTCAGGATGCCGCCCCACACGGTGCAATCGAGCCGGCCGCCGTTGTCCAGCACGGCGACGGTGCCCGGCTGCAGGGTGTCGATGAAGTCGCCCACGGTCCCCGGCGCGAAGCGGTCGATGGGCGCGAAACGCACGGTGAACGCCAGGCCGAACAGCTTGGCCGGCCCGGCGACCGGGCGGATGCCGAGCGCGCTGCCGGGCAGGCCGAACGCGTCCAGGGCATCGGAGACCTCGGCCGTCGAAAGCGTCCGGGCCTGCCGGAACCAGTCGGTGGAGGTGGGGTCAGGGCTCATCGTTGGGCTGTGCAGGCGGAGGCGGCATCTTGGGATAATGCGAAATTGAATACAACAGCTGATTTCTGAAGGAAAGATCAATCAATTTGAACCTGCGCCAATTGCGCTACTTCTGCGAAGTGGTGGAAGCCGGGAATGCGCGGGTGGCGGCGCAGACGCTTTTCGTCGCGCCCACCGCCATCAGCATGCAGCTCAGCCAGCTGGAGGAGCAGTTGGGTGGCCGGCTGTTCGACCGGGGGTCACGCCCGATGGCCCTCACGCCGCTGGGACAGTTCGTCTATCCCAAGGCCAAGGAAGTGCTGGCGGCAGCAGCGCGCCTGGAAACGGAAGCCAAGGGCATCGCAGCGGGCAAGTACGGCTGGCTGAGCATAGGCTTCACCCGCTCCACGATCTTCTCCATCGTGCCGGAAGCGGTGCGCGCGATGCAGGCGGCGGCGCCCGACGTGCACATCGAGCTGCTGGAGATCCTCACCGAGCACCAGGCGGCCAGCCTGCGCAGTGGCGCGATCCACCTCGGGCTGGCGCGCGTGATCGGTCCCTACACGCGCGAGCCCGACTTGCTGTACGAGGAACTCTTCGACGATCCGCTCGTGGCGGCGATCCCGCTGCAGCACCCGCTCGCGCAGCGCAGCTCGGTGCTGGCGGCAGACCTCGACCGGCTGCCGTACATCAGCTATCCGAAGGACGCCAACAGCCTCTTCTCGCGCCAGGTGCTCGCCCTGCTGCAGGCGGCGGGCGCGCGGCCGCAGGTCGGCCACGAAGCGAAGGAACTGCACACGGCGCTGGGCCTGGCGGCCGCCGGCCTGGGCACGACCGTGGTCGGCCGCAGCGTCGCCGCGAACAACCGCACCGATCTTCGCTTCCTGCCGATCGCGGACCTCCAGACGCCGAGCAAGGTGATCGCCGTGCGCAGGGGCGGCACGCAGCCCGTGCTGGCGGAGGAGTTCCTGCGGATCCTCCGCGCCCACGTTCCGGCCGGCTAGTAATCCGCCTCGAACTCCGACGGCGACACCAGGTTGCACAGCGCGCGGAACGCGCCCAGCACCAGCAGCACCTGCGCGGCCACGAAGAGCGGCTGCGGATACAGCTGCCCCGCGAACTCGGGCACGGCGGACAAGGGACCGCCCGCCTCCAGCGGTGCGAAGCGGAAGGCGCGGGCGACCAGCCCCGTGGCGATGGCGAGCCCGGCGGCGTACAGGCCTATGCCGATCGCCAGCAGGCGCATCCCGCGGCGCGGGAACAGCATGCGCCGGTGGAGGTTGCCGGCCCTGAAGAAGAGGCCGACGGCGATCGCCGCGATGGCCAGCTCCGTCATCCAGCGTTGCACGCCCATGCGCGAAGCCGCGGCGTGCAGGCCGTCCACATGGTCCAGCGCGGCGAGGAAGGACATCAGCAGCAGGGTGAGCCCCAGCGACAGGCGCATCATTTGCGGCTCCTCCGGCGGCGCGGCTGCGGTTGCGGCTCCGGCGTGGCGTTCTCGTAGTGCTCGGTCTCCAGGTGCACGAGCACGCCCACCAGCGACACCAGCACGCCCAGGCGTGCAGCGAGCTCGATCGTGTCGACCAGCGCGTGCTGCGAGATCCACGCCGGCAGCAGCCCGTCGGCCAGCGCGGCGGCCACCCACGCCACGAACAGGTCGGCCGACCAGCTCACGTGCAGCAGCAGGAACAGCAGCGAGCACAGCGCCAGCAGCACCACCCACACGCTCCAGCGCGGGATGCGCGCCGCCAGCCGCGCGTCGCGAAACAGGAACCACGCCGGAGGGATGGCGAGCACGGCGCACAGGGCCGCCAAGTCCACCACCGGCAGGCGCCAGCCCTGCGGATCGATCCCGCTGCCCTCGAGCAAGGGCTTCACGGGAAAAAGCAGGGACAGCAGCACGGCCAGTCCCAGCAGAACGGATGCTTTTCGCAGCATGGTGCGCCCCTCCAGCGCTTCTTGTATGAGGCCGTTATAGCCAGCGCGCCACCGACGGACGGCGGTGCATCCGCCGCGTGGTCGCGCCACGGCGACGGGCGCGCGGCGCGGAAGCAAACTGTCACAACCTGTGTTGCGGCCATGTCGATTCCACGGCCGGGCATTCGTCGTCCCATGATGGCAACCGCCAAACGATGAAGGAGATCCCCATGCGATTCATGATCCTGGTGAAGGCGACCCGCGACAGCGAAGCGGGCGTGATGCCGAGCGAGCAGATGTTCGCCGAGATGGGCCGCTTCAACGAGGAACTCGTGAAGGCCGGCGTGATGGAAGCCGGCGAAGGCCTGCATCCCTCCGCGAAAGGCGCGCGCGTGCGCTTCTCGGGGCAGGACCGCAAGGTGGTGCACGGGCCGTTCGACGAAGCGGGGACGCTGGTGGCGGGCTTCTGGATCTGGAAATGCGCCTCGCTGCAGGAGGCGATCGATTGGGTGAAGCGCTGCCCCAATCCCATGCCGGGCGAGTCCGAGATCGAGATCCGGCAGATCTACGCGACGGAGGATTTCGGCGAGGCGCTCACGCCGGAGCTGCGCGCGCAGGAGGAGCGGCTGCGCGCCGAGGTGGAGAAGAAGAAGCGCTAGCGAGGCGGCGGCACGTCGCGCCCCTGCAGCCGCTCTCCCATCCATTCCAGGATGCGGCCGGCGTCACCGCGCGAGCCCAGGTTGCGCGGCACCATGGGCGCCCACGCGCCACCGTCGCGCCGCGCGACCGGGAAGGAAAAGACGTAGTGCGGCTCCTGCCCCATGCGCAGGTCGGTGATCCAGGCGCGGCCGTCGCGCTCGTGCAGCTTGTAGAAGCCGCGCGAGAACCGGCCGAGCCGCTGCACCGGGTCCAGTCCCGCCAGTTCCCGGTGCAGCGCCGGTGACCCCTGGAAGCGGTCCAGCCGCATCAGCCGGCCGTTGTCCGCGAGCGAGTAGAAGCCCTCGTCGTAGCTGCCGTCACCGTGCAGGGCGACCACGCGCCACAGCACGGTGTTGAAGGCGGTGGGCGTCACCAGCACCGGGGCCTGCGTCGCGCCGCGCGCCGCGAGCGCTTCCTGCGCGTGCTCGCGCACGTGCGACTGCGCGAGCACGCTCCATCCCAGGTAGGCGGTGGAAAGGGCGAGCCCCAGGTGGTTCCAGCGCAGGCCACGCCCATCGCGCCGCGCGAGCGCCGCCACGACGCCCACGGCCAGCGGCACCGTGTAGAGGGGGTCGAGGATGAAGATGCTGCCCACGGCGAAGGGATAGTCGCTGAAGGGCAGCAGCAGCCGGGTGCCGTACACCGTCATCGCATCGAGCAGCGGATGCGTGATGAGCGCCAGCCACATCGCCAGCCACCAGCGGCCGAACAGGTCGCGCTGGCGGTGCAGCAGCGCGGGAAGCGCGGCCAGCAGCGGCGAGAAGAGCGTCAGCCAGAACAGCGCGTGGCTCTCGCCACGGTGCCCGGTCATGTTGCGCAGCGCGTCCCCGTGGTCGATCAGGACGTCGAGGTCCGGCAGCGTGCCGGCGATGCCGCCCCAGAGGGCGGCCTTCCAGACGGCCGTGCGGCGGCCCAGGGTGGCCACGCCGACGGCGGCGCCCAATGCAAGCTGGGAGAGGGAATCCACGGGAACGAGGGTAATGCAAGCGCCGGGCGGCTGCCGGCTACGCCGCGCGTTCCACGCGCCACACCTGGTATTTCACGCCGGCCAGCGCCCCCGCGATGATGGCCGCCACTGCCACGAAGCTGGTGAGGCTCAGCGTGGAGATGCCCGTGATGCCGGCGCCTATGGTGCAGCCGATCGCCGTCACGCCGCCCACGCCCATCAGCGTCGCGCCGGCGAGATGGTGGCCCAGGTCCGGCGTGCCCGCGAAACCTTCCCAGCGG
Organism: Comamonadaceae bacterium; assembly: GCA_004144865.1. Classification (GTDB taxonomy): domain Bacteria; phylum Pseudomonadota; class Gammaproteobacteria; order Burkholderiales; family Burkholderiaceae_C; genus Ramlibacter. The sequence goes on from SEAY01000073.1 coordinate 5,766, forward strand.
AAATCGCGCCGGGCGAGCGCCATGGCGGCGGAACCCAGCACCACGCCGGCGACAGAGATCACGCCCACGGTCAGCCGCTTGCTGGCATCGCTGAAGAAGATGAGCCAGTCGAGCGCATAGGCGGTGGGCGCGACGAAGCTGAAGCCTTCCGCGCGGCTGGAGTTGGTGGCGAGCCAGCTCTCCTCCAGCGTGAGCGGGTGTTCGGCGAGATGGCCCAGCTGTCCCGTCACCCACCACATGCCCAGCACGAGCGCGCCGATGCCGCCGCCCGCGAGCAGGTTGAGGGGGCGGCGCGAATCGCGCGAAGCGAGCGAGAAGGCGAGCAGCAGGAGACCCAGCACCAGGCCGGCGGCAAGCGCAGCGGTGCCAGGCGCGACGCCCGTGGCGTCCGCCAGGACGGTGCCCAGGTCCGCGTTGCCGGCGAAGTCGATGGCCACGCGGTCCACCGTCTGCGTGCGCAGCACCGCGGTCACCCCGCGCAGGGTGGCGAAGGCGGCGATGCCGGTGACGAGAACCACCACGAGCGAGCGCAGGCTGCCGCCACCCGCCCGCACCAGGTTCTTGCTCACGCAACCGGAGGCCAGCACCATGCCGAAGCCGAACAGCGCGCCGCCGGCCAGCGCGGAGAGCCAGCGCCACTCGGTGGACGCGTAGAGCGTCTGCGCGGGGGTGACCACGCCGGTGGCCGCCAGCACCGCGAATCCGAGCATGGCGACCGCCGCGGCCAGCGCCCATTGCCGCAGCCGCGTCCAGTCGCCCATCGCCGCGACGTCGCTGATGGCGCCCATGGTGCAGAAGCCGGTGGCCTGCACCAGCGCGCCGAACAGCACGGACAGCACGAAGGCGCCCGCCAGCACTGCCTGGGTAAGCGCGGGAAGCTGCGCCTCGGTCATGGTCTGCTGCACGTCATGGTGAGCCGCGAATGGTAGGCGAAGCCCGTCGCGCATCGCGCCGCAGGGTCTTGACCGACAATGGCGCGACTTTCCTCACCGTCGTCCCATGAGCCAAGCCCCCGTCCTGCTGCAAACCGTCGCCCTGCTCCCTTCCCTGGAGCGCCAGCTCGCCGAGCGCTACACCGTGCATCGCCTGCCGCCCCCCGGCGCGGAACGCGAGGCCTTCCTGGCCGCGCGCGGCGCGGAGTTCGAAGGCATGGTGACTTCCGCCGCCACCGGCTTCGATGCCGCGCTGCTGGCCGGCCTGCCGAAGCTGCGGGTGATCTCCAGCTTCGGCGTGGGCCTGGACAAGATGGACCTGCCGGCCGCGCAGCAGCGCGGCCTGCCGGTGGGCTACACGCCCGACGTGCTGAACGACTGCGTGGCCGACCTCGCGTTCGGCCTGCTGCTCGCCATCGGCCGCCGCATCCCGGAAGCCGACCGCTTCGTGCGGGCCGGACGCTGGGAGGCCAAGCCCGCGACGCCGTTTGCCCTGGGGCGCCAGGTGAGCCATGCGCGCCTGGGCGTCGTCGGGCTGGGCCGCATCGGCCGCACGATCGCGCGGCGCGCGAGCGGCTTCGACATGGACGTGCGCTATCACAGCCGCCGTCCGGTGGATGGCGTGGAGTGGCAGCACGAGCCCAAGCTGGTGGAACTCGCACGCTGGGCCGATTTCCTGGTGGTGATCACCGCCGGCGGCGCCGAGACCCGCCACCTGGTGGATGACAAGGTGCTGGATGCGCTGGGCCCCAAGGGCTACGTCATCAACGTCGCGCGCGGCTCCGTCATCGACGAGGCGGCGCTGGTGCGTGCCTTGCAGGAGAAGCGCATCGCCGGCGCCGCGCTGGACGTGTTCGAGCGCGAGCCGCGCGTGCCGCCGGATCTGTTCACGCTGGACAACGTCGTGCTGGTGCCGCACATCGCGAGCGCAACGGTGCAGACGCGCGAGGCGATGGCCAGGCGGGTGCTGGACAACCTGGAGGCCTTTTTCGCGGGGCAGGCGCTGCCTAGCGCGGCCTGAGCCTGCCAAGGACGTCGGGGTTCGGGCTTCGCCGCTCACCCCGACCTACGAGGGCTCGAACTGGCCCGTAGGTCGGGGTGAGCGCGAAGCCGAACCCCGACGCCCGCGGCGGCTAATGCTGCGTGCTCGCCTCGTCCTGGAACTCGATCTCCAGCTGGCAGTCCTGCAGCGCGAACACGTGCATCGCATCCTCGCGCTGCGCGCGGTAGCGCTCGCCGCCGTACAGGATCACGTCCTTTGGGTCGCCGTCGTGCGTGATCCACAGGCTGCCGGTGGTGCAGAACACGTGCACGCTCGCATCCACGCGCTCGAAGGTACGGTGCTCGCCCTTGTGCATCTCGACCACGAAGCGCCGCGTCACGCGCGGCGGGCGCCACAGTCGCAGGTCGGCGGCCACGGGCGACGCATGGTGGCGCAGCCGTTCCTCGACGAAGCGCATCGCTTCCTCTTTGTCCATGTTTCACTCCTTGCCGCCATGTTGCACCTCGCGGGCCTGGCGGCTGGCCGGGACCTTGCCGCAGCATACGTCGGAGCACGCCTCCGCGCCCGGTAAGGCTGGCCTCCTCAGCCGTGGCTGCGCATGGCTCTTCCGCGGCGGTCAAAAGAGGGCCATCCGCGTAGTTTCACGCACCCACGCGGGCGCGGAACGTCGTAGCGTGGGGTGCAAAGAAAACAAGCGGAGACCACCATGCAAGAGCCCACCTCCCAGGCCGAGCTGGCCCTGCGCGACGCTGCGCGCGAATACCACCGCACTCCCGGCAGGGGAAAGATTTCCGTCACGCCCACCAAGCCGCTGTCGAACCAGCGCGACCTCTCGCTGGCGTACTCGCCGGGCGTGGCCTATCCCTGCCTCGACATCCAGGCCGATCCCGCGATGGCGGCCGAATACACCTCGCGCGCCAATCTCGTAGGCGTGATCACCAACGGCACCGCGGTGCTCGGGCTGGGCGACATCGGGCCGCTGGCGGGCAAACCGGTGATGGAAGGCAAGGCGTGCCTGTTCAAGAAGTTCGCCGGCATCGACGTGTTCGACATCGAGCTGGCCGAGCGCGACCCGGACAAGCTCGTGGACATCGTCGCCGCACTGGAGCCCACGCTCGGCGGCGTCAACCTCGAGGACATCAAGGCGCCGGAGTGCTTCTACATCGAGCGCAAGCTGCGCGAGCGCCTGAACATCCCCGTGTTCCACGACGACCAGCACGGCACCGCCATCATCTCCGGCGCCGCGCTGCTGAACGGCCTGGAACTGGTGAGGAAGAAGATCGCCGACATCAAGCTGGTGGCCTCGGGCGCGGGCGCCGCCGCCATCGCCTGCCTGGACCTGATGGTGGGCCTCGGCGTGAACCCGAAGAACATCCACGTGGTGGACTCCAAGGGCGTGATCTACCACGGGCGTCCGGGCGGCTTCGACGAATCGAAGGCGAAGTACGCGCAGGACACCCCGAAGCGCACGCTGGCCGACGTGGTGAAGGATGCGGACGTCTTCCTCGGCTGCTCCACGGCGGGCGTGCTGACGGCGGAGATGGTGCGCACCATGGCGCGCCAGCCCATCATCCTGGCGCTGGCCAACCCGGAGCCGGAGATCCGCCCGGAGCTGGCGCGGCAAGCGCGGCCCGATTGCATCATCGCCACCGGGCGCAGCGACTATCCGAACCAGGTCAACAACGTCCTGTGCTTCCCCTACATCTTCCGCGGCGCACTCGATTGCGGCGCGACCAAGATCACCGAGTCGATGAAGCTGGCCTGCGTGCGCGAGATCGCGCAGCTGGCCAAGGCGGACATCAGCGAGGAAGTGGCCAATGCGTATGCGGGCAAGGAGCTCTCGTTCGGCCCGGACTACATCATCCCCACGCCCTTCGACTCGCGCCTGATCCTGCGCATCGCGCCGGCGGTCGCCCGGGCCGCGGCCGAATCGGGCGTGGCCACGCGGCCGATCGCCGACTTCGACGCGTACACCCAGAACCTCACGCGTTTCGTGTACCAGACCGGCATGATCATGCGGCCGGTGTTCGTGGCCGCGCGCAAGTCCACCGCGCGCCGCGTGGCGTACGCGGAAGGGGAAGACGAGCGCGTGTTGCGCGCGGCGCAGCTGGCGCTGGACGAGAAGCTGGCGCGGCCCATCCTGATCGGCCGGCCCGCGGTGATCGAGTCGCGCATCGCCAAGGCGGGGCTGCGCCTGCGCATCGGCCACGACGTGGAGTGCGTCAATCCCGAGAGCGACGCGCGCTTTCGCCAGTATTGGGAGACCTACCACCGCATGATGGGCCGCAAGGGCATCACCCCCGAGGCGGCCAAGGCGGCAGTGCGGCGCTCCAACACGCTGATCGGCTGCCTGTCGGTGCACCTGGGCGACGCCGATGCGATGCTGTGCGGCATGGTCGGCCGCTTCGACCACCACCTGGAGCACGTGCGCGAGGTGATCGGCTGCCGCCCCGGCGAAGGCTTCGCCACGCTCAATGCGCTGATGCTGCCCGAGCGCACGCTGTTCATCACCGACACCTACGTGAACGAGGACCCCGATGCCGAGCTGCTGGCGCGCATCGCGCAGATGGCCGCCACGGAGGTGCGCCGCTTCGGCCTGCCGCCCAAGGTGGCCTTCCTGTCGCACAGCAACTACGGCTCCTCCAACCGCGGCTCGGCGCAGAAGATGCGCCGGGCGCGCGACCTCTTCCGCGCGCTGGCGCCGGACGTGGAATGCGACGGCGAACTGCAGGGCGACTCCGCGCTGTCCGAGAAGGTGCGGCGCGAGAGCCTGATGGAGGAGGAGACCACGCTGGCCGGCGAGGCCAACCTGCTGGTCTGCCCCGGCCTGGATGCGGCCAACATCCTCTTCAACGTCCTGAAGATGACCGGCGGGCACGGCGTGACGGTGGGCCCGATGCTGCTGGGCGCGCGCGCGCCGGTGCACGTGCTCACGCCTTCGGCCACGGTGCGGCGCATCGTGAACATGACGGCGCTGGTGTCGGCGTCGGCGGTGCGCAACTAGCTGCCCGTCATCCCCGCGGAGGCGGGGACCCAGGGCGCCCTGGATTCCCGCCTGCGCGGGAATGACGACGGCCCAAACAAAAGGAGCGCCCAAGGCGCTCCTACGGCGCGGGCGCAGGCCCGCGCTGGTGTCCGTTTCTTTTGTACTGGTTCGCTTAGCGGACGCGGCCGCGGCGGAACAGGTTCACGATGGCCAGCAGGATGACGGCGCCGATCAGCGAGACGATGACCGAGCCGATGCTGATGCCTTCATTGATGGTGCCCACGCCCACCAGCGGCGAGATCAGCCAGCCGCCCAGGAAGGCGCCGACGATACCCACCACCACGTTCAGCAGGATGCCCTGCTGCCCGTCCGTGCGCATGACCAGGCTGGCCAGCCAACCGACGATACCGCCAACGATCAACCAAATCAGAAAACCCATGGTGCACTCCTTTTGCCGCAAACGGCTGTTGTTGATGCTCGGGGCACAGCCCGCCCTGGGCTGCGTCCACCTGCCCCACGCAGGGCCGGTGCTGCTCACTATGGGCGGGCCGTTCACGCCGAGGCGTAGTCGCCCGTAAAGCGCGGGGGTGCGGGGGCGGCGCATGGCGACGTCGGACAACGCCCCATCGAAGCGGCTTTTTTTCACGGGTTAGCACCGAAGGCGGCGCCGCGATCCGACCCGACAATGGACGGCACGCCCCGCGGCAGCTCGACGGCATCGTTCTTGCTTGTCACGGCGTCCCATGATTCATCTCTCTCCCGGAGCCATCCAAATGCACAAGAGGGTCCTTCTGCAGACCGCCGCCGCCCTGGCCCTGAGCGCCGCCTTCCTGCCCGCCCAGGCCCAGACCACGCCGATCAAGTTCCAGCTCGACTGGCGTTTCGAAGGGCCTGCCGCGCTGTTCCTGCAACCCGTGGCCAAGGGCTACTTCAAGGCGGCCGGGCTCGACGTGCAGGTGGATGCCGGCACCGGCTCCGGCGCGGCCGTGCAGCGCGTGGCCACCGGCACCTACGACATGGGCTTCGCCGACCTGGCGGCGCTGATGGAATTCCACGCCAACAACCCGGACGCGCCGAACAAGCCGGTGGCCGTGATGATGGTCTACAACAACACGCCCGCCGCCGTGATGGCGCTCAAGAAGTCCGGCATCAAGTCGCCCGCCGACCTGGCCGGCAAGAAGCTGGGCGCACCGGTGTTCGACGCCGGCCGCCGCGGCTTCCCCATCTTCCAGAAGGCCAACGGCATAAGCAACGTCACGTGGGTCTCGATGGACCCGCCGCTGCGCGAAACCATGCTGGCCCGCGGCGACATCGACGCCATCACCGGCTTCGGCTTCACCTCGCTCCTGAACCTCGAGGCGCGCGGCGTGAGGATGGCCGACGTGGTGACGCTGCCCTACTCCGAGCACGGCGTGAAGCTTTACGGCAACGTGATCATCGCCTCGCCGAAGCTCGTGCGCGAGAACCCGAACGCGGTGAAGGCGTTCCTCTCCGCCTTCAGCAAGGGCGCCAGGGAAGTGATGGCCAACCCGGATGCGGCCATCCAGCACGTGAAGGCGCGCGACGGCATCATCGACGAGAAGCTCGAGACCCGCCGGCTGAAGATGGCGATCGATTCGGTGGTGGCGAGCCCCGACGCGCGCGCCGAAGGCTTCGGCCAGGTGAACCCCGGCCGCCTGTCGCTGATGGCCTCGCAGGTGTCCGACGCCTTCAACACCAAGACGCGCGTGAAGGCCGAGGAAGTCTGGAACGGCAGCTTCCTGCCGGCGAAGGCGGAACTGAACATCCTGCCGCCGGCGAAGAAGTAAAGCGAACAACCCCAAGGGCTGTCATCCCGGGCTTGACCTGGGATCCATGGGCGCGCGCCCACACGCCGCGGTGGATTGCGGGTCAAGCCCGCAATGACAACCAACGAGCAACGCGGAATCCATCTTGTCATTCATCGATTTCCAGGACGTCTGGCTGGCCTACAACGACGAGCTGCTCCGCGACGGGCAGTTCGCGGTGGAGGCCATCGACCTGCAGGTGCAGCAGGGCGAGTTCATCGCCATCGTCGGGCCTTCGGGCTGCGGCAAGTCCACCTTCATGAAGCTGGCCACGGGGCTGCGCATGCCGTCCCGCGGCCGCATCCGCATCGACGGCCAGCCGGTCGCGGGCCCGCTGAAGATCTCCGGCATGGCCTTCCAGGCGCCCTCGCTGCTGCCCTGGCGCACGACGGTCGACAACGTGCTGCTGCCGCTGGAGATCGTGGAGCCCTACCGCAGCAACTTCAAGGCGAAGCGCAAGGAGTACGAGGAACGCGCGCGCGCCCTGCTGCGCAAGGTGGGCCTGGCTGGCTACGAGGACAAGTTCCCGTGGCAGCTCTCGGGCGGCATGCAGCAGCGCGCGAGCATCTGCCGCGCGCTCGTGCACGAGCCCAAGATGCTGCTGCTCGACGAGCCCTTCGGCGCGCTGGACGCGTTCACCCGCGAGGAGCTGTGGTGCATCCTGCGCGACCTGTGGACGGAGCAGCGCTTCAACGTGATCCTGGTCACGCACGACCTGCGCGAGTCCGTGTTCCTGGCCGACACCGTGTACGTCATGAGCAAGAGCCCCGGGCGCTTCGTCGTGAAGCGCGACATCGAACTGCCGCGCCCGCGCGAGCTCGAGGTCACCTACACCAAGGAGTTCACGGACATCGTGCACGAACTGCGCGGGCACATCGGTGCCATCCGCAGGACGAGCGCGGGAGTGACGCCATGAAGCAGCACAAGCATTTCGAGCGCTGGGCGCCGGTGCTGCTGGCGCTGGCGCTGGTGGTGATCTGGCAGGTGGGCGTGATGGCCTTCGCGGTGCCGGAGTTCATCTTCCCCAGCCCCTGGCAGATCGCGCAGCAGTTCGCCGAGTTCAAGGGGCCGCTGCTGGCCGCCGCGTGGTCGACGTTCTGGGTGACGATGGTGGGCTTCGGCCTCGCGATCGCCGTGGGGGTGCTGCTCGGCTTCCTGATCGGCTCCTCGCGCGTCGCCTACGCCGCGGTGTATCCGCTGATGGTGGGCTTCAACGCCGTGCCCAAGGCGGCCATCGTGCCCATCCTCGTGGTGTGGTTCGGCATCGGCATCGGCCCGGGCATCCTCACCGCCTTCCTGATCTCCTTCTTCCCGATCATGGTGAACATCGCCACCGGCCTCGCGACGCTGGAGCCGGAGCTCGAGGACGTGCTGCGTGTGCTGGGCGCGAAACGCTGGGACGTGCTGATCAAGGTGGGCCTGCCGCGCGCCATGCCCTACTTCTACGGCTCGCTGAAGATCGCGATCACCCTCGCGTTCGTGGGGACCGTGCTGGCCGAGATGACGGCCGGTGACAGCGGCATCGGCAACCTGATCCAGACCGCCGGCAGCCAGCAGCGCATGCCGCTCGCCTTCGCGGGACTGGTGGCGATCAGCGTGATGGCGATGGCGATGTACGAACTGTTCAGCGCGATCGAGAAGCACACGACCGGCTGGGCGCATCGCGGCTCGCAGGCGGCGTAGGAGGCGGCATGCCGTGGCAGGCCAGCCTGCGGCTGGACTATGCGCTGGAGAACGGGCGCAGCGTCGCCCGCTTCGCGCACGAGGGGCCGCTGCGCATCCTGCAGAGCATGCATCCCGAAGGCGATGCGGTCTGCCACAACGTGCTGGTGCATCCGCCCGGCGGGCTGGTCGGCGGCGACACCCTGCAGGTGCAGGTGCACGTGGGCGCGGGCAGCCACGGCCTGGTCACGACGCCCGGGGCCTCGCGCTTCTACCGCAGCGAGGGTGAGCGGGCCGTGCAGGACGTGGCCATCCGCGCGGAAGCCGGCGCACGCCTCGAGTGGTTGCCGCTGGAGGCGCTCTATTACAGCGGCTGCCGCGCGGAGAACCGCCTGGTCATGGACCTGGCGCCCGGCGCCGAACTGCTCGGCTGGGACGTCGCCGCCCTCGGGCTGCCGCACGCCGGGCAGCCTTTCGCGCACGGCAGCGTGCAGCAGCACCTGGAACTGCGCGGCGCGTGGCTGGAGCGCGGGCTCCTGGCTGCGGGCGACGCGCCCCTGATGGACGGCCCCATGGGCCTCGCCGGCCACCGTTGCCTGGCCAGCCTCTTCCTTGCCACGGGCAGCGGGCTGGAGCGCGCTCGCCGCGAGGCGCTGCTGGAAGCAGCGCGAGAAGTGGTGCAGGCCCATCCGCTGGCCACGAGCGCCGGCGCGACGGCGCCCAATCCGCAAGTGATCGTGGTGCGCGTGCTGGCGCCCGTGGTGGAGCCGGCGCTGCAACTGCTGAGGGCGGTGCGCCGCGCCTGGCGGCCGCTGCTGTGGAACCTGCCGCCCGCCGAGCCCCGCGGCTGGATGCTCTGACGCGCTGCTGCCAGCGTCGTCCTACTGTCGCGCGGGCGGCCGTCGGCCGCGATGCAGGCGCCTCTCCGGCAGTCGCGGGAAGGGGGACGCACCACACTTCGAGCATCGAACCGAATTTCAAGGAGTTCCCCATGAAGAAGACGGACCGGTCCCTCAAGAGCACCCTGTCCTTCGCTGCTGCCGCCCTGCTGGCGGTGGGCGCCGCGACCGCGCAGGTCGCCACCAGCGGATCCGACGCCAGCTTCCCGGGCGCCGCCATGATCGATTCCTCCGGCAGCTACAAGTCCGAAGTGCAGGCCTGCATGAGCGGTGCCACGCAGCAGGACCGGGCGACCTGCATGGAGGAGGCGCGCAACTCGGCCGCCGAGAAGCGCCGCGGCCGCCTGGAGGCTTACGGCAACTTCGAAGCCAATGCCACGGCGCGCTGCGACAGCCACACCGTGGCTGAAGACCGCGCCGCGTGCCGCGCCCGCGTGATGGGCATGGGCGGCGTGGACGGCAGCGTCGCCGGCGGTGGCCTGCTGCGTGAAGTGGAAACCGTGGTGCTGCCGGAAGGCCAGGCCTCGGTGACCGTGGAGCCGCAGACCAAGGGCGGCCCCGTGGTGCTGGTGCCCGACACCCGCACGCAGGGCAACCGCTGAGCCAACGCGCCGGGTGCCGCCGCGCACCCGCGCTGAAGTCCTACAACCTGACCCGCGCCGTGGCTGCACCCTGCGCGGGTCAGGCTTTTTTGGAGAGCGCGAGATGAACGACAACGACCGCAAGGACCCGGGCGAGGCGCAGGGCGACGGCAAGGCGCAGCACGGCTATCGCAGTGAAGTGAGCTGGGATGGCGGCCAGGGCCGCCAGCCGTACACGAACCAGGGCGAGGAGGAACTCGGCCCGGCGGCGGCACCGGAATACGAAGCGGGAAATGCCGGCGATGCGGCGGGCCGCAACGTCGAACAGATGGAAGAAGTGAAGGGCAAGCCCGCGGGCCCCGCGAGGGAGGCGCCGCGGCAGGCGTGAGGATCAGAAGATCAGCATCAGCAGGATGATGACGGTGATCGGCACGCCGAGAAGCCAGAGGATGACGGGCATTTGGAACTCCTTGGTTGGGTTCCCTCCACGATAGGGCCCGGTGCTCTTCACCCCTGGCAGGCAAGCGCGGCAACTGCGGTAGGCGCGCTCGGGAAGACCGGTAGGCACGAGCCTACGGCCTTGCCGGGGCGCAGACTCTAGATGACGCCGAACAGCACCAGCAGCAGCACGATGCCGAGGGGAACCCCGAGAAGCCAGAGGATGATGGGCATGTCGATCTCCTAGTTGGAACTGCTTCCAGACTAGGGAAGACGCGGCGCGGCTCCTGCCGGGGTGGGCAGGCAGCGGCGGTAGGAGACCTCCGGCGGCGCCCGAATCGCCCGCGGCCGCCCTCAGATCCCGACGCGCTGCCGCACGCCCTCGGCTTCCATGTCCTTGCCGCGCCCGCGCGCCACCACCTCGCCGCGCTCCATCACCAGGTAGGCATCGGCGAGTTCCTGCGCGAAGTCGTAGTACTGCTCCACCAGCAGGATCGCCATGTCGCCCCGGCCCGCGAGCATGCGGATCACGCGGCCTATGTCCTTGATGATGCTGGGCTGGATGCCCTCGGTCGGCTCGTCGAGCACCAGCAGCTTCGGGCCCGCCGCGAGGGCGCGGGCGATGGCGAGCTGCTGCTGCTGGCCGCCGGAGAGGTCGCCGCCGCGCCGGTGCAGCATCTGCTTCAGCACCGGGAACAGCTCGAACAGTTCGGCGGGAATCGGCGTGCCCCCGGAGCGCGTGGCGAGGCCCATGCGCAGGTTCTCCTCCACCGTCAGCCGCGCGAAGATCTCGCGGCCCTGCGGCACGAAGCCGATGCCGGCGCGGGCGCGCTCGTAGGGCGTGCGGGTATGGATGGGACGGCCCTCGAGCGCGATGCTGCCGGTCTTGATGGGCACGAGGCCCATCAGCGACTTCAGCAGCGTCGTCTTGCCGACGCCGTTGCGCCCGAGGATCACGGTGACTTCGCCGGCCTTCGCTTCGAGGCTCACGTCGCGCAGGATGTGGGAGCCGCCGTAGTACTGGTTGACCTTCTCGATCGATAGCATGGAATTCTCTCCGTCATTCCCGCGGAGGCGGGAATCCAGGGCGTTCGAGACAGGGCGGAAGCCCTGGGTCCCCGCCTCCGCGGGGATGACGGGGCTCAACGCCCAAGATAAACCTCGATCACCCGTTCGTCGTTCTGCACCTGCGCCAGCGTGCCCTCGGCGAGCACCGACCCCTCGTGCAGCACCGTCACCTTCTCCGAGATGGCCTGGATGAAGCTCATGTCGTGCTCCACCACCATCAGGGAGTGCTGGCCCTTGAGCGACAGGAACAGTTCGGCGGTGCGCGCGGTTTCTTCGTCGGTCATGCCCGCCACGGGCTCGTCCAGCAGCAGCAGCTTCGGGTCCTGCATCAGCAGCATGCCGATTTCCAGCCACTGCTTCTGGCCGTGGCTCAGGGTGCCGGCGAGCCGCCCCGCGCTGCCCGCGAGATGGATGGTGCGCAGCACCTGCGCCATGCGGTCGCTGTCCGCGGAATCGGGCTTGAAGAAGACGGAGGCCTTCACGCCCTTGTCCGTCTTCAGCGCCAGCTCCAGGTTCTCGTACACCGTGAGCTGTTCGAACACCGTGGGCTTCTGGAACTTGCGCCCTATGCCCATCTGCGCGATCTCGGCTTCCTTGTAGCGCAGCAGGTCGATGGTGCTGCCGAAGAAAACCGTGCCGGCATCGGGCCGCGTCTTGCCCGTGATGATGTCCATCATCGTGGTCTTGCCGGCGCCGTTGGGGCCGATGATGCAGCGCAGCTCGCCCGGCGCGATGTCGAGCGACAGCTTGTTGATCGCGCGGAAGCCGTCGAAGCTGACGCTCACGTCCTCCAGGTACAG
>SEAY01000074.1 GCA_004144865.1 Comamonadaceae bacterium
AGCGTGCCTTCCATGCCGATCTGGCGGTGGCCGGGCACCGAGCAGTAGTAGGTGAACTTGCCCGACTGGGTGAGCTTGAAGCTCACCTTGGTGGGCTTGCTCTTGCCGTCGAACATCGGGGACTTGACCTTCAGCTCGTCGACCACGATGTCGTGCTGGGCGCCTTCGCCGCTGGAGATGGTGATCTCCACCGTGTCGCCGATCTTGCCCTTGATCGTGGGGTTCACGCCGCCCTTGTCGTCGATGTAGACCATCTTGCCGCCGGCCATGCCGGTCTTGAGCACGATCCTGTGCACGGCAGCCTGGGTGGCGGGTGCGGTGGCGGCGGGCTTGGTGGCGGCATTCTTCGCCACGGCGGTGGCGCCGACCGAACCGATCAGGGGCGCCGACACGAACAGCACGGCGACAGCGAACGGGATGGGAGCGAACACTCGGGACATCTTGCTTACCTGAACTTTCTTGTCATCGCGGGTAAGGCCCCCGCGGGGCCAACGTTCTTTTTATTGAACCGTTGCAATGACTGTAGGGTTCGAGGTCCAGGCGAGCATTGATGCAGCGCAATATGAAGGTGCACCTCCCATGCACCTTCTGATGCAGATCAAGGAGACGCCGGCGCCGGGCGGCGCGCGTCCAGCCGCTGCCGCACCACCTCCCCGACCAGCACCGCGGCGGGGTACATCACCTCTTCCTCGGTGCGTGCGTGTTCGACGAGGTCTTCGGCGAAAGCCACGATGTCGCTACGCCCGGCGCGCCCGGCCGCCTCGCGCAAGGCATCGAGGGCGGTGACGATCGCCTGGTGTTCCGCCAGCATCTGCGGCAACTCGGCGCGCAAGCGGTCGGTGAGTTCCAGCACCCCCGCCATCTCCTCCGGGGACTCGCCGCGTGCGAGAGCCGCCAGCAGGCCCAGCGGCGGCAGCGCGATCTGGTCCTCCTTCACGAAGTGGGGATGCATCAGCCGCGCGAGCGCCTTCGCCGCCTCGCCGACCTCGCCGCCGGCCTGGGTCGCCTGGCGCAGCCGCTCGTGCAAGGCCTCGTGTTCGCGTTGCAGGGATTCGGGGATCGCGAAGTTCATGGCAGGCTCCTTGGTTTCAGGGTTGGGGCCATCGCACGCGGGTGCATGGCCTCCTGCTGGTAGGGAGCCGCCGGAAGGAGGCAATGTTCCGGCAGCATCACGCATTCCTGCGAAACATCAAGTCCGCCGCAGGCGGCAGTTCACCCCGGCTTGCCGTCGAGGCGCGGGCGCGTCAGCACGTTCCAGTAGGCGAGGAAATACACCGCGAACCCCGCCGACCAGAGCACGCCGGAGACGAGGATCGCCTGCAGCATCCACGCCGGCGCGACGACGGGCCCGAGCACGCGCACGAACGCGGCGAGCGCCACCAGCACGAAGGCCGTGACGTCGCGGCCGTCGGCGCGCAGCGGCCGCGCCGTGTGGCCGCGCGCGGTGCGGGTCATCATGCCGATGATGAGGCCGCCGACCGCACCCACCGTCAGCGCATGGGCCGCTGGCGACGTCGCCATCCACCCCGCAGCGGCAAAACCACGCAGCGCGAGGTGCACGGGGATCCACAGATAGGCCAGGTGCAGCACCCACACCAGCGGCGTGCGCAAGGTCGTCCACGGCTGCCACAGCAGCCAGCGCGCGAGGTGCGCAAGCGCTGCGACGGCCGTGACGGCGACGAGGACGGGCGCCGGCACGCGCAGCACGTCGGCCGCCAGCAGCGCCAGCACCGAGCCGAGCGCCGCCTTCTCCAGCCAGGGTTGCCGCTTCGCCTGCGCACCCGGCACGCCATTGTTGGTGAACATGGGGATCACCCGCCCGCCCATCACGCACAGGATGAACAGCACCGCGTCGAGCGCGACCTGGATGCCGACCCAGCCGGGCACGGCGATCACGCCCAGCTGCTCCAGGTGCACCGCGAAACTGGCGCAGGCCAGCAGCGCGAGCAGGACCAGGAAGAAGTAGTTGCGCCGGTTGCCCGAACGCACGAACGGAACGCCCAGCGCCACGGCGGCTGCCAGCGGGAAGGCCGCATTCACAAGGGCCGACGCCCAGCCCCACGGTGACAGCACCAGCACACGCCCCGCGATCCACAACGCTGCCAGCGCGGCCAGCTTGCCGCCCGTGGGCGTGGGCAGGCCCGTCCAGTTGCGGCCCGCCGTGAAGAGGAAGCCGACCACCACGGCCAGGGTGAAGCCGAACAGCATCTCGTGCGCATGCCACAGCGGCGCGGGCAGGTAGGGCGCCGGCAGCCGGCCCGTGAACTGCAGCGACCACAGCAGGATGGAAAGCGCCGCGAAGGCGCTCGCGAGCAGGTAGAACGGGCGGAAGCCCAGTTGCCAAAGGGCGAAGCCGCGGGGCGCGGGGCGCGGCGGCTCTTCGATCGGGATGAAGCTCATGGGGATCTCCGTGTGCCGGTGCGGCCGCCGAAGCGGCGCCGCCAGGCGAGCGCCGCGCCCACCGCGGTCGCGGCGAAGAGGGCGATGGCGAATGCGTTGCCCAGCGCGCCGTCGGCGCGCCGGTCGAAATCGAGGAAGCCCGCGCCCAGCCGCAGCAGCAGCGAGCCGTGCAGCAGCGCGAGCGGGACGTAGAAGAAGCCGCCGAACAGCAGCTTGATGCGCGCGATGGCCGGCAGGATCACCGGCGCGTGGCCCATGATCATGCTCACGATGAAGCCGAGTCCCAGGGCGTGCAGCGCCGCATCGCGCGCGGGGTGCCCCAGCGCCGTCGCCATCCACGCGATGCCGCCCACCGCGAGCCACGCATAGCCCCCGAGCAGGCACACCGCCATGTAGCGCGGGAGCCCCTCGGCGCGCACCGTGCGGCGGGCGATGTCGAAGGCGAAGAGCCATGCGGCCAGGGCGAGGAGGGCGCCGCCGAACAACAGTCCGCCGGCCACGGGCCACGGCCCCGACAGCGCCGCGCCCACGCCCAGGACACCCAGCAGCAGCACCAGCGCAGGCGAGGCGCCCGGGCGCCTGCGCATCAGGCGCGTCATCTCCAGGCGCTCCGCCGCGATGGTCATCACCAGGAAGGCGAACCACCACGGCAGGACCGCGCCCGGCGACGCCCCGGAAGCGAAGAGCGCATTGCCCACCCACCAGGCGCAGGCGCTCGCGAGCAGCAGTGCGGTGTGGCCCGCGCGCTGGCGCATCAGCAGCAGCACGTTCACGGCGACGAACATCGTGGCAGCCAGGACCAGCAGGACACCCGCCAATGCCGGCTCGCCCCGCAGCAGCGCCACGCCGGCCAGCCCCGAGGCCAGCGGCGCGAGCCAGGCCTCCGCGCGCCGTGCTGCCACGGCGCGCTCGACGCCGATCACGGTACCGAGGAAGCCGCACATCATCAGGGCGGCGTGCGCGAGGGCACCGCGCCCCAGCCAGTCGCTGCCCGCCGTGCCGGGGATCGCCACGCCGACGCGCAGCAACCCGCCCAGCACGCCGGCCACGAGCGCGGCCGCCACGCACGCGGCCAGCACGGTGCCAGCGGCGGCGCGGGGGGTCACCACCCCATCAGGAGCCGCGCCTTGCCGCTCATGCGTTGCGCCGTCCATGGGGGCTCCCAGACCAGCTCGACGTGGATCTTCCACTCCTCGGGGAGCGACTGGTCCAGCTGGAATTCAATGTCTTCGACGATGACGTCGGCCACCGGGCAGGCGGCGGAGGTCATGGTCACGTTCACGTCCACGCGGCCGTCCCTGGCGGTGACGCCATAGATCAGGCCGACGTCGACGATGTTCATCGCGACCTCGGGATCGACGACGCGTTCCAGCGCCGCCGTGAGGGTGGGCAGCAGGTCCTGCGGCCCTTCGTAGGGGAATCGGCTCTCGCTCATGCTGCCTTCCGTGGGGACACACGCTGCGCCCGGATGGGATGTTCGACGAAAAGGATCTGCGCGAGTTGCGGCGCGTTGCTCACCAGGTCGGCCAGCGTGTAGCGGTCCAGCACGCCGTAGAAGGCGGTTACCGCTTCGGACAGCACGCCCTTGAGCCGGCAGCTCGGCGCGATGCAGCAGTCGCCGCGTGCGTCGCCCAGGCACTCGGCCACGGCCTCGCCCTCGGTCTGCCGCACGAGCTGGCCGACGCCGATGCGTTCCGGCGGCAGCGCCAGCTCGAGCCCGCCGCCTTTGCCGCGCAGGTTGCGCAGCCAGCCCTGCTTGCCCAGGAAGTGCACCACCTTCACCAGGTGGTTCTCCGAGACCTGGTAGGCCGCGGCGACCTGGCCGATCGTGGCGCGCTGCCCCGGCTGCGCGGCCAGGTAGATCAGCACGCGCAGGCTGTAATCGGTGAAGGTGGTGAGTTTCATGGCCTGTCAAAAGAATAAGGCCGGCTTGCGCCGGCCCGTCTGATCGAGATCAGGTGCGTGCGGGTGTCGCTCCCGCGGAGAGTTCCGCCCGTCCCTTGCCGGGACGGATCAGGCGGAACGCATACAGGGCCAGGAAGCCGGCGCCGATGGCGAACAGCACGTCACCGGGCACCCGCATCCACACCAGCGTTTCCATTACCGGCGAGTGGATGATCTCCGGCGAGCGGGCGTACCACAGGCCCTTGGTGACCGCGGCGTAGGCCTGGTAGATGCCGGCCGGCAGCAGCGACATGAACACCATCATCGCGAGGCCGATGTTCAGGCCCCAGAAGGCGGGCTTGATCAGGCCGTCGGCATGCAGGTGGCGCGCATACAGGCCGCGCAGGCAGAACAGCATCAGGCCGATGCCCAGCATGCCGTACACACCGAAGAGCGCGGCGTGGCCGTGGGCGGCGGTCATGTTCAGGCCCTGCACGTAGTACAGCGAGGCGGGCGGGTTGATGGCGAAGCCCAGCAGGCCGGCACCGACGGTGTTCCAGAATCCCACCGCGACGAAGCACAGCACCGGCCACTTGTAGGTGGCGAGCCAGGGCGTGCCCTGCGTGCGGCGCCAGGTCTGCAGCGCTTCCAGGCCGATCAGCGTGAGCGGCACGACTTCCAGTGCGGAGAACACGGCGCCGACGGCGATCACCGAGGTGGGCGTGCCGGTCCAGTACAGGTGGTGCAGCGTGCCCAGGATGCCGCCGAACAGGAACACGATGGTCTCGGCGATGATGGCGCGGTTGGCGCTCGTGGCGCGCACCAGGCCCAGCTTGGTGAAGATCAGCGCGATGACGGCGGTGGCGAACACCTCGAAGAAGCCTTCCACCCAGAGGTGGACCAGCCACCAGCGCCAGTATTCGACCATCGAGTAGTGCGTGTTCTGGCCCCAGGTGAGGGACGTCGCGTAGAAGCCGCCGATGCAGGTGGCCGACAGGAACACCATGGCGATCAGGCCGCGGCTTTCCGAGGGCGTCTTCAGCGCGGGCCACAGGGCGCGGCCCAGCAGCACGGCCCACAGCAGCAGGCCGACGAACAGCAGGTACTGCCACACGCGGCCCATCGAGGTGAACTCGAGGCCCTGGTTGCCCAGCCAGAAGCTGAACTCGGTGCCGCTGCGCTGCAGCGTGCCCAGCCAGCCCGTGAGGGTGGAGCCGACCACGATGAAGACGAGCGCGTAGAACAGGAAGTCGGTGCCCAGCTTCTGGAACTTCGGCTCCTTGCCTCCCAGCATCGGCGCGATGTACAGGCCGGTGGCCAGCCAGGCGGTGGCGATCCAGAAGATGCCGACCTGGGTGTGGATCGTGCGGCTGGTCACGTAGGGCAGGAAGTCCGCGAGCGGCAGGCCGAACAGCGACTGGCCTTCCACCGCGTAGTGCGCGGTGATGATGCCCATGGCGATCTGCAGCAGCATCAGGCCGACCACCACGAAGAAGTACTTGCGCGTGGCCTTCATCGACGGCGTGGCGGTCACGCCGGCCAGCGGGTCCGATTTCGGCGGGACCGCTTCTTCCTCGTGCTTGCCCGCGCCGTGCAGCCACAGCATCGCGGCGATGGCGGCGAGCAGCAGGATGATGGAGACCATCGACCAGATGGCGGCCGAGGCGGTCAGCGTGTTGCCGACCAGCGGCTCGTGCGGCCAGTTGCTGGTGTAGGAGAGGCCTTCCTCGCCGGGACGGTCGGTGGCCGCGGCCCACGAGCTCCAGAAGAAGAACGCGGTGAGCGCTTCGCGGTCGGCCTTGCCCGGCACCGTGTCGTCGGTCATCGCGTACTGCTCGCGCAGCGTGGCGAGCGACTGGTCGTTGCCGAAGAGGGCGCTGTAGTGGTCGGCGACCTGGCGGATCGCCTGGGCGCGCATCGTCGACACCGTCACGGCGCCGGTGGCGGCGTCGTAGGTGTTGCGCCGCATTTCCTCCTTCAGGCCGCCCTCGACGGCGCCGCGCTCGGAGGCCGTCATGGCCTTCGGATCGTCGGCGATCGCCTTGGTGCGCAGGTCCTTCAGGATGACCGCTTCGCGGTGCAGCCAGTCGGCCGACCAGTCCGGCGCCACGTAGGCGCCGTGGCCCCAGACGGAGCCCTGCTGCTGGCCGCCGGCGGCCAGCCAGACCTGCTGGCCGCGCTGGATCTGCTCGCCGGTGAAGAGGACCTGGCCGTCGCTTGCCGCGACGGTCTTGGGGATGGGGGGCGCCGTCAGGTAGATCTGGAGGCCGAGATAGCCGAGGGCGCCGAACGACAGCACGAATATGAATCCGAGCCACCGCCACAGCATCTTGTTGCTTTTCATGATGGTGTTTTCCTGGTGTTCAGGGGGGAAGGAAGGTCAGGCGCCGCCGCAGCTGCCGCAGCAGCTGCCGGACTCGTGCGCCGTGGCGGTGCGCGTGATGGCGACGCGCCACAGGTCGGGGCCCTGCTCGAGGTATTGCCACTCGAACTGGCCCGGCATCTGGGCGTCGAACTGGAAATACAGCGGGCGCGGGTCGTGGTCGTTCACCAGCTCCAGGGCCTGGCCGCGGGCCAGCTTGCCGAAGGTGGAGAAGATCAGCGGGTGCCGGTCGCGGGGCGCGATGGTGCGGACGTCGATGCGGGAAGCGGTCTGGGTCATGCGGACTCCTCTGGTTCCATAAGGTGTATTTGGAATACACCTATGGTAGGAAGCCCCCGACACGTCCCATTTGACCGAAGTCAAGCTTGATGCAGCGAACCCCCGGCCGGCGCGGGGGTGCCGGCGGCGAGTGCCGCCTGCACGCGCGAACTCACGCCCAGCTTGCGCAGGATGTGTTGCACGTGGATCTTCACCGTCGTCTCGGCGATGTCCAGCGTGCGCGCGATCTCCTTGTTGCTGGCGCCGCGCGCGATCTGCCGCAGCACCTCCTGCTCGCGCGGCGAGAGTTGCGCCAGCGGCTCAGGCGCTGCGCCTGCCCGCGCCGTCGGAACCGGTGCCTGCACCGCGGCCACGAGCTTGCCCATCATCTCCGGGCTCACCACGGGCTCGCCGCGCATCACGCGCTGCAGCGCCGCGCCGAGCGCGTCGCCCTCGATGGTCTTGAGGAGGTAGCCGTTGGCGCCGCCGCGCAGGGCCGCGCGCAGGTCCTGTTCGTCCTCACTCACGGTGAGCATGACGATGCGCGCCGCGGGCGCCGCCGCCCGGAGTTCGGCCAGCGCCTGCAGCCCCGTCGCGCCGGGCAGGTGGTTGTCCAGGAGCACCACGTCGGGCTGCAGCGCCTGCGCCTTGCGCACCGCTTCGGCCGCATCGCCCGCCTCCCCCGCGACCTCCAGGTCCGGGTCCCCCGCGAGCAGGGCCACGAGGCCGCGGCGGAACAGGTTGTGGTCGTCCACGACCAGCAGGCGGATGGCAGGCATGCGTATCGCTCCCTAGGCCGCGGCCTCGACGGCCTCGCGGTGCGGCGCCACGCGCGGGGCCGCGGGCAGGTCCAGCGTCACGGTGCAGCCCTCGCCCGGGGCGGATCGCACCCGCACCTTGGCGCCTATGCGCAGCGCGCGCTCCTCCATGATCCGCAGGCCGACATGCGTGCTGTCGCGGCCGGGGTGCGTGGCGTCGAAGCCCTGGCCGTCGTCGCGCACCTCGAAGCGCCAGTGCGGCGCCGACTCCACGCGCACCGCCACGAGGCGGGCTCCGGCGTGCTTGCGCACGTTGGACAGCGCCTCCTGCAGGATGTGCAGCACCTGCACCTGCACGTCGGCCGGCAGGGCGATGCCGTGGCCGGCGATCTCCAGGTGCGTCCCCAGGCCGGTCTGGTGTTCGAACTTCTGCAGCGTGGTGCGCAGCGCCGCGGCAATGTCTTCCCCCGTGGTGCGCGTGCGGAAGTGCAGCAGCAGTTCGCGCACGTCGGCATAGCTCTCGCGCACGCCCGCGTCCAGCTCGCCGGTGATGCGCTGCACGGCCGCGCCGTCGCCGCGCTGGCTGGCCTGGCGCAGCAGCTGCACCTGGATCTTCATGAAGGCGAGCGACTGCGCGATCGAATCGTGCAGCTCGCGCGCGAGCAGCCCCCGCTCTTCCGCCACGGCCGCCTCGCGTTCCATCGCGGCGGCGCGCAGGCCTTCCATCGCACCGGCGAGATGCGCCGCCAGCGCCTCCAGCAACTCGCGTTCGTCCTCCTCCAGCACGCGCGGCTCGCGGAAGAACAGGTTGAGTTCCGCCAGGGTGCGTTCGTGCAGGCGCACCGGCACAGACACCACGGTGGCGAAGCCGGCGCGGCGGCAATGGTCCTGGGGCAGCGGCGCGGCGCCGCGGATCGGGATCACGCGCGCGCCGGCGGACTGGGTGGCGCCGGGACCGCAGTGGCAGGCGGCGGCTTCCAGGCAGGCCTCGCCGGCGGCCAGGGCGGCGGGCAACTGGTCCTGGGCGAGCAGCAGGTAGCGGCTGTTGCCCTCGTCGCACCAGCGGATCGCGGCGGAATCGGCAGCGGCGATGCGGCGCACGTGGCGCGCGAAGCCGTTGGCCAGCGCGTCCAGCGTGGGCGCGTCGGCGACGAAGGCGCTGACCTCGTACAGGTCGGCGAGCCGCCGCCGCTTCAGTTCGAGCCGCTCGGTCTTCTCCTGCACCTTCTGCTCGAGGCCGCCGTAGAGCGACTGCAGCGTGCTCGCCATCTCGTTGAAGCCGGCCGCGAGTTCGCCGAATTCGTCGCGGCTGCCCGCGTCGATGCGCGTGGCGAAGTTGCCGGCCTGCACCGCCGCCAGGCCGCGGCGCAGGCGCGCCACCGGATTGAGCACGAACAGGTAGCCGGCATAGAACAGCACCACCGCGCTCGCGATGGCGAGCCCGACCAGCGCGAGCTGGAAGGCGTGCAGCACGGCCGTCCAGCGCGCGATCTGCGCCTCGATCGCGCCGACGAAGCCGTCCACCAGCGCGACGAAGCCGTCGGCATCCGCGCGCACGTCGAGGGCCGGGTCCTGGGCAAGCCAGCGCGTGCGCAGTTCCTGCCAGCGCGCGCGCACCTCGGCGAAGCGCTCGCGGGTCGCGTCCGACCAGGGCACGAAGAGCGGCCGGGAGGGATCGCCTTCCTCGAGCAGCGACAGGCTCGCCTCGAATCCGCGTGCGAGCGCCAGCGCTTCCTCGCGGTGTTCCGGCGCGGCGAGGTGCAGCGCCAGCCGGTAGGTCTGCATGCGCATCCGGCCCGCCTCGTTCACGGCCGCGGCGCCGCCCTGCAGGTTCCAGGTGACCCACAGCGTCAGGCTGATGGAGGTCAGCGCCAGCAGCAGCAGGCCGATGCCGGTGGCGACCAGCTTGGCGGTGAGGGTGGGCGCGATCTTCACGGGGGCGATGGGAGTTGCTGCGAGCTTAGGAGCGGCGCCCGGCCCCGGCTTGATCCACGTCAACGGCGCCACGGCGCGCCGCTCGACAGTCGCGCTGCCGTCCTACGACAATTTCCGGCGCATGCCCCGACAATGCCTGGCGGCTCCGGCCCGTCGCCCGTGCATTCGTGGGCGCGCCTCCCGCAGTCGAAGGGATTCCCGCGCCATGATCCAGCCCCTCCACTTCCTGCAGGGCGGCGGCCCTGCCGGCGCGCTGCTGCGCGGCCACGCCTGGGATGGCACGCCGCTCGGCCCTCCGGCCGGCTGGCCGGAGGCCCTGAAGACGCTGGTGGCCATCATGCTCGGATCGAACCAGCCGATGCACATCTGCTGGGGACCCGGCCGCACCCTGATCTACAACTCGGCGTACACGGCCGTCCTGGGCAGCAAGCACCCGGCGGCGCTGGGCCGCGATTTCCTCGAGGTCTGGGCCGAGATCCGTGCCGCGCTGGAGCCGCTCGTCGAGCGCACCTACGGCGGCGACGCCGTGCACATGGACGACATCCACCTGGTGCTGCACCGGCATGGCCATCCGGAGGACACGCACTTCTCGTTCTTCTTCTCGCCGGTGCGCAATGGCGACGGCGCGGTGCAGGGCTTCTTCTGCGCCTGCAACGAAACCACCGCCCAGGTCGAGGCGGAACGCGCCGCCGCGGCGGCCGCGGAGCGGGTGCAGCTCGCGCTGGATGCGGGGGCGATCATCGGCACCTGGGTGTGGGACGTGCCGAACGACCATTTCATCGCCGACGCGCGCTTCGCGCGGTCGTTCGGGCTCAGCGAGCAGCAATGCCGCGCAGGGCTGCGCCTGGAGCAGGTGATGGCGTCCATCCATCCCGACGACATTCCGAGGGTGCAGCAGGCGGTGTCGGCGGCGATGGCGCGCGGCGGCCCGTATCGCTGCGAGTACCGCGTGCGCCAGCACGATGGCGACTGGCACTGGATCGAGGCGAACGGCCGGGTCGAGATGGACGCCGCCGGCGCGCCCGTGCGCTTTCCGGGCGTGTTGCTGGACATCGGCGAACGCCGCCGCGCGGAGGCCGAGCGCGACCAGGCCAACGCGCTGCTGCGCACCTTCTTCGAGGCCGTGCCGGGCGTCGTGTATGCCAAGGACCGGGAGGGCCGGCTGCTCATGGGCAACCGGGGCACTTCCGAACTGCTGGGACTGCCGCCGGAGGCCTACGTGGGCCGCACCGACGCCGAGCTGCTGGCCGACCAGGCGCAGGCCGCGCGCGTCATGGCGAACGACCGCCGCATCATGGAGAGCGGCGAGATGGAGCAGCTGGAGGAGGAGGTGCACGTGGCCGGCGGCCGGCCGGCCTGGTGGCATTCCACCAAGATGCCCCTGCGCGATGCGAGCGGTGCGGTCATCGGCCTCATCGGCTCCTCGGTGGACATCACCGAGCGCAAGCGCCAGCAGGAAGAAAACGCGCGGCTCTACCTGGAGGCGCAGCGCGCCGCGGTCGAGCGCACGCAACTGCTCGAAAGCGAGCGTGCGGCGCGCGGGGAGGCGGAGCGCGCCAGCCGCGTCAAGGACGAGTTCCTCGCCACGCTCTCGCACGAGCTGCGCACGCCCCTGAGCGCCATCCTGGGCTGGGTGCACGTGCTGCGCCGCAAGGCCGCCGGCGATCCTTCGCTGCAGAAGGGCGTGGACGTGATCGAGCGCAGCGCGCGCGCCCAGACGCAGCTGATCGAGGACCTGCTGGACATGAGCCGCATCACCTCGGGCAAGATGGCGCTCGACCTGCGGCCGCTGGCGCCGCTGGAATTCGTGGAGGCGGCCGTCGAGACCCTGCGACCCGGCGCGGCGGTGGCCGGCGTGGTGATCGACGTGCTCGCCGACGAGGAAGTGCCCACCGTGATGGCCGACCCGACCCGGCTGCAGCAGGTGGTGTGGAACCTGCTCACCAATGCCGTGAAGTTCAGCCCGCGCGGCGGCACCGTCACCGTGCGGCTGCGCAGCGACGCGGGCTGGGCGCGCATCGAGGTGCGCGACACCGGCGTGGGCATCAAGCCCGAATTCCTGCCGCACGTGTTCGAGCGGTTCCGGCAGGCGGACGGCTCCACGACGCGCCGGTTCGGCGGGCTGGGGCTGGGCCTGGCGATCGTGCGCAACCTGGTGGAACTGCATGGCGGAACGATCCGCGCCGACAGCGAGGGCGAGGGCCGCGGCGCCTGCTTCACCGTGCGCCTGCCGCCGCAGGAGCGCGGCCTGGCCGGCGAGGCCTTGCGCACGCTGGGCGCCGGCGCGACGGACCTGGGCGGCCTGAAGGTGCTGGTCGTCGACGACGAGCCCGACGTGCTGGAGCTGCTCGCGCGCGTGCTGCAGGACGCCAACGCGCAGGTGCTCTTCGCCTCGAGCACCGACGGCGCCTGGAAGATCCTGCAGGAGCAGAAGCCGGCCGTGCTCGTGTCGGACATCGGCATGCCGGACGCCGACGGCTACGAGCTGGTGCGCCGGCTGCGCGCGCTGGCCCCGGAGCATGGCGGGGTCATTCCCGCCATCGCGCTGACCGCCTTCGCACGGGCCGAGGACCGCCAGCGCGCGCTGCAGTCCGGCTTCTCGGTGCACCTGTCCAAGCCGGTGGAGCCCGCGAGCCTGCTGGCCAACATCGCCTGGCTCGCGGAAGGCGGGCAGCCGGCCCGGCCCTAGCGCGCGGCGGGCGTTTGCCCGGCCACGATGGCGCGGCTGGCGTAGTAGCGCGCGGAAGCCTCGATCTCCTCCGGCTTCATCTGGCGCGCGATGTTGCGCATCACCCCATGCGGGTCGTTGCGCCGGGTGCCGGCGGCGAAGGCCCGCATCTGCGCGGCGAGATAGGCCTGCGGCATGCCTTCCAGCCAGGGGCTGCCGGGCTTCTTGTCGATGCCGCCGTGGCAGGACGCGCAGGGCGCGATGTTGCGCATGGGGTCGCCCACGGCCACCACCCCCGGGACCGGCTCGCTCTCCGGCGCGGGTGCCGGCCGCGGCAGCTGCGCATAGAAGGCCGCCAGGTCGCGGATGTCCTGTTCGCTCAGGCCGCGCGCCAGCCCCTGCATCAGCGCGTGCGCCCGCTGGCCGTTCTTGTAGTCGACGAGCTGCTTGAAGGTCACCTCGCCGTACTGGCCCGCGAGGTTGGGGACGTCGGAGGAGCTCACGCCGCGCGCGCCGTGGCACATGGTGCAGTTCAGCGCCAGCGTGCCGCCGCGGCCGATGTCGCCCCCGGCGAAGGTCGCGGGCACGGGCACGATGGGGAAGCGGCTCGCGCCGGGGTCTTCCTTCGCGAGTGGCTGGTACCACGTGGCGGGGACGCCCGCCGCGCGGCAGATTGCCTCCCACAGGCCGCCCTGGGCGAAGTCGGGCTTCACGAGCGGCAGCCAGAGGAAGCCGACGGCGATCGAGAGGACCAGCATCACGGCCAGCGCGGCGAGCGCCAGGCGCACGGGCGCGCTCATCAGGCGCTCGTCGCGGTTCATCGCGGGCCTCCCACGCGCACCACCGGCACGGACGTCTCCTCGATCATGGCGAGCTGCACGATGGGGAAGCCGTAGTTCACCACCGTGAGCGCGACCATCAGGGCTATCCACAGCGTGAAGCCATTCAGCGCCTTCGGCACCGGCCCGGCGTGCACCGGCGTGCTGAAGGTGTAGGGCAGGGCGGTCGCGGCCGGCTTGCCGCGCGCCGTGGCCAGGATCCAGAGGAACATCAGTCCGGAGATCACCAGCAGCAGCCCGCCCATGGAGGAGATGGTGACCGTGATCGCCTGCGGCTGCAGCGCCGGATGGCTGTAGTCGAAGTAGGCCATGCGCCGCGGCATCCCCAGCAGCCCGGTGAAGTGCCAGGGGATGGTGGTGACCATCATGCCGACGAACCACAGCCACAGCTGCCATTTCACCAGCCGCACCGAGGGCCGGGCGCCCGGCAGCAACTGCGGCCACAGGTCGTAGGCGATCACGAAGTACATGATCACGATGGCGCCGGCGAAGATCAGGTGGAAGTGGCCGGTGATCCACTGCGTGTTGTGCACCGTCTCGTTGAGCTGGTAGCTCATGTTGATGATGCCGCCGGCGCCGCCGAAGCCGAGCATGATGAACGAGAAGGTCACCGCCAGCATGTACGGGTTGTCCCAGGGCAGGGCCTTGACCCAGCCGAAGGCGCCGCGCCCGCCGCGCAGGCGCGCGGCGATCTCCACCGAGGCGCAGATGGTGAACACCGTCAGCAGCGTGGGCACCGACACCATCGCCGTGAACACCGCGTGCACGAACTTGAAGCCCGCGCCCACCTGGGGATCGGCGAACAGGTGGTGGATGCCGATCGGCATGGAGAACACGAGGAACAGCACGAAGGCCACGCGGCCCATCGTGTCGCTGTACAGGCGCCCGCCGATGGCGCGCGGGATGATCGCGTAGAAGGCGATGTACGCGGGCATCAGCCAGAAGTACACGATGGCGTGCAGCGTCCAGGAGAACAGCACGCGCGACAGGCCGGCATCGATGGTGTCCTTCCAGCCGAAGGCGGCCGGCAGGATCAGCAGCAGGATCTCGGAGGCGGCGCCCAGCGAGGTCCAGGCCCACAGGTAGGCGCCGGCGGCGTTGCCGAACATGGCCAGCGGGATCTTCTCGTCCGGGTGGTCCTTCTTCCAGCGGTGCAGGTTCCACGAAGTGAGGCCCACCCAGATCCAGGAGCCCACCACCACCAGCACGATGCCCAGGTAGTAGAAGACGTTGGCGATCATGGGCGGGTAGAAGGTGTAGAGCACCGAGGCCTTGCCCAGCGCGACCGGCGTCGCCGCCATCACGGTGCCCACCACCACCAGCCAGAAGCCGGTCCACGCCCAGCGCACACCGAGCAGCGCGCGCTTGAGCGAAAGTTCCGTCAGCGCGTAGCCGAAGCCCATCGCCACCAGCGTGGGGAGCACGTAGCCCATCACGGTGCCGTGCGCGGTGACCGAGCGGTAGTACAGCTCCGGGTTGTTCACCCAGGGCGATTGCGGGCTGCGCACCACCATCTGCCATTCGCCCAGCACGAGCGCGACCGCGAAGGCCACGAAGGCCACCCAGAAGTGGGCGAGGACGAGGCGCCTAGCGAGGAACACAGCTCATGCTCCTTCCCGGCTGCGCCTGCTGCATGAAGTCCAGCTTGTCGATCACCTGCACGCGCGCCCACATGCCTTCGTGCCCGGTGCCGCAGTACTCGTGGCAGGGCATGAGCTGCTCGCCCACCTGGGGGAAGCTGGCGGTGAAGGTGGCGACGAAGCCGGGGATCAGCATCGTGTTGGCGTTGGTCTTGCCGACCACGAAGCCATGGATGGCGTCGCTCGCCGTGCCGCGGAAGGTGACCGGCGTGCCGGCCGGCACCACGATGCACTGCGGCGTGAACGAGTACTGCTGCGCGACGAGGCGCACGACCACGCGGCCATCCGCCTCCACGCGGGTGCCGAGGTTGTCCTCGACGAATTCCCCGCTGATGTGCAGCGTGCGCGGGTCGATCACCTCCACGCGCGAGGGCGGCATCGCGGCCCAGTGCAGGCCCGTCCACACCATCATGGCGATGAGCACGAAGATGATCGCCGCAACCACCCAGGCCCAGCGCCGCTCGGCGCGCTCGGCCGCTTCCGCGCCGGGAGAATGGTGCACGGCGCCGTTCATTGCGTCGCCCCCCGCGGCAGGTAGGCGAGGAAATAGAAGAGGAAGTAGATCAGCACCACGATGAACGTCGCCACGCCGGCGACCGCCCAGGTGCCGGACGGGCCTTCGCGCACGATCTTCTCGACGGCGTCGTCGTCGGCTGGGGTCGGGTTCTCTTGCATGGCTACTCGATCGGCACGACGCGCAGCGCGTTCACCTGCGAGGCGGTCACCGGCGTGCCGCCGTTGCCCCAGGCCACGCGGATGTAGGTGGCCACGGCGGCGACCTCCTCGTCGTTCAGCAGGTGCGCGAAGGGCGGCATGCCGTAGGGCCGGGGGTTCTTGTGGGTGGCGGGCGCGTAGCCGCCGTTAAGGATCATGCGGATCGGATTGACCGGCACGGCCATCTCGATCGACTGGTTGTTGGCGAGCGGCGGGAAGTGCGGCGGGAAGCCCTTGCCCTCGTCGCCGTGGCACATCGCGCACTGCGCCGCATAGATGCGGCGCCCCAGCTCCATCGTGCCGGGCGCCACCATCTGCGCCTGCGACGGCGCGCGCGCCTCGCCGCGCGGCGGCAGCGTCTTGAGGTACACGGCCATCGCCTTCACGTCGTCGTCGCTCATGTACTGCAGGCTGTGGTACGTCACCTCCGCCATCGGGCCGTACACCGTGCCGCGGCGGGACACGCCCTTCTGCAGCAGGTCGACGATGTCCTGGATCTCCCACTCGCCCAGGCCGGCCTCGCGGTTGGAGGTGAGCGAAGGCGCGTACCAGTTCTGGTTGGGGATCATCCCGCCGCTGAACGCCTCCTGCTCGCGCGAGCCGCCCAGCGCGGACACAGCGGTATGGCACATGGAGCAGTGGCCGAGCCCCTGCACCAGGTAGGCGCCGCGGTTCCATTCGGCGCTCTGCTTCGGGTCCTGCACGTACTCGCCCTGCCGGAAATAGAGCGTGCGCCAGCCGAGCAGCAGCTCGCGCTGGTTGTAGGGGAAGCGCAGTTCGTGCTGCCGGTTCGGCTGCTTCACCGGCCGCACCGACATCAGGTAGGCGTACATCGCGTCGGAGTCCGCGCGCGTGACCTTCGTGTAGTTGGCGAACGGCATGGCCGGATACAGCAGCTGCCCGCTCTTGGAGATGCCCGTGTGCATCATCCGGTAGAACTCGTCGGCGGTCCACGTGCCGATGCCGGTCTCGTCGTCCGGGGTGATGTTGGGCGAATAGATGTTGCCGAAAGGCGTGGGCATCGCGCGCAGGCCCGCGAACTCCACGCCGCCGGGCGCGGTGTGGCAGGCCACGCAGTCGCCCGCGCGCGCGAGGTATTCGCCGCGCGAGATCACGTCGTTGGCCACGGGGCCGCGGATGGTAGAGGGCTGCAGGCGCTGCCAGGGCTTGGCCATCCACAGCACGTAGCCCACGGCGACCAGGAACACCAGGGCGAGGACGCCGACGACGGTGAGGGCGCGCCGCGTCACGACTGGCTCCCGCAGGCCATGGGCATGCGCGTGTTGTTCCGCTTCCCGGGCTGCGGCTCGCGCGGGGCGGGCAGGGCGCCGAGCCAGGCGGAGACGCCCTGGATGTCGGTCTCGCTCAGGCGGGTGGCGATGCGGTGCATGCAGTCCGGCGCGCCGGCGCGCCGCTCGCCCGTGCGCCAGCGCGTGAGCTGCGCGGCGATGTAGTTCGGGCGCAGCCCCACCAGGCCGGGGATGCCCGGCTCCATGCCGGTGAGGCCGCCGCCGTGGCAGGCGACGCAGGCGGGGATCTGCTTGCTGCCGTCGCCGTTCTGCACCAGCGTGCGGCCGCGTTCCAGCACGTTGGCGGGCACCGTGGCGGGCTGGGGCGGGCTGAAGGGCGGGTGCTGCTTCGAGAAGTACTCGGCGATCTCGCGCAGGTAGTCGTCGGTGAGGTACGCCACCAGGTAGTTCATGGGGGCGTAGCGCCGCTCGAGGTCGCGGAAGGCGATCAGCTGCCGGTGCAGGTACGCCGCGGGCTTGCCGGCGATGCGCGGGAAGTACTCGTCGGCGGTGCCCTGGCCCTGTTGCCCGTGGCAGGTGACGCAGCCCTGCACGCGCGCCTCCATGCTGTCCATGTCCTTGAAGGAGGGAACCGTCGCGGGATCCTGCTGCGCGTGGACGCCGGCCGCGAGGGCGAGCACCAGCCAGGCCGCCAATCGAGTCATCGTTGTTCGCTTGTCCGTTCTTCTCTCGAAGGCGCCATCATCGGACAGGCGGAACGGCGCGGCCGTAGGACGAATCCTGCGCCGCGCTGGGAGGGGTCAGGTCACTTGACCAGGAGGACCGGCATCTCGCAGTCGGTGATGACGTTCTGCGCCACGCTGCCCAGGAGTGCGCGGCCAAGGATGCCGTGGCCGTGCGTGCCCATCACGATCATCTGGGCTTTTTCCTTCTTGGCCGCCTTCACGATCTCCACGCCGGGATGGCCGACCGCCGAGCGCGTGGTGTAGGCGATGCCGTGGCGCTCGAGGAACTTGCCGATCGGCTTGAGCACCTTCTCGGATTCGTCGCGGTGGTAGTCGGCCACGGCTGCGGAGCCCACCATGCTCTTCACGCGCGGCGGCACCGCCGGCTGCACGTTGACCACCACCACTTCGCCGCCGGCGCCGGCGATCTCTTCGTGGGTGACGAGGAAGGCCAG